>CAISPD010000174.1 GCA_903887275.1 uncultured Mucilaginibacter sp.
ATCTTTTCAGCCAAAATACCATCAAACAATTATTTTACGGCCCATTCGTGCACTCCAGCCGAGTTATCAGCAGGCAATTGAATTTCAAGCTTTAAAGCGGTAGTATTTATCGGTTCAAATTTAAGTACATTATATTTATCCTTACTAATGTCATAGGGGCTTGTGTTATTTACCGGAACCCAAGCTCCGTCTTTTTTGTAATAAATTTTGTATGACAACGGAATTCGGCAACCTCCCCAGGGACCGTCGTCGAACCAATAGACTTTTGATTCGGAAACCGTGTATGCATGGTCAAAATCGTACTGAATAAACTCTGTACTATTCTGTTTGGGCCACCAATGCAGGAATGGAGCGCTGTTATCTTTCGAGTCCTGGGGGTCAAACTGGTCGTTCAATGCGCGTAACATACGTTTGTTATCAATAGATGCCGAAACTTTGCTTTTACTTGCTATAGTTGGGGCAGGCTGCGGCCTTGATGCGGATGCTTTATAAGGGATCCAAACAGTCATTTCGCTGGGTCCACGATTGGCCCAGGCATAATAGGGGATAGCGGTTACATTTTGGTTTGTCTCCAGCAGTGCATCTGTATTCAATTGCCTTCGTGTGCTTTTGCCTGCTGTAGTTATTACCTCGACGCCGTTCAGCTTCGATGCTTCAAATGCTGTACCAGCAGGGGCCTGCTGGTTTATGGTAATGTTTTGTACCAGGCTATCTTTATTGTCGGGCCCTTCCAGGCAATAAACCAAAGGCCCACGTTGAAATGCAAAACGGTCCTGGTCATCTTTTACCTGTTGATTTGCTATTACTTTTTCAACCGGCATTGGAAGGTTCAAGGTTATTTTGTCACCTTTTTTCCATCTTCTTGTTAGGGTGGCGTACCCTTTTTCAAATGAATAATTTACAGGTTTCCCATTGATCGTGATCGTAACCGAACCTTGCTTGTGTTTAAGGAAAGTATAAAGATTGCCGTCTATTGGTTTATCCTGTGCCCATCCTGGAATACGAAGTTTTAAACTATAAACAAATGGTTTGTCAGGATTTAAGGTAAGGTCTACTTTTCCTTTCCAGGGATATTCCGTTGATTCTATAATGTTCAAATGCCCGCCCTGAAGGGTAATATTACTGGCATTGCTCATGTACAAGTTCAGATACAGGTTATTTTCATTGACCGCATAAACGTAGCCTGGTATTGAAGGCATAAAACGGGCCATGTTGCTGATACAGCAGGCACAACTGAACCAGGCACTACGCTGATGCTGGTTCATAGATGAGAGTGGGTTTGGATAAAAAAACTTATTGCCACTTAGTGATACACCAGATAAAAGCCCGTTATAAAGCGTTCGTTCCAATAGGTCAATATACTTTGAATCACCGTGAAGTAAAAACATACGACTGTTCCAATAAACGTTGGCTATCGCCGCACAGGTTTCTGCATAGGCCGACATATTGGGAAGCTGATAAGGATCGCCAAAAGCCTCGCCGGCATTGGTGGCTCCTATGCCGCCGGTGAGATATATTTTTTTATGGGCAACATCATTCCAAATGTCGTCAATAGCCTGCAGGTATCGCTGGTTTCCTGTAAGCGCAGCAACATCGGCCATTCCGGTATACATGTAAGCTGCCCTAACGGCATGGCCTTCAGCTTCGTGCTGATCAACTACCAGTTTATCAGCCTGATTGTAAGCGTCTCCTTTTGGACCGCGAATATCGAGGAAGAATTTAGCAAGGTCGAGGTATTTTTTATTACCGGTTATGCGATATAATTTAGCCAGACCGATCTCTACTACCTGGTGGCCAGGGTATTTTTCTTCTTTCCCATAGCCAAACGTAGTTACCAGCAGGTCGGCATTTTTTAATGCAATATTCAATAATGTCCTTTTCCCTGTTGCCTGGAAATGAGCAGCGGCGGCTTCATAGAGGTGCCCCACATTGTACAGTTCATGACTAAGTATTTCTTCATTTTCCCAGCGCTTACTGCCTATCCATTCGTGCGGTTTTTTCGCATTTACGGTACGGAAAGTATACAGATAGCCATCCTTTTCCTGGGCTGCACCTATGATATTGATCAGGGTATCTATTGATCTTTCAAGTTGTGGGTTTTTCTTTACTTCCATGGCATAGGATGCTCCTTCAATTACTTTATAGATATCGCTATCATCAAAAGGAAATTCGCTCATTTTATCACCATCAAGAAGTTTTGCAGCCCTTAAAAAATTATCCACCCTGCCGTTTGCCCGGCATTGTGCAAGCACATAGGGTATAGTGACCGTTGCATTTACTTCCATTCGGGGTTCCCAAAAATTGTCATTGACATGAACATTTGTAAACGCCACAGGCAGTATAGGGTAATCACGTTGCTGGGCAAGGGCACTATACCCCGAAAACGCCACAACAACCAATAGAAATATTGAATTAATACGGTTCGATCTCATCTTGGTATAAATTTAGCGATTTGCCGGTTTAATCATGTCTGATGATTATTGCCAATACTGCCTATATTTTAGCCGATTCAGCATCTATATCTATTTTTGACGCCAGTCAGTACAATATTTTAACCCGTAAATGGTTGAATGAAAATAATTCTGTTAATATTTGCGTAATAATTCGAGATGAAGGTTCTGCAATTTACGATACCGGTAGCGCATGACAGGAGCATAATTGCTCAGCAGGAAGATATGCCTTACTTCTATCCTCATCTCCACCGGCATAAAGAAGCTCAGGTAACCTGGATACAGGAGGGGGAAGGTACATTGATTGCCGGCAACAATATGCATACATTTCAGGCGGGCGAAGTTTATTTTCTTGGCGCCGACCAGCCGCATTTGTTTAAAAGTAATCCTGAATATTTTTTGTCTGATAGTAAAAAGAAGATACGGGCGCTGACCGTTTTTTTTGATCCAAACGGAAGTCTTTCTGCTCTTTTTGATCTTCCTGAACTCAAGAGTCTGAAGGATTTCATTGCCCATTGCCGGCATGGTTTTAAACTGCCAGCAGAAAGTGTTGGCAAGGTCTCGAATTTGTTGCTCGATATACAAGCCACGCCCGGGGCAGATCAAATGATCCTTTTTTTGCAATTAATGCGCGTTTTGAGCAGTATGGGAAATAAGCCCGAGCCATTGTCTGATTTCAATATCTCTCCGGGTATAAATGAGGTTGAAGGCATTCGCATAAGTAATATATACAATTATATATTGCAGCATTACAGTAAATCGATCACTTTAGACGATGTTGCACGGGAAGCCTGCATGACACCTCAGGCTTTTTGCCGCTACTTTAAAAAACACACAAGGCATACCTTTATTTCCTTTCTAAACGAAATGCGGGTAAATGAGGCCTGTAAAAAGCTGACGGCTAATAAATATGAAAGTATCTCGGTAGTTGCATACAAATGCGGATTTACAAGCATAACCAACTTTAACAGGGTTTTTAAAAATGTCACAGGAAGTTCGCCAAGAGAATATCTCGAAAATTACCTGCATAAAGTTGGTTGATCTTTACTTCCGATGTCTTTTAATATAGCCGTTTGATCGGTCGAAATCGCTCTTACATTTATTTCGTGGTTTTAGTGTTTTATTACCCAAAATTTATTTCTTTGTAATAACCAATTACCCTGCATTGAAAATGGCAGCGCAGGTCGAACGATTATCACTTATTTTTTATTTGCTATGACCAAAAAAACAGGCCTTTTCGCAGTTGCCTTAATTACATCGCTTTTCTTTTTATGGGGGATTGCACTAAATTTAAATTCGATACTGGTTCCTCACCTGAAAAAGGCTTGTCAGTTAACCGACTTGCAATCGGCATTTGTAGATTCGGCTTTTTACCTTGCTTATTTTGTGGTTGCCATCCCTGCCGGGTTATTTATGCAAAAGTTTGGCTATAAAAGCGGGATCATATTCGGTTTATCGCTGTTTGCTATCGGGGCCTTTTTATTTTATCCGGCAGCAGATACGCGGATGTATGGTTTTTTCCTGTTCGCATTGTTTATTCTTGCCAGTGGCTGCGGATTTTTGGAGACCGCTGCCAATCCCTATATCAATAACCTGGGTGATCCCGCGACAGCAACATTCAGGATCAATTTTGCCCAATCATTTAATGGGTTAGCGGCCACGCTGGCCCCATTTCTGGGAGGTATTTTTATTTTGTCGGGTAAAGATCTTTCTGCTGAACAGGCAGCTGTTCTTTCAAAGCAACACCAATTGGGTGCCTATTTGCAAGGGGAATCTGACGCGGTAAAAATTCCATACATTATCATAGGTATCGTTGTTTTGGCTGTTGCTGTATTAATTTGGCGAACCCAACTACCCGATATCAAAGAACATAGCGACGCTGACCAAAAAGAGGCAGGTTCTATCTTCAACGAGAAAAATCTGTTGCTTGGGGTTGGGGGCATATTTTTTTATGTTGGCGCTCAGGCTTCCGTCACAAGTTTCTTTGTGAGGTATGCTAAATCGGTAGCTGAAATCGGTGAAAAAAATGCAGCCTCGTTGCTTGGCCTTGCCATGTTAGGTTTCATGATCGGACGCTTTTTCGGGACATTTTTAATGCGATTCATAGCGCCGGTGAAGATATTGATCACCTATGCTGTAGTGAATTTTATATTGCTTTTATTAGCCTTTTCCGTTGCCGGAAAATTTTCGGTTTACGCTATGATGTGTATCCCGTTTTTCATGTCTATCATGTTCCCCACTATATTTTCACTAAGTATCAGAGATCTTGGTGCGAAGACAAAAAAAGGCTCATCTTTACTCATCATGGCCATTGTAGGTGGCGCAGTTATACCTTTAATACTCGGTCGAGTTTCTGATTTGAGCAATATACGTATCGCGTACCTGGTGCCACTTTCCAGCTTTATTTATATTTTCTATTTCGCGCTAAAAAATATCAAAGTTAAAGACGTTCAGCAGGTTGCTGGGCATTGATCATTTAAAATTATGAAAAGTAAACGCTCACTCATCGTACTTCTGGCATTGCTCATGACATTGCCTGCTATCGCACAGAAAAAACGTTTAGGCAACGAAACCGATGCCCAAAAGAAAAAGCGCCTGGAATGGTGGACCGATGCCCGCTTTGGGATGTTCATTCACTGGGGCCTATATTCAGAAGCAGCCCGGCATGAATGGGTGAAACATAACGAGCACCTCACCAACGAGGAATACCAAAAGTATTTCGATCGTTATAACCCAGATCACTTCGACCCGCGCAAATGGGCCAGGGCTGCAAAAGCAGCAGGAATGAAATACGCGGTACTCACAACCAAGCACCACGAAGGCTTTACCTTGTTTGATTCGAAATTTACCGACTATAAAGCCACCAACACACCTGCGCACCGCGACCTGGTGAAGGAATACGTTAAAGCATTCAGGGCAGAAGGACTGAAAGTGGGATTTTATTATTCACTACTCGATTGGCATCACCCTGATTATACCGTAGATGATGCTCACCCGCTTACCCAGGTGGATACAAGTAAAGCAAATTACGACCGTTTGAACAAAGGTCGCGATATGAACAAATACCGGGCATATCTGCGCAATCAGGTACGGGAATTGTTGACCAATTATGGCAAAATTGACGTATTGTGGTTGGATTGGTCTTGGGAAAAAGGTTCAAAACATGGTAAATGGGGCAAGGATTGGGATGCCCAAAACCTGTTGAAAATGGTTAGAAAGTTGCAACCGGGTATTATCGTCAACAATCGCCTCGGCCTGTATGAATACAGCGATGGCGGCGATTTTGAAACGCCGGAACAGGTGAGCACCAAAGAACTGGATGCTTACAAAGGTCATACGTTTGAAACCTGTCAGACTTTCTCAGGATCATGGGGCTATTACCGCGACGAAAATACCTGGAAAACGCATCGCCAGTTACTTGATCTGCTGATCAGTTCGGTAAGTAACGGTGGCAACCTGATTCTGAATGTTGGCCCAACTGCCCGCGGCGAATTTGACTATCGAGCTACCAACGCACTTGATAGTTTGTCCTATTGGATGCATGCTAATAGTAAATCAATTTATGGTGCTACACTTGCTCCGGATAGTTTTAAGGTGCCGAGCGGTCAAAAGCTTACTTATAACGCTAAAACCAAACGTTTGTATATCCATTTGTACGATTATCCGGCTGATGGTAAACTGGTTTTGACAGGTTATAAAGGCAAAATAAATTACGTACAGTTTTTGAATGACTATTCGGAATTAAAATATACTGAGAACGGCTCGGATATAGAATTAACACTGCCGAAAAACAAACCGCCATACGAAATACCGGTTGTTGAATTAAGTCTGCAATAATGAAAAGATTTGCGCTGGCTCTCGACCTGGTAGATGATCCGTTGTTAATAGCCGAATATGAGGCCTATCACCGGAATGTTTGGCCCGAAATAAAAAAAAGTATTCTTGATTCCGGTATCATAAATATGGAAATTTACCGCACAGGTAATCGGCTGTTCATGATCATGGAAACTGAAGACGGCTTTTCTTTCGGGAATAAAGCTTCAATGGACAGTTCGAATATCAAGGTGCAGGAATGGGAGCGTTTGATGTGGAAATTTCAGCAAGCACTTCCGGGCTCAAAGCCAGGGGAGAAATGGGTATTAATGGACCGAATATTTGAGTTGATTGTATGAAATATGAAGTTTAGTTTGAGAAATAAAAAATTAGTACAAATCTGTGATCCAGCCAAATAGTTATTTAAGAATACACAAAGACGACAACGTCCTGGTAGCACTTCGTGATCTTGATGCAGGGACGGAAATAGCATTTGAGGGCCGAAATTTTAAGCTTGCAGATAAGGTAGCAGCAAAACACAAGTTCGCTTTAATATCGCTGGAGCCTGGCGACGATATCCTGATGTACGGTGTATTGGTTGGAAAAGCTACCCAACACATTCCTGTCGGGGGATTGGTTTCAACAGCGAATATTCATCATGCATCTAGTGCTTTTCACCTGGGTCAACGTAAACTGGATTGGGCCAAACCCGATGCTTCAAAATTTGAGGGCAGATCGTTCCAGGGATATCACCGGGCGGATGGAAGCGTTGGTACGGCGAACTATTGGTTGGTTATACCCCTGGTTTTTTGCGAAAACCGTAATATACAGGTAATGAAAGAGGCTCTGGTTGATAAGCTTGGTTATAAAAAAGCCAGGAGCTATGAAAATGAGGTTGATGAATTAATGAGCCTTTACCGTGCGGGCAAAACCACGCAGGAAATTTTAAGTGCCGATGTACAAACTTCAACGGTTAAGACGCCCAATAAACGCTTATTTGAACATATTGATGGAATCAAATTTTTGACCCACGATCTGGGTTGCGGTGGGACCCAACAGGATTCGATCGCATTATGCGGCCTTTTGGCCGGATATATTACACACCCAAATGTGGCTGGAGCAACGGTTTTAAGTTTGGGTTGCCAGCATGCACAGGGACATATCTTGAAAGCGGAGATCGCCAAACGCGACCCGGAATTCAGCAAGCCGCTTGTTGTTTTGGAACAACAGCAATTAGGTACAGAGAAAAATCTGTTACAGCAGGCACTGAAGCAAACCTTTGCCGGTCTGATCGAAGCGAATAAAAATGAACGAAAACCCGCACCATTGTCAAAGCTTTGTATTGGTCTTGAATGTGGGGGTTCGGATGGATTTTCGGGTATATCCGCCAATCCTGCATTGGGCTATGTTTCTGATCTGCTGGTTTCGATTGGGGGCTCGGTCATTCTATCAGAATTCCCCGAGTTGTGTGGTGTTGAGCAGGAGTTAAGTGATCGATGCGTTGATGAACAAACTGCGCAGCGATTCATGGACCTGATGATCACTTACAATAAGCGCGCAGAAGAAGGTGGCTCAGGATTTTATGCCAACCCATCATTTGGTAATATTAAAGACGGATTGATAACCGATGCGATCAAATCTGCCGGGGCAGCAAAAAAGGGTGGTACATCACCCGTAACAGCAGTATTGGATTATCCGGAAAAGGCTACAAAACCGGGCTTAAACCTTTTATGTACTCCCGGAAGCGATGTGGAAAGTACGACAGCCGAAGTGGGTTCGGGAGCTAATATCGTACTGTTTACAACGGGTTTGGGTACACCTACAGGCAATCCTATCGCACCGGTAATTAAATTATCTACCAATACAGCATTGTATAAAAGAATGCCCGATATAATTGATATCAATTGCGGTACCATCATTGAGGGCACTGAATCCATTCCCGAGGCAGGCGAGCGGATATTGGAATACGTTATTAATGTAGCCAGCGGGTACGAACAGCCTAAAGCTGTGCTGTTGGAACAAGATGATTTTATACCCTGGAAGAGGGGAGTTTCATTATAAATGCAGAATGCCAATTGCGAAATTATGTCCAGTGCGAAATGCTAATTGATATAAATGCGAATTGCGGTATGTCAAATGGGAAATGACGTCAAAATAACTTCACATCTGGCACTGCGCGCTCCAAAAATGTTATAATTCATTTCGCATTTGACATTTCGAACTTCGAAATTTAAAAAATGATGTTTAGTTTAAAAGACAAGATAGCCGTTATTACCGGTGGTGGAAGCGGGATAGGCAAAGCCATTGCAGTTCTTTTTGGACAACGAGGAGCTAAAGTTCATATTATTGATCTGGCTGCGGATGCGGCTCAACTTGTAGTTGAAGAAATTCAAAATAGCGGAGGTGCGGCCACTTATCACCAGGTTGATATCAGTAAACAGCAACTGGTTGTTGATGTTTTTAATGAAATTGGCAACCCCGATATCCTGGTAAATAATGCAGGCATTGCTCATATTGGCAAGGCGGATACAACTGCCGAGGCTGATTTTGACCGGGTAATGAACGTAAATGTAAAAGGTGCCTATAACTGCCTGTTTGCTGCCATTCCATTGATGAAATTAAAGGGTGGCGGTGTTATTTTAAACACCGCATCAATAGCGGCTACGGTTGGTATTACAGATAGATTTGCTTATTCTACCAGTAAAGGAGCAATATTTTCAATGACGCTATCTGTCGCCCGCGATTATCTGCATGATAATATCAGATGCAATAGTATTTCACCAGCCAGGGTACACACACCATTTGTGGACGGTTTTATCGCCAAAAATTATCCCGGTAAAGAAGCTGAAATTTTTGAAAAGCTATCAAAAAGCCAACCCATTGGTCGTATGGCAAAGCCCGAAGAGGTAGCCTCGCTGGCACTTTACCTATGTTCGGACGAAGCCGCGTTTATAACCGGTTGCGATTATTTACTGGATGGTGGCTTTACAAGAATTAACAATTAGGACTATGAAAATTGATTTTTTATTTGTCAATTTAATAGGTCATCAATAAACTGCGCAGCAACCAATCTGCCCTTATATATTTACCAGATATAACTATGAAACTGATACGTTTTGGCGAAGCCGGGAATGAAAAAACAGGTGTAATTATCAATAACAAACGTTACGATACGTCGGCATTTGGCGAAGACTATGATGAGCGATTTTTTGAAACTGATGGCCTGAAACGGCTCGAACAGTTTATTAGTAACAGTAACTTGTTACAAGTGAGTGATGATATTCGTTTGGGCTGTCCGATAGGACGACCTTCAAAAATAGTTTGCATCGGCTTAAATTATAGCGATCACGCTCGTGAAACCAATGCTACACCACCGCCTGAGCCAGTAATTTTCCTGAAATCGACAACAGCTATCGTTGGGCCGAATGATGATATTATTATCCCGAAAGATTCTGTTAAAACGGATTGGGAAGTGGAGTTGGCGTTGGTTATCGGAAAAAAAGCAAGCTATGTTGATGAAAGTGATGCACTGAATTATATAGCCGGCTATGTTTTGCATAATGATGTTTCTGAACGCGAATTTCAGTTGGAGCGAAGCGGCACCTGGGATAAAGGTAAAGGTTGCGATACATTTGCTCCGATAGGGCCTTTTTTAGCAACTCCAGATGAGATTGCGGACCCTCACAACCTTCGCCTTTGGTTAAAGTTAAATGGGCAGATTATGCAGGATGGCAACACATCAAATTTTATTTTTAATATTCCTCATTTGATCGCCTATACAAGTCGGTTTATGACGCTTTTGCCGGGAGATATCATATCGACAGGAACTCCTGCCGGGGTTGGATTGGGTATGAAGCCAAATTTATACCTAAAACCAGGTGACGTGATCGAATTAGGAATTGACGGTCTCGGCTATGCTTTGCAAAAACTGGTACCTTATGTTAAAGATTGACGCCCATCAGCATTTTTGGCAGTTTGACCCAATTAGGGATAGCTGGATCACTAACGAAATGTCGGTGATCAAGCGCGATTTTTTACCTGCAGATATTAAACCTTCACTAACGCGTAATGAAATAGACGGTACTGTTTTGGTACAAACTTGCCAGGATGAAAGTGATAACGAGTTTATGCTAAAGCTGGCGGAGCAAAATAGCTTTATTAAAGGCGTAGTAGGGTGGATAGATTTACAGGCAACCAATGCCGAAGAAAGACTCAATTATTACTATACCAATTTCCCCAAATTAAAAGGAATCAGGCATGTTGTACAAGGCGAGCCGGATGACCGATTTATGCTAGGAAAAAAATTCAGGCAGGGTATAAGTTTGCTGAAACAGTTTGGCTTCACCTATGATATCCTGATATACCCAAAACACATAAAGTATGCCAGTGAGTTGGTATCAGAATTTCCTGATCAGAAATTTGTACTGGACCATATCGCAAAACCATTTATTAAAACAGGTGAGATAGAGGCCTGGAAAAATGATATAATTGACCTGGCACAATACCGCAATGTTTTTTGCAAAGTATCGGGCATGCTGACCGAGGCAGATTGGTATAAATGGCGAACTTCTGATTTTACGCCTTACCTGGAAGTAATTTTTAACGCTTTTGGCACTAATCGACTAATGTACGGATCCGACTGGCCGGTATGTTTGCTTGCCGGTGCATATTCACGTTCGCTGGAAATTTTACAGATATTTTCGTCAAGATATTCGCAGCAGGAGCAGGAGTTATTTTTTGGGGGTAATGCTGTAAGATTTTATAACTTGTAATACTCCGGGAGGTAATTAATTTCAATAGCATATGGATTTGAATCTAAAGGATAAGGTCATCGTTGTTAGCGGTGGTGCCAAAGGGATTGGGGAAGGAATTGTAAAAGTATTGGCTGCGGAAGGTGCTTTGCCGGTGATCATCGGTCGTAATGCAGAAGATAACCTTAAAACCGTACAGGCAGTAAATGGCAAGGCGTCTCAATTTGCAGCCGAATTAACTCAGCCTGCGGAATGTGAACGTGCTATAAATGCCGTGATTGCTCAATTTGGACGCATTGACGGCCTTGTTAATAATGCAGGTGTAAACGATGGCGTAGGACTGGAAAAAGGCGACTATGAACGATTTATGGCCTCCTTGCACCGAAACCTGGTACACTACTACCTGCTTGCGCATTATGCCTTACCTGAGTTGAAAAAATCAAAAGGAGCTATAGTAAACATTGGGTCTAAAACTGCTGAAACCGGGCAGGGAAATACTTCGGCTTATGCTGCTGCAAACGGAGGCCGCAATGCCCTGACGCGTGAATGGGCCGTTGAACTATTACCCTATGGTATCCGTGTCAATGCTATAATCGTAGCCGAATGTTGGACGCCGCTTTATGAGAATTGGATCAGAACGCTCGAAAATCCCGACGAAAAGCTTCAATCGATCATATCTAAGATACCATTTGAGCAGCGTATGACCACCGCCGAAGAAATAGCAAATATGGCCGCTTTCCTGTTGTCAGATAGATCAAGCCATACTACTGGTCAGTTGATACATGTAGATGGTGGCTACACCCATTTAGACAGGGCTATCAGTTAAATATCAACAATGAGAAAACTCCGTAGTGCCGAATGGTTTGATCGTAACGGAAAGGATGGATTTATCTATCGTTCCTGGATGAAAAACCAGGGCATACCCGCCCATGAATTTAAGGGTAAACCCGTAATAGGCATTTGCAATACCTGGTCGGAATTGACTCCTTGTAATGCGCATTTTCGCGAATTGGCCGAGTCTGTTAAACATGGTATTTATGAAGCTGGCGGCTTCCCGGTAGAGTTTCCGGTAATGTCACTTGGTGAAACGCTTATTAAACCTACGGCCATGCTTTACCGCAATCTGGTGAGTATGGATGTAGAAGAATCAATACGCGCCAATCCGCTGGACGGTGTAGTGCTGCTTTGTGGTTGTGATAAAACAACCCCTGCGCTCATCATGGGTGCCTGCAGTGTTGACCTGCCAACGATCGTTGTATCCGGCGGCGCGATGTTAACCGGTAAATATCAGGGCAGGGATATTGCAACATCTGACGTCTGGCGTTTTTCAGAAGCTCAGCGCAGCGGGCGAATGAGTGAAGAGGAAATGAATATAGCCGAAGCCTGCATGTCACGTAGCAGGGGCCATTGCGCCGTAATGGGCACAGCTTCTACCATGGCTGTGATGGCTGAAGCGCTAGGTTTAACACTGGCGGACAACGCATCAATTCCGGCAGCTGATTCAAGGCGTAAGGTATTGGCGCACTTATCAGGGATGCGTATTGTTGACATGGTAAAGGAAGATTTGAAATTGTCGCAAGTGCTTACACGCAATGCATTTGAAAACGCCATAATTACCAATGCCGCTATAGGGGGGTCTACAAATTTTATAATTCATTTATTGGCGATAGCAGGTCGCATTGGTGTTGAGCTTTCGATTGATGATTTTAATACCAGCGAAAGGGGAATACCGCTATTAGCCAATTTGCAGCCCTCTGGCCGTTATTTCATGGAGGATCTTTACTATGCCGGTGGAATACCCGCAGTAATGAAGGAATTGGATAATTACCTTCATCAGGATTCCATTACAATTAGCGGCAAGCCTTTGGCTGAAAATTACCGGAATGCCGAATGTTTCAATTCGGACGTTATCGCCACAGTAGAAAAGCCTTTCAACCCATTGGCAGGGATCACTGTACTAAAAGGAAATATTTGCGAACATGGGGCGGTGATTAAACCATCGGCTGCAACACCGGCGTTAATGAAGCACATTGGCAAGGCAGTTGTTTTTGAAAATATTGATGATTACAAGTTGAGGGTTGACGATCCTGAACTGGTAATTGACGAAACAAGTGTAATGGTATTAAAAAATGTCGGCCCCAAAGGGTATCCCGGAATGCCTGAAGTAGGAAATATGTCTATCCCTAAAAAACTATTGGATAAAGGAATAACAGACATGGTTCGCGTATCTGATGGACGTATGAGTGGGACCGGTTTTGGCACGGTAGTACTGCATGTTTCACCTGAAGCGGCTGCCGGAGGAACCCTGGCAGTGATCAGAGATGGAGATATTATAAGCCTTGACGTGGCAGCTGGTATGCTTAATGTTGATCTGTCTGCAAATGAAATAAGTGAAAGAAAGAAGAACTTGCAAAGCTTTGCTGATCAGGCTACACGTGGCTATGTTTATTTATTTCAGCAACATGTAGAGCAAGCTCATTTAGGTGCCGATCTGGATTTTTTAAAGGGAGGAAGTGGGAGTGAAGTGCTTAAAGACTCACATTGAGTAGGTTGGTGCACCACATGGTGTTGGATATGTGTATTAATGACTTAGTTTTCAAATAAATAGAAAAGCGCATTTTGCCAGGCCCGAAATAACAATTACACATGGAAAACCGTTTCGCTAATCAAACCGCCATCATAACCGGCGCCGGGCAAGGTATCGGATTCGAAATTGCCAGGCAGATCGCATTGCAAGGTGGATCAGTCCTGTTAAATGATATTGATGACTCCCTGGCTAAGCGGGCGGTGCAGGTGATCAATGCGATGGGCGGGCGTTGCCAGGCAATGCCGGGTGATGCTTCCGATGTGGTTTTTATTCAGGAGATGGTAGACGAGGCTGTTCGGAGATTTGGATTCGTTACAATTGCTATTGCTAATGCAGGTATCACTTCATTTGGCGATTTTTTAGATTACCAGCCCGAGGCTTTACAAAGTGTCATCAATCTTAATATTACAGGCAGCTTTTTTTTAGCACAAAAAGTATCGATACAAATAAAAAAGCAGGGAAGCGGAGGTAGTATACTCTTCATGTCATCAGTTACCGGTCATCAGGCTCATAAAAACCTTACGGCGTATGGCATGACCAAGGCCGCGCTCGAAATGCTTGCTAAAGGCCTGGTGCTTGAACTGGCACCGCTTAACATCTCTGTAAATACCGTTGCCCCTGGCGCTACGCTGACCGAACGCACACTCGCGGATAAAGACTATGAAAAAACCTGGCAGCGCATTACGCCGATGGGCCGTCCGGCTACGGTTGAAGATGTAGCCAATGCAGTATTATTCCTGGTTGCGCCCGAAACACGACACATTACCGGCCAGACGATAATAGTAGATGGAGGTTGGACAGTTACCAGTCCATCGCCCTATTGATATTTCGATATTAATTATTGGATATTCAATTATTGGTAAAATGATCAGGTGGCCTGATGTTTTGTCAATAACTCGTCTATAATTTTAGCACCAGATAGGCCTGGTATTTATTTTCAGATAGTATTTCAGGTGGGTTTTTTGGCATAATGCCAATTTTAAGTAGTTGAAAAATAGTATTTTAACAAAAAATATATCGCGGTAGGCAACCACGAGGCAGTTTTATGCGTGATATAGGCAGATAAGGTTTTAAATAACAAGCTAACGGTGATGACCCTATGGGTGAAGAAGAGTTACACCATTTGATCGGCTCCTGCATAGCGCAGGACAGGCTAAGCCAAAAGATGCTATACAAAGCATTCTACGGCTTTTGCATGGGAATTTGTTTGCGCTATGCCAGTGATCGGGATGAAGCTGCCGGGGTAATGAATCAGGGTTTTTTGAAGGTATTTAAAAACCTTGATACCTATGACAGAGCCCGTCCCTTTAAGGCCTGGATAGGTAGGATCATGGTTAATATTTCTATAGACCATTACCGTTCAAAATTAAAGTGGGCTTATACTGAAGAAATTGAAAAAGCCGACCATGTTAGCAATGACGATTATGCAGATAGAAAGCTCAATTATGATGATCTGTTAAAGCTTGTACAAAATCTTCCTCCTGCATATCGGCTAGTATTCAATTTGTTTGCAGTGGAAGGTTATTCGCATGAAGAAATTGGAAAAATGCTAAATATTTCTGTAGGCACTTCAAAATCAAATTTGTTTAAAGCCCGACAGAAATTGAAACAAATGATTTTTGAAGCCGATTTGGCTCCGCCAGGTAACAGGTACCAAAGCGGAACGGATTATAATCCAATTATCGCTATAAAGAAAGTTGAATCGCCGGGAATATATTTTGATAAAAACACTGGCATTTAAGAAATAAACGGTACCAACCGTTACTGAAAAAAATACAGGTTAGTTCTTAGGGGCTAACGTAAAGAGTAAAGTCGATGAAAAAAGTAAACGACGAGGATTTAGACAAAATGTTCAGAAAGGGGTTTGACACCCCTGGAAATGAACCTGTCTATAGTGAAGCTGATTGGGAGGCCATGGAAAGCGTGCTCGACAATGGGAATAAACGCCCCTTGATTCTGGTAATGCTGCCATGGTTAAGTGTAGCGGCTGCAGTGGCGATATTTTTTCTTGCCTGGTTGCTTTTTAGACCTGGAACAGAAAATTTTAAAAATAAGAACGGTTGGCAAACACAAATTGCAAAGGGCAGGCAAAAAAATACCGGTAACGGCGGCGGCGGCCCAAGGCAACAAACGGCAGATAGTGCCGGCAATTTTAATGTTACGGCACCAACTGCCAGTTATGCCAGCAAACCGGTTCACCACGGGAAGGCAATAACAGCAACTCGTTCTTACCCTTATTCGCCTGGGACGACCGCCGCTAAACTACCGGACAATAACAAATCTGACATAGCCCTAAAAGCTGTGCCGGAAAGAAATGAGTCAGCAATTCCTGGTACCAGGACAACTGTGCCGCCTTTGGGGAATAGCGTTGCTGCAAATGGTTCATCTGCCAATGCCGACACCGGAAAGTTAGTCGGAACTGCAGCAGATGCCAACAAACTGAGCAATGCTCAAATGATCGCATCTGCGACCAAAAAGGATTTGGCGACAGCTGATGCCAGAAAACAAACCGGAACAGCTGACGCCAGGAAAGAAACAGGAACAGCCGATGCAAATTCTCCGAAAAATCAAAATGCAATTGCCAAAGTTAAGACAGCCTCCGTTGTTCATGCGGTTTATGCGCTTTCTGTTATTGGCTCATCCGATGTGAACGGAGTTAATGGTATGCAAGGTGGGCGCGTTGGTGGAAACCTTGGAGCCATGTTTTCTGCCAGCTTAAACAAGTGGACCTTTAGTGCAGGTTTGATGTATTCAATCAAACCGTATCAGGAAAGTTTTGCAAACTATCATACCAGCTATGTATTTGGAACTAACCCTTCAAGTATCGGCGTAAACTGTAAGATGCTGGATATACCATTGAACATCAATTATCAGATATTTAGAAATAATGGTAACCGAATAACATTGGGAACAGGCTTATCATCATATATCATACTAAGAGAAGACTATTCGTTTAATTATGCCAGCGCCTATGCCCAGGGACCCGGTGGCTATAGTATAATTAATCGTAACAAAACAATATTAGGCGTACTGAACCTTGATGCTACCTATGAACATCAGATCAATGGAAAATTGGGCGTTTTATTTCAACCATATCTAAAATTACCATTCACCGACGTTGGTGAAAGCAAGGCCAAACTGCAATCGGCGGGTGTAGCGATAGGCTTTAGCTGGAACCTTAATTCCTTAAAAAGACCAGATTAATATGAGATTTACCGGTATTGTTTTACTTGTCTGGATGTCGATTTTCCAGGCGAGGCAGGGGGTTTTTGTTTGTAAAAATGCCCATATCAACATATTTTCAAGCACACCTATCGAAGATATAGATGCCAATTCGATCAAGGCTGTATCGGTTTACAATGCCAATACAGGCGATCTTGAATTTAGTCTGCCAGTGCGTTCGCTTCATTTCCAGAAGTCGTTAATGGAAGAGCATTTTAATGAAAATTATATCGAGAGTGATAAATTCCCTAAGGCAACTTTTAAAGGCAAAATTCAATCTCCTCCAGATGTAAGCAAAGATGGAACGTACCCTGTAATTGTTACCGGCGACTTTCAAATACATGGTATTACAAGAGCCCGAACTATTTCCGGAACGATTTCCGTGGTCAATGGTATAGTGACGCTTAATTCCGAGTTTACTGTTAAATGTGCCGATCATAATATTGATATACCACAGATCGTGTTCCACAATATTGCAGAGAACATCAGGGTACGGGTTTCCGGCACATATGCTCTGTTTAAAAATTAAAACCATCAAAGACTGATTATTAACCAAAAAACACAACTCATGAAAAAAATATTTACGCTTTTTGTCTTGCTCGTAGCCGGTATGAGTGTATTAGCTCAGCAAAATAATAAAACCCCTTCGGCAGATTCTATGCTTAATTTATTGAGTAGTACCGACGCTCAACATGAACAAATATTGCCGGCTTTTAACGCTACCAGGCTAATTTTTTCACCAACCACAGAAACCGTCAAAAAGAATAATCTGAACTTTCTGATTATTCATCGATTTGGCGATATGGGTACTGCTATAGGAGGCTTTCGTTCATTTTTTGGCTTAGATGCAGTAAATGATGTTTACCTGGGTATTGAGTATGGTTTTACTGATAATTTTCAGGTTTCTGTTGGTCGAAATTCAATAGGGCAAATGGGTGAAACCCAATTTAAGTGGGCTTTGATACACCAGTCAACTGATGATCATACACCCTTAAATCTGACACTGTTGGCAGGTGAGGGTATCAGGCCATATGGTAGTTTTGCAAGCTTTGGAGATAGGCTATCTTATATAGGGGAGCTTATTATTTCACGAAAATTTTCAAGAACATTTTCATTTGAATTATCGCCGGTATACGTCCGGGATAATCAGCCTTTGCCTTATGTTCCCGGTAATCCTCCTGGGTTTTTTGCATTGTCAACTGCCTTCAGATGGAAAGTGACCAAACGGATGAGTTTGATTGCTGACTACGAGCACCCTTTTTCGAGCTTTAGGAACAACAGTGGCAATTTTGAGGATCCGATCGGTTTTGGAGCCGAATTTGAAACAGGCGGCCACGTTTTTACACTTAATGTAACAAATGCACGTGCGATCTCGCAAATAAACTCATTGAGTAATTCAACATCCAGTTATGGACGCGGTCAGTTCCGCCTCGGATTTACTATTTCGCGCATGTTCGACTTTAACAAGAAAAAAACCAGCAATAACTATTAAAAAATTAAAAATGGAAAGAGCAGAATTTTTAGCCAAATTTGGCTTAGGTGTAGCAGCAGTATGCACCGGGTGTGCATTAGCATCCTGCGGATCAAAATCTAATGATCCGGCACCAACAGGAGGAACCGGTGGAACAAAACCACCGGCGGGCGGCAGCAATTTATTTACGGTTGATTTAAGCACGCAGTTACTAAATGAAGGCGATTCAATTATTAAATCGGGTATAATTTTGGTGAGGATTGCTTCGGGCAATGCAGCTGCGTCATTTACCGCAGTACAGTCGGCCTGCACACATCAGGGAACAACCATAGGTTACGATGAAAGCCAGCATAGGTTTGTTTGTCCACTTCACGGAAGTCAATTTAGCAACTCAGGTTCAGTTTTACTTGGACCAGCAGCTTCGCCTTTACAACAATACACCATTTCGGTGGATAGCAACAGTATCCTGACTGTATCCTAAAAGGATCAAAATGTTCCGCTGTGCTGCGGACTTACCAGGTTGGGTTGCGTGTAATAGGCAGCATTTTCCCGGGTTATGATATCAAGCGGGAGGTATTTCACGTCGGCTACCTCCCGTTTGAATACAAGGTGTTCTGCCAATTGGTTGATACCCCAATAGCCCTGACCCTTAGGGTTTTGATTGATCAGAAAACTGATTTTTCCGGTGGAGAGATAATGGAGGTTTCGGGGAATCAGATCGTAACCGATTATTTTGATATCGGAGATTTGGTTTTGATCAAGCCAGCTTACAATATCATAAGCTTTTGAAGTTGTAACATAGATGCTTTTAATTTGAGATTGACGCTCGAACGCCTGCTGCATTTTTAAATTAAACTCATACTGATTGGCTCTTTCGAGGTTGACCACAACAATTTCATATTGCCCTGTTTGATCATTCTCCTGAAAATAGTCGCGCAGGCCTTGTTCCTTTTTAAGGAGGTGCGCTGCATTTCCAGGCTCTTCGTCAATATGAGCTACCAAAACCGCACATGAATCTGGCTGTCCGTATTGAATTAGTTTGGCAGCAAGCAAACCGCTTTGATACGAGTCCTGACCGACATAACTCAGCGCGTCGGCTTCCGGGATATGTGTATTAAATAAAACAAAAGGAATATTCTGTTCGTCCCATTGACTAAAAAAAGGAAGCGTTTCGCGGTAAAATATGGGTGAAAGCAAGATGCCATCGCAGCCTCTTTTGGTTACTTCTTTTGCCTGGTCGATAAAGTGATTGACATCGTAGGGATTAAAAAGGAATTGTTCTACACTGATTCCATACTGTTTCAAGGCGTTTTCACCAGCTTCAACCCCCTCTTTTGGTGCCTGCCAATAACTGTCAAAAGCCGGGTCAGGTATCAAAGCAGCGATTTGGTAGGTCTTGTTTGAGCCTAATGCCCGGGCAATTAGATTTGGCTCATAATTCATTTCTTTAAGGGTTTGCAATACACGGCGCTCCACTTCTGGAGCAACTTTGCCACGTTTATGCAATACACGGTCAACTGTGCCTGTTGAAACACCGGCTTTTTCAGCTATATCTTTGATCCTTACCGAGATATTTTTCATCCTGAGGCTAAAATTAAATAATTATTGCAAAGCAAGAAGATGCGCATGAAAAATGGGTGTTTTCACCCTTATTTTTTTGTTGGCGGTGTTAGGAAATGCCTGATATTTTCGTCGAATTCATTGATTTTGCCGTCTTTAATTTTCGAAACGCCTGAGAAAAGCAAGTAATCTTTAACACCTTTTTTATCCGTCCACTTTTCAGTGAACCATAAAGTAACCCGGGTGGTTTTTTTGTCGGGATAGTAAACTCTGGTCCAGGTATCGAGATATTCAGTTAGGGTTGCGTATTTACTGCGTTCTTCCGTGAAAATTTTTACCAGACTTTCTTTTTTGCCTTTATATTAAAAGTTGTCGTCTATAAAAGTGACGATATGTGCAAAACTATCGAAGGTGCCCTTAACATCTCCATCTACATACTTTTTAAGACTATTGAGTACGATCAAAGCATTGTTTTGGTCGCCCCGCTGCTAATTAATGGAGCAGCCCGGCTTAAACGGGTAAGCCAGTTTAGCAGTATATGGTTTTACAGCATCAACAGTTGGATTATTGTGGCAGCTTATCAGGAAGAGACTGATTGCGGTTAGAAAGCTTAATTGTTTCATAATTAATAATTTACAAGCAATTAAAAGCTTATATCTTAAATCTATTTAAATAAGAATTTAATTGCAGCACCGATTTATTGGCATTTTACAAACTAATTAAAAGGCACCGATATACAAATTCTTGCTTTTAGTTGAGCTCAATAATTCTTACCTGGTCCAAAACTGCCTGGTTAATTTCGCCATTCATGTTTTCGTTGGCATCTTTTAATTGCAGCACTAATAGGTGTTTGCCTGCGCTGAGCTGCACCTTTACCATATTGGAGTAGCCCCAGTTTGACCATTCGCCTTTGCCGCGTTGTGGCAAAACGTAGGTTCCGGCAAATTTCCCATCTACATCCAGATTGCGTATAGCGCATTTGTTTTCAGTATTTATTGGGCCATTGCCGTTGGCATAGCGGAAATCGACCAGATACCAGCCATCGAGAGCGACAGTGACCGGGATATTTACAGTCGTGTTTTCGGTTTTGCTGATATTAATGAAACCATCAGCCGAAAATCCTTTGTAGGGCAGGTCGGCTTTAGGCGCAAGTGTTTCTACTTCAATGGTTTGTACCGAAGCTTCCGGAATAACTATAAGAGGCTCGCTAGCAAATGATTCAACGCCTTTAGCATCAATTGAAGATACCTGGTACTCGGCATAGGTTTTTGTGTCTACATTCAGGCTTGTGTTGCTCTGTACAGCCAATACCCCGGCGTTTTTATAAACCTTGTATCTAACTGCATTACTTGTATTGTTCCACGAAAGTGTGCTGCCTTTAATGACAATCTCTGGCGTTTCAGGTGCTGTATAGTTTGGCTGCAAATCAACTTTGTTGCTTTCGATCTTGTTATTTGCGAGTTTGATCACAACTTTATGTTTGCCAGAAAGCGAGGCTGGTAATTCGGCATTTTTAATGGGCCGGCCGTCAATAGTAATAGATCGGATAATGTTTCCATAGCCATCCATGTCAATGTCAAGATCGGCTCCGCGGTATTTAAAGTTGTTCAGAGATCTTTTGCCCGCTAACACCTGTGGAACAAATGGTTTAAATGTCAGGCTATTTTCATTGTAAGTGATGCCGAATAGTAATTTGTAGACTAAAGCTATATTTCCTGATAAACTCCAAAGCATATTACTGGAGTTGATCTGTGTGCCAGCAAAATCACCATTATTTGCCACAAAGTTTTCTTTATTGGTGGCAAACAAAGCTGCAGGCCGATAAATAGCAGCGATTGCATGAACTACCGACGACTCGTTTCCTGCTTTGGCCGATGCCAATGCCCAATAGGTTTCTACAAATGGCCAAACGGCATCGTTATGATAGGGAGGAATATTGGGTATCTGCGGATAGATACAAGGTATGCCAAAGTCATTTATAGGAGTATTGCTAATTACAGAATTACTTCGATCTCCGGCAACATCAAATAAAACTGCAAGAGCTTCGCCAAGCGCTTCAGACCTTGGTGAAAGTAATTGGTAATTTTTACCGTAAAGAAATTGCCCATAATAGCCAGTTTTAGGCATGAACAGATAATGGTTGATGCCTTGTTTTATTTTATTTGCTATGCCGTTGTATTTTGCAATATTTTCTTTGTCGCCAAGTGTTTCGGCCATTTTTGCCAATACCTGATTTACCCTGCAATGAACAACGTTGGTTCCCAAACATGCCGATTCGTAAATATCTGCCGGCTGCATCCATTTTGGGTAAGTCTCTTCGCGCCAGTCGAGGAACGAGGATTCACCCCGTACCAGTCCGGTAGCGTTATTGTATAAATTTGTTTCGTCATCTGCTGCAGATTTTTTGATGATCGCATAGGCTTTTTTCAGCCAGGCATCATCGCCTGTTACTTTATAAACCTCCCAGGCCGCAACTGCCCAGATCATGCGGTCTGAAGAAACCGGGTAAGCGCCACCAGTGCCGGTATCCTGAATGATCCTGCCATCCTTATTAACTTTACGAAGCAAACTGTAAATCGCCACCTTAGGCTGTAAAACAGCCATGGAAAGGATAATACTATAGCTAATGTCTCGCGTCCAAACTCCGGCCCATTCCTTGCCGGTGCGAAAAGTACTATCGGGTTCTATCGCATGCTCCATTTCATCCAAAGACATGTTGTAAATTGCATCGCTTATTGGATAGTCAGATTTGTATTGCGGAAATGAAGTTATGTTTCGGCTAAGCTGCCATTTTGAATCCGTTTTGTTATTATCCTCAAATTTTACCGTTGTTTCATAGATACCATCACCGTCAGGGTCCGTTAATTGCAGTCCTGCATGGTTGCTAAGGTTGTTAAAATCCCAAATAAGTGGCGAAAGGTTTCCGGCAACGTATACCCCTTTGAATTCGTCTTTATATATTTTTTCGCCATTGGCTCCTTTGTAATATCCCTGACTTTTAAATGCGGCGAGCACTTCCCGCATATCAAGCCTGATTTTTAAAGTGGCACCTGGCATAAAATCACCTTTTGCATCTATTTTGGCTCCGGCTGCTTGTCCGAATTTGATAGGCTGAGTTACATTGATCAGTTGGTTGCACAAAAAATGATGATTGATACCAAAAGGCATTTCGTTGTCTTTGCCATTGATACTGAATTTGAACTCTACAACAGGGCTGGTATGTGCTTTTAAAGGACTTTGATAATTTGATTCAATATGGTCAGACGAAATAGCTATCGCTTTGTTCTTTCCCTGAATAACGCGATCTGCATAAATGCTATAACGCTGGTTGTGAAATATTAAGCGATTATTTTGAGCACTAACCGGTAATGTTGCTGCCAGAAGCAACAGGCAAATAATGTATTTCATCTGATTGGGTTTACTACGGAACATTAACAAAAGTAATATTCCATACTGACTATGGGAAAAAGACTACCGATTCATCTATGAGAATATCAGCAATGGTATCCGACAATTCCAGGGTGCCGAAAATGATATATGATGGCCAGGCGACCCATTAAAATAGCTTAACAAAACTCCCCCGGGTCGGCCGGGAATTTTAAACACAAAAGCAAAGTTTGATCTTTTTTATTTCGATACCATTTAACCCACTCATTTAAAAAGCTTGAAGCCGGAAGGCCAAAATGCCTGTGTTGTTAATGGTTTGATCCTACTTTTAAAGTTTTAATATCAATTGATATTCGTGTATTGGATTAACCTTTTTGTGGAAACTATTCCCCCTTTTTCGTTTAAGCAACGGGCAACAATTCTTCGTATAAATTAAATGTGATATGGGCGTTATGTTGATATAAACTAAGCAATATTCTGTTTTTCTGCATGATATGAGGGTTAAAATTATTTCTTTATATGCCTTGCTTTGCCGGCCTGGTACGTGGTACAATAATTGGCTTGTTATGTATATAAGTTTATAAAAAAAATGAAACTGACGCCTGAAAAACAACAGAATAAAATGAAAAGCTTTTCTAAAATGCTGCTGCCTTTATTGATGATTGCAGTAGCGATTATTAGTTCGTGTAAAAAAACTGAAAATACACCGACTCCGGCAACTTCAAATCAAGCAACCACGGCTGCTACCAGTAAATCAATAGCGCTTAACCTGATACAGTCATTATCTGGCTTTAAAGGTGGGGTTAACCTGATGGGTGGTGTTGATACGGTAAATGTAAGAGGCGCTCATAGCCTATGCCATTGCTATAATACTGCGCCTTTGTGTGGTTTCTTTACCGACTCGTTGGTTGACATCAGTTCTGCTGAAGGCGATACTTCATCACATGCTGGCGGTAATCTGACATTCTATTTCAATTGCAATAATGGCCAAAAGGCAGGTTATACTGCGTATGATTCGCTCGGTATCTCTCGTACAACTCCACAAGGTTGGGCACAAAACTATTATATCAAACAAGCCTATACAATTCAGGCGCTTGACGAAAAACACCAGTTTATTGGGGTAAGTGGGGATAACTATTTTTACCAGACCATGAATTTACATTGTAACTGCAATAATTCATGGTACACAGATATTGAAAACAGCAATTATGTACTGAATAACCTAACTATTGATGTTTGCAAAAAGGATATTTTAAGCGGTACAGCCACTTTCAAAGCATATGGTGCTGGATGGAGTTTATCGGGTACTGTTACATTCCTGGGTAATCATCTGGTTGACGTAAATATCAATGGCCAGGTTACCCGGGTTGATATTTCGCAATATTGCTGGTAAGCTTAGATCAAAGGGCTGTTTTTTAAATAGCTGCAAGGGGAAAGATCGCATGGATGATCTTTCCCTTTTTTTATTGCGAAATGTTCAACGATTTCCCGCTGTTTGCAATTGAATGGACTAGCGTAGAAATTAAAAGAAATAGTAAATCAGGGGCTTAGCTTTAAAGTAATGTAAATTTTTGATTACTTAACGGGTTGAACCGAAAATTTGTTAAAATTGCGAGTACGTTTATCCTTCGGGGAAGCATTTTTTAAACCAGTTTTATCTTAATAAAAAAACAAACATGAAAATTTTAAGATCATTTCTAGCACCGGTTGTTGTGTTATCAGTATTGGTTTCGCTTGAAGCCTGTCATTCTAAGAAAAAGATACAAAAAGCGCCTCCTATTGATACCGCTGCAAGTAAACCAACTCCGCCACCACCGCCACCTGCACCGGCTCCGGCTCCAACACCGCCGCCTCCGCCACCGGCACCACCGGCACCCGATTATAATTTTGCCAATATTCAGTTTGAATTTGATTCAGGCATATTAAAGACAGATTCATATCCACTTTTAGATAAAGCCGCTATAGAAATTAAAAAAGACAATACAGTAACATTCGTTATCAATGGTTATGCTTCAATAGAAGGTACTCCTGAGCATAACAAACAGTTATCTGTTGACCGCGCAAACTCTGTTAAAGCTTATCTGGTAAATTCAGGCATCAGTGCAAGTAACCTGATAGTAAAAGGTAATGGAACTGAAAACCCAATTGCAGATAACTCAACAGATGCAGGCAGGGTTTTAAATCGCAGAGTAGAAATCAAGAAGCAATAAACTATTTGCAGTAGTAATTACATAATGTCGTGGAACTTTTGTATTATCTTCTGCGATTACAACTTTATGTTTAATCATACCATCTGAAATCATATTTGATAAATGGTCTTTATTTGCGG
>CAISPD010000175.1 GCA_903887275.1 uncultured Mucilaginibacter sp.
ATTTTTTGATGCTTACAAAAAAATGCGAATTCTAGGTAGAATTATAGAATCACTAGAAAATAGTAGTTTTCTCGATAAAGACACTTTTAATTTTCGATATAACAAAGAAATTATTGAAGTACGCAATGAGTTAGCTCATTGCGTGGAAAAAGAAGAAGATGGGAAAAAATTTCTTATAACAAACAAGGGTGAATCAAAATATTTTGATGATACTGACTTTAGTACCATGCGAAAAAATCTAATTGAACATTATGATAATTTATTAGCTCTAGAAGACTTTTTAAAATGAACACATTCTTCACTCATTGAACAGTTTATACAAAACTGTAATCCCGCGTTACTATTCAAATCACATAAATCCAGCAAATCTGCATTACGTGAATGCATCTGGCCAAATCTGATTTTACTATAAAGATTAATTGTTAAAATAAGTTCTTCTCGGGTTCAAAGCCGTTGGCCTTCTTTCATTGGGAGTCAGGTTCTAGTTCTAAATGTACGTGTTTACATCGCACATTTAAGCACTCATTAGCAACCAACCTCAAATTCGTATGATAAAAGTCAGCAATGATATCAGTCCGAGTACCACATAAAGGGCATGTAGTAGGTTGCTCAGTCATCAAATAAAATTTCATACCCAAATATAAATGGTGAACCAGGCCAAGTCAATCGACTATATGTGAACTTCTCAACACTCATATCATCACGCTCAATTCCCAAATCCCCCTACCCCCCAAACACCCCCAACGCCAATTTAATCCTCTCAATTGTCTCATCCCTACCCAGCAAAGCCGCAATATCAAACACATGCGGACCAAATTTGCCGCCTACCAGCATGATGCGGAAAGGCAGCATTAACTCGCCGGGTTTAATGCCACGCTCCTCTGCGAGGGCCTTAAAGCTGATTTCGAGGTCTTGCGGGTCAATGGTGGTTTCGATGTTTTGGAGCATGGCTACGAAGCCCTGGAAGAAGTCGGTTTTGGCGTCGGTCCATTTTGGTTTTACGGCGTTCAGGTCATATTCGGCTGGGGTAGCAAAAAAGTAGGAAGTCTGTTGGTAAAAGTCCGGCAGCAGGATGCAGCGTTCTTTTACCATTTCAATCACTTTAATCAAATATTCCTCATCATTAACAACCAGGCCCTTTTCCTTAAGGATCGGTTTTACGTATGAGGTCAAAGTTTCAATATCCAACCTTTTGATCCACTCGCCGTTGAACCATTTAGCTTTCTCGTAATCAAATTTTGCGCCGCCCTTGCTTACCCTGTCAATAGAAAAACGCTGGATGAGTTCGTCAAGACTGAATATTTCGTTATCGGTACCATCATTCCAGCCCAGCATCACCAGCAGGTTAAGAAATGCTTCAGGCAAGAAACCAAGTTCGCGGAAACCGGGAGTAATTTCACCCGTCTTTTCGTCAAACCAGGTCATGGCATATACCGGGAAACCCAGACGCGCGCCATCGCGCTTGCTTAATTTGCCGTGACCATCCGGCTTCAATATCAATGGTAAATGCGCCCATTGCGGCATAGCTGCTTTCCAGCCCAGGTATTCCCAAAGCAGCAGATGTACCGGTGCCGAAGGCAGCCATTCCTCACCCCGGAAAGCGTGGGTGATCTTCATTAAATAATCGTCAATTACAACGGCCAAATGATAGGTGGGCATACCATCGGCTTTCAACAGCACTTTATCATCGCTTTGGTTGGTATCAAAACTTACATGCCCGCGAATCATATCCTCAAAATGCACCGACTCATCGGCTGGCATTTTAATGCGGATCACATGCGGCACATGGTCTTTAAGCAATTGGTCCACCTCGGTCTGCGATAGCGTCAGCGAGTTCCTCAAAGTGTCACGATAAGCATGCCCATATTGAAAGTTTGGTATCTCGCGGCGGTTTTGCTCCAGTTCTTCCGGGGTATCAAAAGCATAATAAGCATGTCCCTGCATCACCAGGCGCTCGGCGTATTCGCGGTATAAAGCTTTACGTTCGCTTTGGCGATATGGAGCGAAGGGACCACCCACAGCCGGACTTTCGTCGGGGTTTAATCCACACCATTTTAGGCATTCCAGGATATATTCTTCGGCACCGGCAACATAACGGCCCTGATCGGTATCTTCAATACGCAGCACAAATTCGCCGCCATGTTTTTTAGCAAACAGGTAATTGAACAATACTGTACGCACCCCACCGAGGTGCAACCCGCCGGTCGGACTCGGCGCAAAACGTACCCTTACTTTTTGATTTGACATGATTGGGCAAAGGTAGTTTTTTTAGTCGGGAAGACGGAATTCAGATAGCTATCGGGATTCCGTCTTTCGGACTCTAACCATTTTTACGTATTTTTCCACCAAACTACAAAATGTATCTTCCGGGCCAGATAACTATCAGGATCCGGACCAAAAAACATGAACCCATACGCACAGCGCCGTTTCTGGAACTATTTTTTGCTCGCTTTTGCGCTGGTTATTGCTATTGGTTCGCTCTTGTATACCAGCTACCTGGTTAAAAGTATCAAAAGATCTGAGCGTACAAGGGCCGAGATCTGGGCATTGAGTATGAAGCAAATGACCACTTCGGACGATAATGATTTTTTGAATTACGTTTTTGCGGTGCGCGACAGTCTGACAGTACCGGCGATGATCGTTGATGCGCATGGCGAGATCATCACTACTAAGGGTCTCGACCCCAACCGTACCTATATCAAAGTGCCTGATTTGCCGGGCGAAAAAAACGCTAAAAAGTACGATCCGGCCTATTTTAAGTCGGAATTAGAGTCAATGAAGGCCGAGCATGAGCCAATTACGCTTAAAGTGATCGGCAACAGCTGGTATGTTTATTACCACGATTCGTTTGTATTGACGCAGCTAAAGATATTCCCTTATATACAGCTTACAGTCATCGCTATATTTTTGCTGATCGCCTATGCGGCTTTCAATACTTCGCGTAAATCGGAGCAAAACCAGGTTTGGGTAGGTTTGGCCAAAGAAACCGCCCACCAGTTGGGTACACCCATTTCTTCGCTTATGGCCTGGACCGAGCTGATGAAAGAGAAGTTTAATGCCGAACATGACCCGCTGATAGCGGAAATGGAAAACGATATCAAAAGGTTGGAAATTGTAGCCGATCGCTTTTCCAAGATCGGTTCACAACCCGTTCTTGAGCCTAATGATGTTTATGAAGTGGTAAAAGACTTTGTCGACTATTTTAAAGTGCGTGTCAGCAATAAAATAAGCTTCGAGATAGAGGGAAACCAGCAATTAAAGGCAGGGCTCAATATACCTTTGTTCGACTGGGTTTTAGAGAATTTGCTTAAAAATGCCGTAAACGCCATAGGCAATGCCGGACATATCAAAGTAGAGATTTCGGGCAATAAAACCCGAAACCAGGTTTATATCGATGTAACCGACACCGGCAAAGGCATACCACGCTCTAAATTCGAGACCGTTTTTCAACCTGGTTATACTACCCGTAAAAGGGGATGGGGCCTGGGCTTATCGCTTACCCGCCGTATGGTTGAGAATTACCATAGCGGCCAGATATTTGTCAAAGACTCGGAGGTAGGCAAGGGCACCACATTTCGTATCGTATTAAAAGAAATAAAAGATGATCAACAAACCGCAAGCTAACGAGTATCCTGATTACGCCTCAGCTTATGTAAGCAAAGTAGATACCACTAATGTATTGGAGCTTTTAGCAGACCTGAAAGACTCAACCTCGAAATTATTCAGCTCCCTAACCGAGGAGCAAGCTTCCCAACCCTACGCGCCAGGTAAATGGACCCTTAAAGAAACGCTTGGACATATTATTGATACAGAGCGGGTATTTGCATACCGCGCATTGGTATTCTCACGAAATAACGTCGCTCAGCCGGGCTTCGACCAGGATATATTTATTAATAATACTGATTTTAACAGCTGTACTATTGCCGATCTGGCCAATGAGTACAAGGCTGTTCGTGAAGCTACACTTTTCCTTTACCGCTCGTTCAGCGAAGAACAATTGTTAAGGCCGGGTTCAGCCAGCGGATATCCGCTTACGGTTCGTGCCGTGGTTTATCTAACTGCAGGACATGAGCTGCACCATTTGGCGGTATTGAAAGGGTATGGGTATTAGGGATTGGTCAATTGGCATTTGGCATTGGTCATTGGGGATTTGGCAATGGGGATTTGGCATTGGGCAATGGGGTAGCTGGTAGAACAATCAACAAGATATAGAGCTAAACAAAAGGCGAAAAGGTAATTTACCCTTTCGCCTTTTTCTTCCCACCTTTCTCTTTTCTCCTTTCTCTTTTCTCTTTTCTCTTTTCTCTTTTCGCCTTTCGCCTTTCGCCTTTCTCCTTTCGCCTTTCTCCTTCGTCCTTTCTCCTTCGTCCTTTCTCCTTTTACCTTTCGACTTCTTTATCGGTTTCCTTTATTTCTATACGATAAGAAGCAAATAAACCAAGGCCGCCGAAAATAGCAATCAGTGAAAAGTAAATTGCCGGGTTACCATCAGGGTAGTCGGTCTTGAAAGCCAGTC
>CAISPD010000176.1 GCA_903887275.1 uncultured Mucilaginibacter sp.
TGCTCAGTACCGTTACCGGTCCGGCAATCTATGCTGCTGCTATCATCTTTGGTATGGGGGTATGTTATTTCTGGCCAACCATGCTTGGCTTCGTAAATACCAATATGCCAAATACAGGTGCAATAGGGCTTAACCTGATGGGCGGTGCAGGTATGTTTGCCGTTTCACTTTATACGATTGTTATGGGCTCACATTATGACGAGATTGTAAAAAATGCGAATGGTGATAACAAATTTGCCGGCCAGCAGATTTTACACGACACTTTGTTTATTCCGATTGCATTGATCGTGGCCTTCGCCGGTCTGGTTATTTATATGCGTTCGCGTAATAAATCAAAACCATTACCACAAGCTGCTGTATAATAAGGACAGGATTGTTTAAATTGCAGGCATCAAAAAACAACAAAACATTAAATAAAACACGTTTATACATTATGAAAAAATTATTCATCGTTTTGAGTGCAAGTTTACTTTTAGCTGCCTGCGGCGGTAATTCATCAAGCTCATCAGCTGATAGTTCTGCAACTGCAGCGGCATCAGGTTCAACAGGTGCAGCGGCTTCAGCTACAACTGGTTCAACAGGTGCAGCTACGGGTCCTGATCTGATCGCAAAATCAGATTGTTCTACTTGTCATAAAGAGCAGGTTAAACTGGTTGGACCGGCCTTTGCCGATATTGCTGCTAAATATCAATCAGGTGGCGATGCTATTGTTGATACGCTGGCTCATAAAATTATCAATGGCGGGAGCGGTCACTGGGGAAATATACCAATGGCAGCACATGCGAATATTTCTGTTGATGATGCTAAAACCATTGTTAAATATATCCTGACAATAAAGAAGAACTAATATTTCAGCATGCTTAAATCATAAGCAATGACCACCGGTATCCGTATCAAACTGTCGACCATGATGTTCCTCGAATTTTTTATCTGGGGGGCATGGTTTGTGACGATGGGGACGTACCTTACCACAACATTGCACGCCACCGGCACCCAAAATGCCGGGGCGTATGCTACACAATCCCTGGGAGCTATTATTGCACCCTTTGTAATCGGGCTCATTGCTGATAAATACTTTTCGGCTCAGAAAATTCTTGGCGTATTGCATATTTTGGGAGCAGGGCTCCTTTTTTATGAATCAAGTGCACCAGATTTCGCTGCATTTTATCCGGGCATTCTCGCCTACATGATCATTTATATGCCAACACTGGCATTGGTCAATTCTGTTTCTTTCAAACAAATGCAGGACCCAAGCAAAGATTTTCCGCTGGTTAGAGTATTTGGCACCTTTGGATGGATTGTAGCTGGCCTTGCCATAGGGTATTTAAATTGGGAACAAAGCGGATCATTGGTGCTTACATTTAAAATGGCTGCCGGCGCCTCGCTTATTTTGGGTTTGCTTAGTTTTTCGCTGCCAGATACCCCTCCCGGTAAAAAAGGGCAAAAAACCACCTTTGGTGATATCATCGGACTCGATTCTATTGGCCTGCTGAAAAAACGTTCATATCTGGTGTTTTTCCTGGCATCGGTTGCAATCTTCATACCGCTGGCCTTTTACTATAATTTTACGAACCCCTTTTTGAACGAAGCCGGAATGAAACGCGCCGCAGGTGTACAATCACTCGGTCAGATATCCGAATTGTTGTTCATGATAGCCATGCCTTTCTTCTTTGTGCGGCTGGGTGTTAAAAAAATGCTTGCTGCAGGTATGCTGGCATGGGGGCTGCGCTATTTGTTTTTTGCCTACGGTAATATCGGCTCCAATTACTGGATGCTTATTGCCGGTATAGTTATACATGGTGTATGTTACGATTTCTTCTTTGTGACGGGTCAGATCTATACCGATAAGTTTGCCGGAGAACGATTTAAAAGTGCCGCACAAGGTTTTATTACGCTGGCTACCTATGGTTTGGGTATGATGATGGGTTACTACATATCAGGACCGATAGTTGATCATTGGCAGTTATCACCGGGTAAGCACGATTGGACCTCCATCTGGCTCATTCCGGGCGGAATAGCTGTTTTAGTATTGCTATTCTTCCTGTTTTTCTTTTCCGATAAAAAACACACTGAATTACAAACGGGTTTGGATATAGAAGAACCATCGCCCGAAGTTCAATTATAAATTTTGATCATGGACAACCAAAATCGCCGAACGGTCATCAAAAACTTGCTGGCAGGTACAGCAGCTATTACCGCATCAGGAATGCTATCATCAATGAAATCAAGTGAAAGTAAACTAACGAATGGTCCGCTAAAGGGCAATATTAATCATTCTGTAAGCCCCTGGTGCTATGGTGAATTAACCCTCGACCAGCTTTGCGAAGTATCTAAAGGGATCGGCATTACCGGTGTGGATCTTTGCGGACCAAAAGACTGGCCCATCCTGCAAAAACATGGCATGCATTCGCCTATGTGTAATGGTGCCGAGATAAATCTGACCGACGGTTTTGGTGACACGCAATTCCATGATACGCTGGTAAAGCAATATACCGAAATGATACCGCTGGTAGCCAAAAACGGTTATACCAATCTTATCTGCTTTAGTGGTAGCCGCAGAGGTAAAACCGATGAAGCCGGCTGGAAGAATTGCGTCGAGGGTTTAAAAAGGATAGTACCTATTGCCGAAAAATACAATGTAGTACTTTGTATGGAACTTCTTAACAGCAAGATCGACCATAAAGATTACCAATGCGATAGGGTAGAATGGGGAGTAGAACTTTGCAAAAGGATCAATTCACCAAACTTTAAATTGTTGTTTGATATTTATCATATGCAGATCATGGAAGGTGATATCATTCGCAATATTACCGACTACCATCAATACATTGCCCATTTCCATACCGGCGGTATCCCCGGAAGAAATGAAATTGACGATACCCAGGAATTGTTTTACCCTGCCGTGATGCGTGCAATTGCTGCAACCGGTTTCAAAGGATATGTAGGCCAGGAGTTTGTTCCAAAACGCGCAGACAAGATCGCCTCCCTCAGGCAAGCCATTCAGCTATGCGATGTTTAGTTGATTTGAAAATTTTAGGATTTGAAAATTGCCTCCCCATCTTCAAATTTTCAAATTACCAAATTTTCAAATTACCCAATTGACCAATTTTCAAATTATATATTATGACTAACAGAAGAACATTTTTAACCCAGGCCGGATTGGCTTCAGCCGCTTTGGTGCTTGGTCCTAAATTATTAAAGGCTGAAACCTTGCACAGGCCCGGCTTACAGTTATATACGCTGCGCGACCAGTTACCTGCTGATGTTAAGGGAGTGATTGCGAAAGTAGCAAAGGCAGGCTTCAAAGAAGTTGAAACTTTCGGTTACGATATAGCAACCAGCACTTATTGGGGTTTAAACGCGAAAAACTTTAGCAAATTGTTGAAGGATAATGGTTTGAGTTCTCCCAGCGGGCATTACGGCATCGACTCATTCTTTGGCAAAGGTGATACCAGCGAACTGAAAAAATATATTGAGGTTGCCAACACTCTCGGTCAGACCTATGTTGTGGTTCCTTCACTGAACGGTGAATTTATCAAGACGGTTGATGAATGTAAAGCGGTTGCTGCTAAACTGAACAAGGCAGCAGATATTTGCAAAGCTTCAGGGCTTAAACTGGGCTATCATAACCATAATTTTGAATGGAAGCCATTGGGTGGCGGCGCAACGTTTTATGATACCATCCTGGCAGAAACCGATCCTAAGCTGGTTCACATGGAAATGGATATTTTCTGGGTGGTTCGTGCAGGACAGGATCCCATTAAAATTTTAGACAAGCATCGCGGACGTTATGCGCTGGTGCATATCAAAGACCGTGATAAAACCAATACCGATATCAATACCGAAATAGGCAAAGGTAGTATTGATTTCAAGACCATCATACCAAAAGCAAGAGCGGCTGGCGTGAAACACTTCTTGGTTGAACAAGAGAATTTTATTAATATCGACCCTTATGTTAGCATTACAGAAAGTGCTAATTACCTAAAAAATACACTACACGTGTAAGCCAATTATTAACCAATTAAATTATCCAGAAATGAAATACAAGATCATTTTAACAGCACTGATGGCCGGTAGCCTGCTGATGGCAAAGGCTCAGGAAAAAGCAAAACCCGAGGATACTGAAGTTTGGGACCCATCTCCAAAAGTTGTGACACCCGGCGAGCATTTGGGTGAAGCACCATCAGATGCCATCATATTATTTGATGGTAAAAATTTAGACGAATGGGTGCAAAATAATGATGGTTCTCCTGCTAAATGGGATGTGCAGGACGGAATACTTACTGTAAATAAAAACTATGGTAATATCGAAACCAAAAGAAAGTTTACCAATTACCAGTTGCATATTGAATGGCGCGAACCGGAAGGTTTGGAAGGCAGCGGTCAGGGCAGGGGTAATAGTGGCGTATTCCTTGCTTCTATCGGCAAAGGCGATGATGGTTATGAGTTGCAGGTACTCGATCCGTATAACAACAAAACCTATGTGAATGGTATGGCCGGCAGTATCTACAAACAGGCTATTCCTTTAGCCAATCCAGGTCGTAAAAATAACGAATGGCAGGTTTATGATATCGTTTGGAACGCACCCGTTTTTAATGAAGATGGCAGTTTAAAAACGCCAGCCTATGTAACGGTATTTTTCAACGGGGTGTTGGTTGAGAACCATTTCGAACTGTGGGGTCCAACATTGTATATTGGTAAACCTAAATATAAAGCACATGGCCCTTCGCCAATTAAATTACAAGCCCATGGCGACAAGAGCAAACCGCTCAGTTTCCGTAATATTTGGGTAAGAGAATTGTAAAAGTTTTTATCGATTTGATATCTGAAAGGCCCCTTGAAAACAAGGAGGCCTTTTTTGTTCTAATATCGTTACGTTTGCTTTTTTTGAATGTGTTTTTAGCCTCATATTTAAACCTATATTTGCTTTAATTACTACCTGATAATTATTTGCCTTTGAGAAGTATAAACACTATTAAA
>CAISPD010000177.1 GCA_903887275.1 uncultured Mucilaginibacter sp.
ATTTTTACCATGGGCGCCCGCCCAATTGCTGCCCTTAACTCTTTACGTTTTGGCGACCTTAAAAATGAAAAGACCCAGCATTTGCTAAAGGGTGTGGTAAAAGGCATTGGCGACTATGGCAACTGTTTTGGTGTGCCAACTGTAGCCGGCGAGGTTTACTTCGACTCAGTTTATCAAACCAACCCATTGGTTAACGCCATGAGCGTTGGTATTGTAAAGACAAACGAAACCGTATCTGCCATTTCGCAAGGTGTAGGTAACCCTGTTTATATAGTAGGTTCATCAACAGGTAAGGACGGAATTCACGGTGCAGCTTTTGCATCAAAAGATATTACTGCCGATTCAGCTAAGGACCTTCCTGCTGTGCAGGTTGGCGACCCTTTCCAGGAAAAACTGCTTTTGGAGGCTTCTTTAGAAGTTATTCAAACAGGCGCTGTAGTTGGTATGCAGGATATGGGTGCAGCGGGTATTATTTGCTCCAATTCAGAAATGTCGGCAAAGGGTGAACATGGTATGCGTATCAACCTGGATAAAGTACCAACTCGCCAGGAGAATATGAAGCCTTTTGAGATCTTACTTTCTGAATCGCAGGAACGTATGTTGATTGTGGTGCACAAAGGAAGAGAAAGAGATGTAGAGGCGGTATTTGACAAATGGGACCTGAATTGTGCAATTATTGGTGAGGTTACCGACACAAAACGGTTGGAATATTATATGCATGGCGAATTGGTGGCCGACGTGCCAGCAGATGACCTTGTATTAGGTGGTGGTGCTCCGGTTTACACGAGGGAATACAGTGAACCTGCTTATTTTAAAAAAAATCAAAAATTCAAGATAGAAGACGTCAAAGAGCCTGCTGATCTGAAAGCAGTTGCCGAGCATTTATTGTCACATCCGAATATTGCATCTAAACGTTGGGTAACCAAACAATATGATTCGATGGTAGGTACGGCTACCATGACCACCAACAGGCCGAGTGATGCAGCGATCGTTCATGTTCGTGATACAGATAAAGCAATTGTGCTGACAGTAGATTGTAACTCACGTTATGTTTATGCCGATCCGCAAAAAGGTTGCGCTATTGCCGTTGCTGAAGCAGCCCGTAATATTACCTGCGCTGGAGGCGAACCAGTAGCGATCACCAATTGCCTTAATTTCGGTAACCCTTATAAACCAGAGGTGTACTGGCAGTTTGTTGGCGCTATTAAAGGAATGGGAGAAGCCTGCACCAAATTTGAAACACCGGTTACCGGCGGCAACGTGAGTTTCTACAACCAGTCATCAGATGAAGGTCCGGTTTTCCCGACACCAACCATCGGTATGCTCGGAGTTTTGGATGATCTGTCAACAATTACTACTTCTGATTTTAAACAGCCCGGAGACCTGATCTACCTTGTTGGAGAATCAGTGAATGATATTGCATCTTCACAATACCTGGCTTCTTTCCATAAGATTTCAGCCTCACCGGCTCCATATTTTGATCTGGATAAAGAGTACGACCTGCATCAGGTGATCAAACAGCTGATCAAAAGCCAGTTGATACAATCGGCACATGATGTTAGCGATGGTGGTTTATTCATCACGCTGGTTGAATCGGCAATGCCTAATGGATTTGGTTTCGATATTACTTCAGACAATAGTATTCGTAAAGATGCATTCCTGTTCGGCGAAGCTCAGGGAAGGGTAGTGGTAAGTGTATCTTCAGAAAATCAGGAGCGTTTTATTGAATTACTTGCAACAAGTGAGGTTGAATTTAGCCTGCTGGGTGAAGTTAGCGATGGTTATTTAACCATCGACGAAGAATCGTTTGGCCACATTACTGACGCAAAGCTGGTTTATGATAACGTTTTGCATACTATTTTAGGCGAGTAAATGTTAAAGATCAACCGGGTACATCATATAGCTATTATATGCTCGGATTACGAACGGTCGAAATATTTCTTTACGAATATTCTTGGATTTACCATCAAACAGGAAGTTTTCCGTGCGGAACGTAATTCGTTTAAGCTTGACCTGGAAGTAAACGGTTTGTACCAAATTGAATTATTCTCGTTTCCTGATCCACCTGCTCGTCCATCACGCCCTGAGGCCACTGGCTTACGGCACTTAGCTTTCGAAGTAGACAATCTGGAAGAAGCAATTGCGGAAGTTTACGCGAATGGGATAGCTGTTGAAACGATCAGAGTAGATGAGTACACCGGAAAGCGGTTTACTTTTTTCGCTGATCCTGATGGTTTGCCTATTGAATTTTATGAGGCGTGATTTTTTCTTAAGCTAAAAAACCTTCTGCTGAAAGGTCCTCATCTAATTCTTCCCAGTTTATCCATCTACCATTTCCTTTTATCTGAAAATTATTAATTTCATTTATTGTTCCTTTGCTTAGGTTGGGATAATTGTTTATCGGATTGTTAAAGATACGGCCGTCGTTAAACTCAACAAAAATATTGCCTCTTTCAAACCAAACAGTTTTTATCGTCACCATTACTTTACTTCTTAAAATATTCAATCCAGCGCTTTTCAATCAGCTCTTCATTTTCCTCAATAATACTTTCTGCAAATATGAAGTCTTTGTTTTTTATGCCGTTGTTATTGACCAGTTTAACAGGTTTAATTTCAAATTTTGCGTCACCATCTGCACTTTCTATATGAACATGTATTGGTAAATGTTCATTACTGAAAAGAAAAATCTGATTCCGAAAAGTCGAAAAAGCTCAGGCATATCTTATGTTTACGCCAAATTTGCTATTTATCTTTAATATGTTCCGCTTCAAACAATTCAACGTTGATCAAAGTGGTTGTGCGATGAAGATCAATACCGACGGTGTATTGTTAGGTGCGTTGGTGGAGGCGAAGAGACCCTTGAATATTCTGGATATTGGTACAGGCACCGGCGTAATTGCCCTGATGCTGGCCCAACGTTTTCCTTTAGCAAAGATCGATGCGGTTGACTTGGATGAAAAAGCTGCTGTTACTGCTGCCTATAATTTTGCCAATTCACCTTTTGCTGATAGGTTATCAGCCTATCCGCTAAGCTTTGAACAATATTTCGATTTAAATCCAGCTATAGCCTATGATTTGATCGTTTCTAATCCGCCGTTTTACATCAATTCGCTTAAATCTCCTGATAACAAAAAGCAATTGGCTAAACATGCTGAAGCAGGTTTTTTTGAGCAATTGATATTAACTTTAACCATTCATTTAAGTGTAAAAGGACAATGCTGGCTTGTTTTACCAATCAGCACCTCGACTATTGTTAAGGCAATTGCAGTTAATCAAAATCTGAATGTTGCTACAGTGATAACTGTTTACTCAAATCCCTCTTCTGAAGCTCATCGTGAAATCATCGTGATATCGAGAATAAAAGTTGACTTGGAGGTAAATAGTTTTGTAATTTATAATGCTCCGGGTGTTTACTCTTCGCAATACAGTACAACATTGAAGGAATTCTTTACTATATTTTGAAATAATAAAAATTGCCAAAATACGAATACAAATGACCAGAATAGGGCTGATTTCTGACACACACGGATACCTGGACGATGCCGTTTTCAAGCATTTTGATAAATGCGACGAGGTTTGGCATGCCGGCGATTTTGGCGATATCGAACTTGCCGATAAACTGGCTGCATTTAAACCTTTGCGAGGTGTTTATGGCAATATTGATGGTAAGGATGTAAGGATAGTTCATCCTGAGCATCAACGATTTTTATGCGAGGCTGTCGATGTTTGGATGACGCATATCGGGGGCTATCCCAACCGTTATTCGACCCAGGTTAAACCGGCTATTTTTACCGTCCCTCCTAAATTATTCATCTGTGGGCATTCGCATATACTAAAAGTCATCTCCGATAAAAAATTAAACCTGCTTCATCTGAATCCCGGTGCAGCCGGAAAACATGGCTGGCATAAAGTACGTACCCTGCTGCGCTTTTCTATCGACGATGACAAGATCAGTAATCTCGAGATCGTGGAGTTAGGGGGGAGGTAATATTGCTTGAATTAGTTGTACTGATTGGTTGTAGTAGTTGAATTGGTTGTAGTAGTTGTACTAGTTGAATTGGTTTTTTTATTCACCGTTACAACATTGCAACATTACAACCCTCCATTATTCCAACTAAATCACCCTCCGGCTTCGAAGACGGTATCGATCAGTAAGTCTTTTTGTTTATAGGCCTGTACAGCAAGTTCGTCGCAGCGTTCGTTTTCCGGGTGGCCATTATGGCCTCGTACCCAGGTGAATTTAATGTTATGCAGTTTGCTCACTTCAAGATAACGCAGCCATAGATCTTTGTTTTTTTTATCCTTAAAGCCTTTTTGTAGCCAACTGTATACCCAACGCTTTTCAATAGCATCGATCACATATTTTGAGTCGGAACAAATGACCACTTGTTGGTTAGGGGCTTTCAATGCCTCCAGTGCCTTTATAACAGCCAATAGTTCCATTCGATTATTGGTTGTTTTATGGTAACCCTGGGATAGCTCTTTATAGTGTTTGCCCGAACGCAATACAACACCATATCCACCAGGTCCAGGATTGCCGCTTGCTGCGCCGTCAGTAAAAATTTCGATCATGTCTTTAGTCCATAGACCATGGTCAATAGTCCATAGTCACGGCGGTAAAAATAGATATTTCTGTTTATCTGAGTGCGGTAATTTGATCTTTCTTAAACGAGAATAGTTATTGGAAACTAGTAATTGGGTGATCTGAAAATTGACTATGGTCAATGGACTATCGACCAATTACTAATTTTTAATGAACTAGCGAAGCTTCTTAACTTTCAACCGCAAAGAATTACCCACCACTACCACATCTGAAAATGCCATGGCCAGAGCGCCAATCATTGGGTTGAGGAATCCCATTGCAGCAATAGGTATAGCAATCACATTATATGCAAAGGCCCAAAATAAATTTTGTTTGATGGTAAGCAGCGTATGCTTACTGATCTGGAGAAATTTTACCAGCGTATAAAGATCAGTATTCAGTAGGATCACTTTTGCCGATTGTATCGCAACCTGACTTGAATCGCCCATTGATACGCCTATATTGGCTTGAGTCAATGCCGGAGCATCGTTGATGCCGTCGCCCACCATAATAGTTGTTCCTTTATTTTTATAAACATCGATCACGGTAAGTTTGTCGGCCGGTAATTTCTCAGCATGTATCTCAGTTATGCCAATAGCATTGGCAACCTTTTGGCAACGGCTTAATTTATCACCGCTTAACAATACTGGTACAATACCCATTTTTTTGAGTTCGCTGATCAATTCAGCTGAGTTAGCCTTGATCTCGTCATCGATCTCGATTTGTGCAAATAAAGTCTGGTTTTTATATAAGGATATATTGAACAGGCCGTCACCTTCATTGGCTTTTGATGAACCAAGAAAGTAGCTATTGCCATCCACATCTTCTGCGCGCATGCCCAATCCTTTTTCTTCCAGAACTGTACGTAAAATCACTTTGGTTTGAGCCTGGTTTGCGAGTTCTTTGACAAGTGATCGTGCAATAGGGTGATTTGAACGCTCTTCAATAGCAACAATCACACCCCGAACCAGTTCGATTGGTGCATTACCTTCAACTTTAATTTGATTGACCCTGAACTTGCCGGTTGTTAATGTACCGGTTTTATCAAATACAAGATATTTAGCACCGGTAGCAGCTTCGATGGTATCCCCACCTTTGATCAGTACACCATTTTTTGCGGCTCTGCCCAATCCAACCATAACAGCTGTTGGTGTTGCAAGGCCCATGGCACAAGGGCAGGAGATCACCAATACGGCTATAGCATTCATCAATGCGTGCTGCATGCCGGAATGGCCAACAAAATATGTAAGCGCAAAAGTTATAATTGCAATCAGGACAACAATAGGTACAAAAATAGATGCTACCTTATCGCCCAGTTTTTGTACAGGAGGTTTTGCTGCCTGTGCTTTTTTCATCAATTCAATTATCTGAGCCAATACCGTATTCGAACCTACTTTTGTGGCGATCATGGTGACAGAGCCATGTTCAACCAGGGTACCACCGATAAGTTTATCATACTTCCCTTTTTCAACAGGCATACTTTCTCCCGTGAGCATCGCTTCATTGATAGAGGCATTGCCTGAAAGAACATCACCGTCAACAGGTATTTTATCACCCGAGTTTACGATAAGTGTATCGCCTGGTCGTACTTCACGCGCACTTACCACTTCTGTTTTGCCATCAACTAGTCTGTTGGCATTAACTTGCTGAATTTTTACAAGGTCTTTTACAGCAGAGGTGGTTTGTGTAACCGAACGTTTTTCTATAAGATTGCCCAGTAATACCAGTGTAATTATTGTGGCAGAGGTTTCATAGAACCCGTAGTTCATGCCAAGGTGCAGTATAGTGCCAATGAAGCTGTAAATAAAGGCCGAGGATGATCCTATAACGATCAATACATCCATATTAGGCACGCCACCTTTGAGTGAACCCCAGGCGCTTTTACCGAAATGGCGGGCACCGACTAAAAAAACGGGTAGACAAATACCAAATTGTACCCAGCTTTGATGTAAAAAATGCAGGGGCAAAAACATGCTCAAAAGCAGGGGTGTAGTAAGAATAACTGAAAAAATAAACTGGTTTTCCAGATTGTTATAAAACGGCTCTTTGTGATTTTCCAGATCGGCCACTACTTTATAGCCCAAACTTTCAATGCCTTTGATAGCATCCTGGACGGCATCTGCACTATCGGTACTAAATTTTACTTCTTCAGAAGCAAAATCAACCGAGATATCATGTAAACCTTTTTTCTCCAGTAATTTGTGGACCGAGATAGCACAGTTATTACAATGCATCCCTGTCACATTCAATTCAATCAGTTGCTCTGCCATTGTGGTACAAAGTTCGGCATTAATCGGCGGCTTGATCGCCTTGATGCGTAAGTTGATTGTAATATTAAATTTTTCATTGACTTTAGGCCTTAAATATTTACATTTGCAACCTCGAAACGGTAGGCATAGCTCAGTTGGTTAGAGCACCAGATTGTGGTTCTGGGGGTCGTGGGTTCGAACCCCATTGCTTACCCTTCATGGGGCAGGTCAAATTCCAAAGACTTTGCCCCATTTTTTTTGCCTTTTAATTTACTCATAATCAGGTGACTAAGCGCCATAGCTTCGTTCACTTTTCCGGTTCGATGTTCCTTCCCGTCAAAACACATTTTTTCCGGGAACATCGAACCAATGATCTCACGTTTTTTGGTGATATCGGCCTTCACGTATATAGAATCGATGTTTTCAAAGGTGAAAACTGCTTTTTCGACAATTTCATCCAAATCAATTTTTATCACCGGTTTTTCAGAGATCTCGCGCAGTTCCGCCTCTAGGCGAATGATGCGATCCTCACAATCTTTTTTAAGGATTTTGTAATCATCGCCATCAATATCATTCATCAACAACAATTCCCTTGCCTTACTCAAACGGTTGTTTTGTTCCGTAACGGAGGACACAAGCTTTCGCCTGTAATCAATCGTCGCCCTGGTCATGTTATGAAACTGGTCATGTACCACCCGTGAATAAATTGCCCCCATTGGCCGCCGTAACTTATATTTTTGCAGTTCAGCCACGAAACATTCATTCACTATCTCCGCACGAAATCTCGTTCCACAGGCGGAACTGCAATGGTAATAATGAAAGTAATTATTACGCCCCTTTGTAGCGCTGCCGGTCAACAGACGGGAACAATTCGGACATTGAAGGAAGCCCCTCAGCGGCAGCATTTCCGGTACATAAATGAGTTGCCCCGATGACTGTCTTACCCGGCCGTCGATCACGTCCTGGACTTTATAAAACATAGCTTCACTAATTAAAGGTTCATGCATGCCAGGCACAAAACAAGCACTTTCATTTTTAAACGCATGCAGCCTTATCATTCCCATATAGCAAGGGTTACGCATTGCAGTAAGGAAATTGTTTTTACTGCAAACCAGCCCCTTTTCACGAGCTAACTTTAAAACTTGTGTCGCCGCGAATTGTCCTTCGGAAACCATTTCAAATGCCCATTTCATCAATGAAGCGTTCGGTTCATTAATGGCAATATATTTTTTACCGTTTTCATGCGTCTTATTTTTATAACCGATAGGGGCGAAGCCCATCCAGCGTCCTTCTTTTTTTGCCTGGCGAATGCCGTAAAATGTATTAAGGCCGCGACGGTCATTTTCGATTTCCGGCGCAGTCAGGTAAACTGCCAGCATCATTTTGTTTTCAGGTACAGAAGTGTCAAGAGGTTGTTCAATGGCCACCGGCTCGATGCCCAGTTTTTTCAACATACTGATCATATAGTAAGCGTCACTGGCATTCCGGCTGAACCGATCCCATTTTGTAAATAGCAGCAGCTCGGTTTTGCCTTTGTGTTTTTTCAGGTCGGCTAGGAGTTTGGTCCATTCTGGTCTTATGAATGTTTTTGCCGAATGGTCTTCATAAATGACCTTTCGCACTTTGATATTGCCGCCTTCGCAATACCTGCGAAGTACATCTTCCTGGCTTCTTTGTGAGTAGCCTTTATCGGCCTGTTCATCTGTGCTTACCCTTATATATAAATCAGCAGTTTTCATCTTTCAATAGAATTTCTAAGGTTAATTTACTGAATTTATACATGAAATCCAAAACAATTTGAGCGTCTGCCAAGGTGAGGATAAGGCCTTCCTTTTTGCAAATTTCTACCACTTCTCGTGCAGCAATAGTTCTTATTTCTTTGTCCATCAGGACAAATTATTTCTTGTCTGAAGGAAACAATGACAAGTTTTCTAAATTGGTATTCTTTTAGTGCTTTTGCTGATTGCGAGATTATGAACAAAATATCATTTGTTTTTGTCCGAATTAAATCTTAACATTGCCTATCGTGTACGTACACGTAATTGAAAAACCTTTAGTGAGATTTAGGTGATCAACAAGGCATCATTCTTGTAAAAACAGGAATGGCGCCTTTTGTTTTGAGCCCATTCTTTAACAGGTTTGTAAATCTAAGGATTTTCGGATCCCCAATTCCAATCCGCGCAACTCTGCCAGCCCGCGTAACCTTCCAATTGCAGAATAGCCAGGATTCGTTTTTTTATCCAGGTCATCCAACATTTTATGCCCATGATCGGGACGGAACGGAATGGAACAATCTGCTCTCCCGTCAGCGACACGTTTATTTTGTTCTTCCAGTAAGGCTTTCATCACAGCATACATATCAACATCACCATTTAAATGATCTGCTTCAAAAAAACTGCCTTCATCATCCCTGGTTGTACTTCGCAGATGCGTAAAATGTATCCGCTCCCCAAACCTTTTAATAATACCCGTCAGGTCATTTTCGGGTATTACACCTAATGAGCCTGTACAAAACGTCAGACCATTGTTAACGCTGTCGACGGCATTATAGATATCCTGTATATCGGTCTCATTACTAACTATCCGGGGTAATCCCAGGATGGGGTATGGCGGGTCATCCGGATGGATACACATCATAACTCCCGAGGCTTCTGCCACCGGAATCACCTCCTTTAAGAAATAACTTAGGTTGGCCTTTAACTCTTTTGGGCCAATGCTACGGTAGCTTTGAAGCATTTCCCTGAATTCATCGAGCGTGTATCCTTCCTCAGAACCCGGCAGGCCCGCAATAATATTTTCAATCAATAGTTTGGCATCTTCGTTTGAAAGTTGATTGTAGTATTCTTTTGCTTTCGCCGCAATTTCATCGGAATAATCACGCTCTGCCTCAGCTCTTTTTAGCAGGAAAATATCAAAGGCCGCGAATGCTATTATGTTAAAAAATAATGCAGACGAGCCATCAGGTAAGATGTAATCTAAATCGGTGCGGGTCCAATCTAAAACAGGCATAAAATTGTAACACACGATCCTGATGCCGCATTCTCCCAGGTTTATTAATGATTGTTTATAGTTTTCGATATATTCAGCAAAATTGCCTATGTGCTTTTTTATGTCTTCGTGCACAGGTACACTCTCCACAACCACCCAACTTAAACCGGTATTTTCAATGATGGTCTTACGTTTTTGAATCTCATCAATACTCCATACTGCACCGTTGGGAATATGGTGTAAAGCAGTTACAACGGCGGTGGCCCCCGCCTGTTTAACGTCCATTAAAGAGACTGGATCATTCGGCCCATACCAGCGCCATGCTTGTTGCAAATTCATATAGGTAAGTATTGTTTTAATTCTAATACTTACCAAAGAAACCCAAAAACAGTTTAAAATCAGGAGATTTTTTACGCCAACGTTGGCGTAAAAATATATGACGGATTATTATAAAATGCACGCAGGGAGTTATAAAATTGCACGCTAACTATAAAAAAATCAAGCCAATAAGAATAAATTGAAGGATAAATATTCATTAAGCGGAAAAGTGGTTGTTGTTACCGGCGGAACAGGTATCCTGGGAAATTCATTTACTAACGGGATTACTGAGGCGGGAGGTATTGCCTGTGTTTTGGGAAGAAACGAAACTGTGGCACATGAGCGGGTAGAGGAGATCAAGCGTAAAGGCGGTGAGGCTGTTGCGTTGGTGGCGGACGTACTGAACCATTCGGAATTATTAATCGCCAAAGACAAAGTGCTTTCGAAATACGGTCACATAGATGGACTGGTTAATGCGGCGGGAGGCAATATTCCTGAGGGAGTTTTGCAGCCCGATGAGGACATTTTCAGCTTAAACCTCGATGGCATGCGTAAAGCACTCGACCTTAATTTATGGGGAACGCTTTTACCAACACAGGTTTTTGGTGAAGCTATTGCTAGAAGCGGCAATGGAAGCATTGTGAATATATCGTCCATGAATTCTAAACGGGCGGTTACAAAGGTATTGGGGTACAATATGGGCAAAGCAGGAATTGACTGCTATACGCAGTGGTTTGCTGTTGAATTGGCTAACCGGTATGGCGACAACATCAGGATGAATGCTTTAGCACCAGGTTTTTTTTTAACAGAGCAAAACCGTCATTTACTTACCAACGGGGAAGGAGGCTTCACTCCCCGCGGGGAATCGGTGATAAGAAATACTCCCTTTAAAAGATTTGGCCTTCCCGATGAACTTATAGGAGCGCTCGTATGGTTACTAAGTGATGCCTCTTCATTTGTTACCGGCTCAATGATCTGCGTTGACGGCGGGTTTTCGATTTATAGCGGGGTCTGATCAAATGTCTTTAAAAACTCAACCTTGTGGCACCATATTAACCTTTGGCGAGCTTTTGTTAAGAATAGCGCTAGATGCAAAAAGAGATTGGCTTAAAAAAAAGCATTTTCCTTTTTTTATAGGAGGCGCTGAGCTTAATGTAGCTACAGCTTTGGCATTATGGGGACTCCCAACCCGGCACTTTACCGCAATGCCCGATAATTATATGTGCCGCGAATTGGTATTAATGCTACAGCAGCAAAACATCGATACCTCACAAATACACTATGACGGAAAACGCCTTGGCATTTTTTATTTGACCAGTGGACAGGATATGAAACATGATGCGGTGATTTATGATCGTTCCGGCTCATCGTTTGCTGAACTCAGGCCCGGCATTGTTGATTGGGACGCCGTCTTAATGGGAGTATCCTGGTTCCATTTCAGCGCGATATGCCCGGCTATTAGTCAGCACACTGCCGACCTTTGCGAGGAAGTGTTAAAGGTTGCATCAGCAAAGGGTATTACCATTTCTATTGATTTAAATTACCGTTCAAAGCTATGGAAGTATGGCAAGCTGCCCAGCCAGGTGATGCCTCCATTAGTGAAGTATTGTGATATAATAATGGGTAACCTTTGGGCTGCCGACATAATGCTGGGTTTATCATCTGCGACCGGTATTGATGAATCTGAAAAAAAAGCCGGGTACTTACGCAGAGCAAATTTATTATCTGCCAAAATCATGCAACAGTTTCCTAATTGCAGGATGGTTGCCAATACGTTTCGGTTCGACAATGATGGTTTGATAAATTATTACACCACGCTCTATACAACCGGGAACTTTTACCAATCTGCAGCATACCAGTCAAATTCCATTACAAATAAAGTTGGCAGTGGTGACTGTTTTATGGCCGGATTAATTTACGGGGTCTATACTAACCTTCCGGCCCAGCAAACTTTAGCATATGCTACCGCTGCAGCGTTTACAAAATTATTCATTCCAGGTGATGCAACCACAGCAACAGTAGATGAAATTAATAAAGCAATCATATATGGAAGTTAAAAATCACATTATAAACAGGATTGTTTACCAGCGAATGCTCCCTTTATTTTATCATGAAAATAAAGATGTAAGTATCGGTGTTACCCGGGCGCTTTACAAAGCAGGCATAAGGGTAATAGAATATACCAATCGTGGTGCCGCGGCTATTGAAAATTTTTGTGCATTGAAAGAAATGCAGCAAGCAGAATTACCCGATCTGATCTTAGGTATCGGAACAATAAGGAACAGTAAAGAAGCTGAAGCCTTTATTAATGCAGGTGCCGACTTTTTAGTATCGCCCATAGTAACCTCTGAGGTAGCAGTAGTAGCTGCCAGCCACAAGTTACTTTGGATCCCAGGATGTATGACACCCACGGAAGTACATAGTGCATATAATCATGGCGCATTATTGGTTAAGATATTTCCTGCAATTGTTTTAGGGCCTGAATTTATTTCATCAATAAAAGAAATTTTCCCTGGGCAACTATTTATGGCTACCGGCTGCGGAGAATTAAGCAAAGAAAATTTAAATAACTGGTTTAATGCCGGAGCTTGCGCTGTAGGGTTGGGAAGCAAATTAATTACCCAAAGCAAAATGGACAATCGTGATTTTGAGGGATTATATCAGGATATTTCAGGTGCCATCAGCCTGGTTAACTGATAAATGGTGTCGGGGGATACCTAAAAACTTGTAAAGTTTAAAATAAGGTTATAAAAATTAGATTTGCAGGATGTACTTTAATTTTATGAAAATATCAAATTAAGTAAACCTGTTCAATTATGAATTTAAATGCTATTACCATTAAGGACATAGCGGCTGCATTAAATATATCAGCATCCAGTGTTTCAAAAGCCCTTCGCGACAGCCATGAAATAAGTGAGCGGACAAAGAGGCTCGTTTTAAAATATGCATATGAAAATAACTACATCCCAAATCCTAACGCCCAAAGTTTAAAGCGGGGCCTTAGCAAGACGTTAGGTATAGTACTGCCAACTATAGAAAATCAATTCTTTTCGCAAATAATTAATGGTATAGAATCTGTAGCTTATGAACATGGTTTTAACGTGATCATTGCTCAAACCCATGAATCGTATGAACGGGAAGTTAAACATGTTAAATACCTAACCCATCGCTCTATAGACGGTTTGTTAATATCCTTATCGGCGGAGTCTGATAATATCGACCATTTGAAGAGTTTGCAGGAACAGGGGCTGCCAATTGTATTTTTTGATAGAATTAGTGATAAAATAGAAACACACAAAATAACTGCTGATAATTTTAATGCTGCTTACGATGCAACCCAGCATCTAATCGGAGCGGGTTTCCGTAGGATCGCGCACATAACGAGCCCATCTAATATATCTATAACGAAGGAACGCCTTGCGGGCTATTTGAAAGCATTGTTTGACAACGGCATTGACGCAGACGAATCTTATTTAAAATATTGCCCATATGGTTCATCACAATCTGCTGATATTGAAAATGCCTTAATTGATTTGCTTAA
>CAISPD010000178.1 GCA_903887275.1 uncultured Mucilaginibacter sp.
TCATGGGTTCTAACCCCTTTGATCTTCCCAAACTCCTCGATCAATCCAGTGACTTTAATATCGAAATGAACTTCTCCTCCGGCATTTTGTATCGATTCGCGAATTGCTGTAATAATACCGGGAAGCTTATTGGTACCGATATGCGGGCGGGCATCTATTAAAATATCTTCTGATGCGCCATGCGCCACAAAGGTTTTGAGTACCTGCACTACATCCCCCCTTTTGGTTGAACGAGTGTATAATTTACCATCCGAATAGGTTCCGGCACCCCCTTCTCCAAAGCAATAGTTTGATTCGGGGTTAACTAAACCTTGCTTATTGATATTTGCCAGGTCGCGGCGGCGTTGTTTAACATCTTTTCCCCGCTCCAGAATAATGGGCTTTAAACCTGATTCTATACATTGTAAAGCGGCAAATAATCCTGCCGGACCTGCACCTATAATAATAACTGGTTTGGCATCTTTTACGTTATGATATTTAACGGTATAGATTTCGGGGCTAAAGGGTTCATTAATATATACCTTAACCTGCATCCGGTAAACTACTTTGCGCCCACGGGCGTCTATAGAACGCTTCAACGTTTTTACGCCTGTAATCTGATCGGGCGATATTTTAAATGAGGCAGCCGCCAAACGTTTGATGACAAGCTCATCCTCATGCTGCCCGGGTTGACAGACAATTTCAATCTCTTTGATCATGATTTTGCCCGGTTTTTATCCGGGATGGTGCAAAGATAGTGATTAGTTGATTTGTGATTGCGTATTCCAGATTGGTACTTTTCTATCGCCACTAACTGGTCGATAAGCAACCTCGTTCAAAAATCAAACCTATAATTTAACCGTCGCCGGCAGGTACTTCGCAATCAGGTCTTCATAATAAGGTCGCAATTCCGCAACCACCGGAGGCTTTGCGCTTTTGGAATACAGATCATATGGATTGAATTTATCTACCCATTTAAACATGGCATGGTCGTGCTCATTGAGCAAATGATCATATTCATGTTCGCGGTGCTGCGAATAAAACGAATGGTAGCGTATCATATACAGCGCTTCTTCGGGCAGGTAATCCTTACATATATGGTAGAGGTACTCATCATGACCCCATGACATATGTACATTATCCAATCCGCAATTTGGGCTATAAACACCATATTTGGTATTGAAGCGTTCATCGTTCGAGTCGGGGTTGGCCGCAAAATATTCCGGGTAAACGATCTTTTCCGAAAATTTACAACCTACAGGGAAGGTATCGCCAACTACATTCCATTGCGGTTCGCCAAACAGGCAAAGCACTTTACCCAGATCATGAATGAAACCGGTTAACACAAACCAGTCGGGATGCCCATCAGCCCGTATAGCTTCACCGGTTTGGAGCAGGTGCTGCAATTGATCAAGCGACGTATCGGGATCCGAATCGTCCACCAGCGTATTTAAAAACTCAAGGGCGCCCCACCAGGGCATCTCTTTTTTATCGAACTTTAAAAAATTAGCTTTTTTTGCCAGTACATTATCGTAGGTTTGGTACTGGTGGTTTAGTCTGTAGAACTCGCGCACCGAATCCCGGGCCGGATCATCATAATTCCTGAACTCCTCCTGCGTTTTTGCAGGTTGACCGGGCTCAGGATAACGCTCCAACACATCATCTTCCCATTGTTCAATGCTCGAAAGCGGGGTCAGTTCATTTTGATTCAGATTTTCCATGGTTTATAAATTGGCATTCTAAAGTTAAGTGGATTTTTTCAAAAAAAGAATTCTGGTCGGCTAATGTCCGGGTTATTTATTGTTGATATCAAATTCCGCTCAAAATCCCTAATTTTCCCAAAATTTCAGGTCTGAAAATTACGCTTTGAAAATACTCATCCAAAAATCTCTGCTGCTATGCCTGCTTACTTTAGGATGTTTACTACAGGTATCAGCACAACATCTGCAGGTGACCGGCAGAATAGCTGATGCAAATAATAAGGGCATCGGTTTTGCAATTGTTTATATTCCCGGCACTGGTTACGGCACCAGCGCCAACGAACAAGGCGTTTACCAACTTAAACTAGTGCCGGGTTCCTACCGGGTAGTTTTCCGCAATTTAGGGTACCATGAACTGGCTGAAAATATTGTTGTTAAAGATCATAACCTTGTACTAAATACAGTCCTGGCCAGCGAATCCAATACACTTAATTTACCAGCCAGTACCGCAGCCGATTCCGGGCGTCAACTCATTCTCAAAGTACTGGCAAAAAGCAGCTATTTTCATGAACAGGAAAAGTCTTACGCCAATACTACCTATATAAAGGGTATACAAAAACTGGTGAGCGCTCCTAAATCGTTAATGAATGCTAACGTATCAAATGCTTTAAGTATTGACAGCAGCGGGAAGGGCATTCTATATCAAACCGAGTCAATTTGGACTTTTAGCCACCGTTCACCAATTAAGGTAAGGGAAGAACGATTGAGTAAACTGTCGGCGGGGCAAAATGCAGTTTTTAGCTACGATAAGGCCTCCGACCTTTCCCAGAATTTTTACCGGGATATCCTAACCATACCCGGCTTGAGCAGTCATGGTTTTATATCTCCCCTGGGTAAAAGGGCCTTTTCCTATTATAAATATCAATTGGCAGGCTCGGAGTTAGAAAATGGTAAATTGATCTACAAGATCGGGGTAATACCTAAACGTACGCACGGCCCGGTGTTCACTGGCTATATATACCTGACCGCGGGCGACTTGCACCTATATGCCATTGACCTATTGCTGACTGATAAAGCGAACAAGCTAAACCAATTGGATTCCCTACGGATACGCCAGCAATACGTACCTATACGCGAAAATAGCTGGCAACCTTTAACTATACAATACAGCTTTAACGGCAGTGTACTTGTATTCAAATATGAAGGATTCTACCTGGGCGTTTATTCCAAATACCAATTAGATCCGCCGTTTACAGAAAAATTTTTCAATGGCGAGCGGCTGCGTATTGACAGTAACGCAAATGAATCAGACTTAAATTTCTGGCAAGGCATCCGACCAGTGCCATTAACTTCGCAGGAGAGCAGCGACTATGCTAACAAATCCGAAATTGCAAACCTGAAAAAAGCGATGGCGCAGTTTGGCGAACAGCAGGGTAGTAACAATCGTTTTAAGTCCCTGCCATACCTTCTTTATGGCTATAAGGCATCTTATAAACAAGGCAGGGATAGTTTGTACGCTTTCCCATTTTTACAAACTCTTTTTTATAATACCGTTGAAGGAGCCGGCATCAATTTACAGGCAAGCTATTCGCATCATATTGACTCGCTCCATTCATTCACGTTAACACCCAACATTCGCTATGGCTTCGCCAATAAGTTAATGAATGCTAACTTACGTGGCGAATATATTTACGACCCTAACAACCTCGGAAAAATTACCGGAGGCTTTGGCAGCGACCTGCTGGATTTGAGTAACGTTGGCACCCGCTCATTGTATTTCAACACGCTGAGCACCCTGCTCAGTGAACAAAACTTCGTGAAATATTACCGATCGGAGTTTATTAATGGTGGTTTTCAGCGCCAGCTCGTACGGGGCCTGCTATTAAAGACCGAACTTTCTTTAGCACAGCGGACGCAATTATATAATAACTCCTATTATTCAATAGATACTTATAAGGGCAGGCATCTTACATCCAACAACCCGCTAGCTGCCGATTCAGTTGCTGCCTCGGACCGCTCACTATTGTTTCCACAAAACAAAGCGTTAACTTTTACAGCCGCGCTTACCTATACCATCAACCAGGAATATATAAACCGACCAGGTGGCCGGGAATACCTACAGTCTAACTATCCGCAAATAAAACTCACCTATCGTAAAGGTATTAAAGGGCCATTCGGGGCTAATGCCGATTACGATTTCACTTCGCTCACAATTTACCAGGAACACCTGAATACTGGCTTGCTTGGTTATTCATCCTTCAAGATCGAAGCGGGGAGTTTTCTGAACAACAGTAAAGTGTATTTTATGGATTATAACCATTTCCAGGGCAACCAGGGCACTACCTTCGATCCTACACCTGGCAGTTTTCATTTTCTGCCTTTTTATTCCTACAGTACCAGGGGGCCATATTTTGAAGCGCATTACGAGCACAACTTTTCGGGTTTCTTTTTTAGCCGGATACCATTATTAAGATCGCTTAAACTGGATGAAATTGCCGGCATCAACTACCTGAGCGAAAACAATAACTATAACTACTCAGAATTCTTCATTGGGGTAAAGCACTCAATTTTCCGTGTAGATTATGGCGTTTCCTACCAGGGAACCCACAAATACTTGCAGGGGTTCAGGATATATTACGGGATAAAGTAGGGGATATCCGGAATTAGTTAACGGGTATTAGGTATCAAGCTTTGTTGACTATTAATTGGACAACCAATAAGTGTTTGAGATTGGTGAATTTTTGAATATTTAATTTTTTAGATATAGTAAATAAAAACAATCCATTTGCCCTCTAAGTATCCCCTATACCTGCCAATGATAGCCAATACCCGTTAACTGATAACCAATACCTGTTAACTAATAACCAATAACTAATCACAAATTATTATCTTTGCCCCGCATTAAACGCCGTTTGCAACGGTATCAATGGTTTATGGAAAAGTACAATACCCTACTCTATTATTGCTATTCGGCAATAGCTGATGCGGAGCAATTTGCTGCCGATCACCTCAAATTTTGTAAATCGATTAACCTGGTTGGCCGTATTATTGTTGCCGATGAGGGTTTGAATGGTACTGTTTCGGGTACCGAAGCTTCGTGCAAAACCTATATGGATACTTTGCATGCCGATGAGCGTTTCGCTTGTATCGACTTCAAGGTTGACGAGGTAAGTGAGCCCTCTTTTGTTAAGATGCATGTGCGCTACAAAAGCGAGATCGTGCATTCGGGCTTGCGCGACCCTAATATCATAAACCCGCAGCAAAAAACAGGCAAGCACCTGGATCCGAAAGAGTTTTTGGCCATGAAAGATCGCGACGATGTTGTGATACTTGATGTACGCTCCAATTACGAGCATTCATTGGGCAGGTTTAAGAACGCAGTTACTCTTGATATCGAGAATTTCAGGGATTTCCCGGAAAAGATCAACGAGCTGGCAAAGTTTAAAGATAAAAAGATATTGACCTATTGCACAGGCGGCATCAAATGCGAAAAAGCATCAGCCTTACTTTTACATGAAGGCTTTCCCGAAGTGTATCAATTACATGGGGGTATCATTAAATACGGCAAAGAAGCCGGTGGTGAAGATTTTGAAGGAAAATGCTATGTTTTTGATAACAGGCTTTCTGTCGATGTTAACCATGTAAACCCAGTTGTGATTTCAACCTGTTTCAATTGCGGCAAGCGTACCGATAAAATGATCAATTGTGCTAATCCCGAGTGCAACGAACATTTTACCCAATGCGACGAATGCGGATGGGAAATGGATGGCTGCTGCAGCGAAGCTTGCAAAACAAACCCACGCAAACGCATTTTTGATGGCACAGGCTACTACGTGAAGGTGCCACAGCCTGTAAACATCACAAAAAAATCAAAAGTTCGCCTGGCGGAATAGGTATAAATATCAAACTGATAAAATCAACTGGAGATCAGGATTTTAAGCCTTCTTTTCGTATTTATTGGCATTTTTTACTTCACTTTTATCTGTGTTTGTTTTAAAAAACGGGTTAAAACTATTTGATTAGGCGCCTTGCAATTATTATGCAAAATCTTAAAACAAAAAAATTTCCGGGCGCAAACAATTGTCGTTTTAGGTTGTTATTACCACTTCAAAACGTAAATTCGTACAGACTTAGCTAACCAAGTCACGACCAATTATATAATATGGCTAAACCCCTACGCCTGATTTTATTCTTTTTGCTGTTTTCTATAAATGCTTTGCAAGCCGCCGAAATAAAAAGCATTGGAGTGCCTTATGTGCAAAATTACACCAAAGCTATCTATCAGTCAGGCAACCAAAACTGGTCGGTTACACGCGATGAACATGGCATTATGTACTTTGGTAATTCATCAGGTTTACTTTCTTTTGATGGCCGTTACTGGCAATCGTATGCTATGCCCAACGGACTCATTGTACGCTCTGTGGCATCTGATGGCAAAGGAAAAATTTATGCCGGTGGCTTTGGAGAGTTTGGTTATTGGCAAAACAATGCGGAAGGTCAGTTTCAATACCATTCACTGGTTTCATTGATTCCCAAAAAAGATCAGCCACTGAATGAAGAAATATGGAAAATTTATATCGATGATCACCAGATCATATTTCAATCCTTCGGTACTATTTTTATATACCGTAATGGTAAGATAAGCGCAGTAAAGGCACCCAATCCATTTCTCTTCCTTTTCAAAGTCGGCAAACGTTACTTTGTTGAAGAGGTAAACTCGGGCCTCTTCGAATTAAAAGATGGCCAGTTAAATTATATTGCCGGCAGCAATATCCTTGGTAACGGTGGTATATTATCTATACTGCCCTTTCCCCATAATAAATACCTTATCGGTACGGCGCACTCAGGATTATTTATTTATGACGACAAGCAATTTGTTCCGCTAAACAGCCCCGCAAACGATTTTTTAAAAACCTACCAGTTAAATAACGGTGCTGTCATCCCCGGAAAATATTTTGCTTTCGGAACTATTCTTAACGGCATTATCGTCATTGATACTGGGGGTAAAGTAGTGCAGCAGATCAACAAATCGAGCGGCCTGCAGAACAATACCGTTTTAAGTCTGTATACCGACAACGAACAAAACCTTTGGGCAGGCCTTGACAATGGTATTGACCGCATAGAAGTTAATTCACCGCTTTATTTTTATTTCGATAAGACCGGGCGCTTCGGTACGGTTTATTCGAGCATCATTTTTGGTGGTAAAATTTATCTGGGTACCAACCAGGGCCTATTCTACAGCGATTGGCAGGACGATACCAAACAAAAAACCTTCCGCTCGTTTGATTTTATACTAATACCTGGTTCACAGGGACAGGTATGGGAACTATCTGTAAAGGATGGGCGCCTGCTTTGCGGTCACAACGGGGGAACTTACGAGGTAAGTGGTTCAACAATGACGAGTATCACCAATATCAGCGGAGGTTGGACAGTTAAAAAATTTAACGATGGCAAACTGATACAAGGTACATATACCGGACTGATCGTTTATAAAAAAGATGCTGGTGGAAACTGGATATTTGACCACAAAGTTATTGGCTTTGACGAACCTTCGCGCTATGTAGAAGAAGACAACCGCGGGCAAATATGGGTAAGTCATGCCTACCGCGGGATATACAAGATTGTACTTAGCCCTGATTTGCAAAAAGCAAATACGGTAAAGTATTATGATACCCATTACGGACTACCGGGCAGCTATAACGTTAATATCTTTAATCTCGATAACAGAATTGTTTTTTCTTCAGATTCGGGCTTTTATGTTTACGATGATATAAGCGATCATTTTTACAAGTATCAGCAACTGAACAATAAGCTGGGTTCGTTTGCTTCCTCAAACAAGATCATCCCCGCACAGGATAAAAAATACTGGCTCATCAGCCGGGGTCGGGTTGCCCTGGCCGACTTTTCAGCACCCGGAAAAATGGTGATCGATTCCAATCGCTTCAGCATATTGGATGGTCGGATGCTACACAACTATGAGAGTATTAGCCGGATCAACCGCTCAATTTACCTTTTCAGCGTTGACGATGGCTTTGCAATACTAAACGACGGGGCAAACGATAACAGCACTGATTTAAAATTGCCGCCGGTGCTTATCCGCAAATTTGAAAACATCACCGATAAAGTAAAAGTAATTCCGCTTGCCGATACTGCGGGCGAGATCGAGATACCCTTTTCGCAAAATGATGTCAGGATATCTTTCACACTGCCTTATTACCGGCAGGGCAAAATCAGGTTTCAGTATTACCTGGAGGGCTATTCCCGTGGCTGGTCGGATTGGAACAGTCAAACACAGAAAGAATTTACCAACCTTGACCGGGGAAACTATCGTTTCAGGGTACGTGCACGTATCAATGATGAAGGCATATCGCCTGAAACGGTTTTTACGTTTACGGTATTACCACCATGGTATGCAGGTAAATTGGCAATAGGCTTCTACCTCTTGCTTTGTATCCTGGGCTTTTACCTGGTTCGATATATTTATCGGTTGAAGTTAAAGCGCCATCAACATCATATTCACGAAAAATTAAAAAAAGAGCACGAAGAATTTTTACGCCAGGAGGCCATGGCTAACGAACAGCGTATCGTAAAGATCAGGAATGAACAATTACAGGCAGACCTTGCCAGCAAAAGCCGCGAATTAGCCAATTCGGCAATGAACATTGTTTACAAGAATGAATTGCTGCAAAAGATCAGCGAAGAAATGACGCAGTTGAAAGATGCTTCGGGCAAAACATTATCGGCCGACCAGCTTAAACGCATTCAAAAGGTTATCGACGACGGCATGAGTGATGAACGCGACTGGAATTTGTTTGAGAGCAGCTTTAATGAGGCGCACGAAAACTTCTTCAAGAAACTGAAAGTACAACATCCCGATCTTGTCCCCAACGATCTGAAGCTTTGCGCCTACTTGCGTATGAACATGAGCAGTAAAGAAATTGCTTCACTTTTGAATATCTCACTTCGCGGCGTTGAAATCCGCCGCTACCGCCTGCGTAAAAAGCTCGACCTGGAGCACGACAAGAACTTGGTGGAGTTTCTCATGGAGTTATAATACTACATCATTACCTCTCATAGCCATTTGCTAACTTATTGTATCAGACTTCTTTAGTGTAGTATGTAAATTTTACACTATGAATTCGCAACACTCTGAAAAACAATTTATTACTGCGAATGTTCCCATTTAGTGAGATACCAACTTTTTAAATGATGTATTAATGTAGAGTACAATTATTTGTTAAGAAAGTATTAACTCAACAACTTCGTACAGAATAACAACCAATTATCAATTAATCTATTTATCTAATTACCACATGAGAAAAATTTTTACTTTTTCTGGGTTGTTGCTGTTTTGTTTACTTTTAAATAATGCTTACGCACAGAACCTTACTATTAAAGGTAAAGTTACTGACGCAACTACCGGCGAAACACTGATCGGCGTAAGCGTTGTATTAAAAGGCACAACTACAGGAACCCAGACAGACGCCGGCGGCCAGTTCGCTCTGAGCGTACCTCCAAATTCAACATTAGTTTTTTCCTACCTGGGTTATGCCACTCAACAGTTAAGTGCCGCACCCGATCTATCTGTAAAATTACTTCCAACTGCCAGCCAGCTGCAACAAGTAGTAGTTATCGGTTACGGAACGCAACGCAAGGTTGATAATACCGGTTCAATAACCACGGTCAAAGGATCGGAAGTTGCTAAAGAATCATCGCAGAACGCATTAGCCTCGCTTCAAGGAAAAGTTGCAGGTTTAAGTGTGATCAACAGTGGCTCGCCAGGCGCATCGCCCCAGGTTACCATACGCGGTTTAGGCTCGATTGGAGGCAGCACTAGTCCGCTTTATGTTGTCGACGGCGTTTGGTACGATGATATTTCGTTCCTTAACACCGCCGATGTTGAAAGCTATAGCGTACTGAAAGATGCTTCAAGCACAGCGATCTACGGCATACGCGCTGCCAATGGTGTTATCGTTATAACAACCAAACGTGGCACAGTAGGCAAACCTGTTGTTAGCTACAATGGTTACGCAGGATGGCAAAAAGCTACAAACCTGGTACCTATGGCCAATGCAACTCAATATGCAACAGCTATTGACGAATTATACCAATCAAATAATATCACTCCTGTATTATTTGCCGACCCATCAAGCTTTGGCAGCGGCACTAACTGGTATAACCAGATTTTGCGTAATGCCTTTGTAACCAACCACGATTTGTCATTGAACGGTGGAACGGATAAATACCGTTATAACTACTCATTCGGCTACCTCGATCAGGATGGTTTGGTGAAAACCAACAATTACAAGCGTTTTACTTTCCACGCTTCAAATGACCTAAAGATCATTGACGCAATTACAGTTGTCTTTGCTGCTACCTTACTTTCAAGCGAATCAAAAGATATCAACGGAGGTATATTTCACCAATTGTATGGTGCTGCACCTACACTTCCGGTATTTTATTCCACTGGTGCATATGGTGATCCTGCTGATTACCATACAGGCGATGGCAACAATTATAACCCACAGGCTACTATTGATTTCTTTAATCAGCACTCTAAGAATCAAAGGGTTACCGGTAATATTTATGGGCAATGGAGCATCCTGAAAGACCTTAAGTTTAAAACCAGCTATAGCATTGATATCGGTCAGGCCGAACTTAGAGCCTACACACCGAAATACTTTGCTACACTAGCTCAGCAAAGTACCGTAAGCGCAGAAACGGTTGACCATACCCAAACAAGTAACTGGATGTGGGAAAACACGCTGACTTACGACAAACATATCAATGATCATCATATCACTGTGCTGGCCGGCTATACAGCACAGGATAATACTACCTATTATGCGAGCGGATTTGCTCAAAACGTACCCTACACTGCCAGTGGGAGTATCCGTAGTTCGTTCCCGGATACCGCGAAAAACGTATTCCAGGCTGTTGTGCCAGGTCAACAGCCACATAGCCGGGCACTTTCTGAGTTTGCCAGGGTTAACTACTCTTACAAAGACACTTATTTGTTAAATGCATCATACCGATATGATGGAGCATCCGGCTATTATTATGGCAATGGTGCCCATGCCTTTGGTCCCTTTCCGTCAGTAGGACTAGGCTGGGTAATTACAAACGAGTCGTTCTTAAAAGATCAGCATGTTTTTGACCTGTTAAAACTTAGAGCAAGTTGGGGTAGGGTTGGTAACGCCAATGTGCCGATCAACTTATCTAACGTTGCTGTAACCAGCGACCCGGGTTACCTGACTGCTATTTTTGGCAATCCGCAGCAATTTTACCAGGGCTCGGTAATCAATACTGTAGCGCCTCCGGTTACAACCTGGGAAAAAGCACAGTCTACAGATATCGGTCTTGAAGGTGCCTTGCTCAACAACCATTTAACTTTTGAAGCCGATTTTTATGACCGTACTACGGAAAATGCCATTTTCGCTATTCCTATTCCGGCATCAGTTGGTGCCCAGGGTGGCAATATTGAAGGCAACCAGGCCAAGATCAGAAACCGCGGTGCTGAATTTATTCTGAGCTGGAAAGATAGTCCTTCAAAAGATTTTTCTTACGCCATCAGTGCTAATGCAGGCATCAATAATAACACGGTTATTAATGTAATAACGGGCAATAACCCAATCTATACTGGGGGCAATGGTATTGCCAATGGTGCTCTGGCAACCAGGATCGTACAAGGTCAGCCAATTGGCGAATTTTATGGCTATAAGGTAGTAGGCATATTTCAATCTGCAGCGCAGGTTGCAGCCTCTAAACAAACTTCGGCACAGCCTGGCGACTTTATCTACCAGGATACCAATAACGATGGAACAATTGACAGCCGCGACCGTGTAGTGCTGGGTAACCCAAATCCTAAGTTCAATTACGGTATCAACACCTCGTTCACCTATAAGAGCTGGGACCTGATGCTGGATATGCAAGGTGTTGCAGGTGTTGATATTTATGCAGCAGACATTGCCTACCGTTATGGCAATGAAAACTTCACTGAAGACTTCTTCACACATCGCTGGCATGGCGCTGGTACTTCAAATACCTACCCATCTGTTAACGTTGGTTCAAATGCCAATGCGGCACCAAATTCATTTTATGTGCAAAGCGGCGCCTATTTCAGGTTGCGTAACGCCCAATTGGGTTATACCATACCGGGCACTGTATTAAGTAACCTGGGTATCAAAAAAGTACGCCTTTATGCTAACGCACAAAATGCACTCAACATTTTCGGGTACAAAGGTTTCAACCCCGAAGTTGGTGGCGGCGTAGGCAATCTGGGAATTGATGCTAACGTGTACCCACTTTATGCAACCTACAACTTTGGTGTTAATGTCACATTTTAATTGAGATAAAGAGATGAAGATTAAAACGAATTTTATGCAGAAAGCACTTCTTATAGGTATTCCTGCATTATTACTGATCACTTTTCAAAGCTGTAAAAAAAGCTTTTTAAATGTACAGGCAAAAGGCACAGTTGCAGCAACGCAATTCTGGCAAACCCAGGCAGACGCAACCGGAGCAGTTAATGGTATGTACGCCTACCTTCACGAATGGACAAACATAGCTTTTGCACCAATTGCTGTTGAAAGTATGGGATCTGATGACGTTGATAAAGGCAGTACACCTACCGATGCATCATTCATGAATGATTTCCACAACTTCACTGCAAATTCAGGAGAAGGTCAGATTGCTGATTTCTGGGGCGGTGAGTATAGCACGATTAACCTGGCAAACCAGATAATTGACAATATACCTGCTATCAATATGGATGCGGCTCTAAAGGCACGCTACCTTGCTGAGGCGAAATTCATCCGCGCTTATGCCTATTTCAGGCTGGTTAGGGCGTTTGGTGATGTACCGCTTCGCTTACATATTCCTAAGACTGCGGCTGAGTACAATTTGCCACGCACAGCAAAGGCACAGGTTTGGGCCGCAATAGAAGCTGACCTGACTGATGCCGCCGCTGTATTACCTCAGGCTTACTCCGCTGTCGACATTGGTCATGCCACTAAAGGAGCTGCATTAGCCTTGCATGCAAAAGCAGCAATGTACCAGCATAAATGGAGTGATGTACTGAGTTTAACCAACCAGGTAATGGGATTGGGTTATTCCCTGTTTCCCAACTATGAGCAATTGTTCCGGACAAATAACAAAAACAATTCGGAGTCTATCTTCGAGATACAGTGTATGCTGATCCCAAACAATCCAAACGCTTCAAACTCGCAGTATTCGCAGGTACAAGGTGTACGTGGTTCTACCGGCGGTGGCTGGGGCTTCAATGTACCTAGCGCAGCATTGGCAGCGGCATACGAACCAGGCGATCCGCGCAGGGACGCTACCATTATTTTCCGCGGTGAAACAACACCAGAAGGTGATGTGATCCCTGCATCGGGTGACAACCCTATGTATAATCAAAAATCGTACGTGCCATTCGGCTTATATGTATCAGGTTTTAACGAAGGCTGTCAACAAAACAAGATCGTTTTACGCTACGCCGACGTATTGCTGATGAATGCTGAAGCCAATAACGAACTGGGCAACAGCGCAGCAGCTTTAGCTTCCCTGGAACTGGTAAGAGCCAGAGCCAGAGCAGGCAATAATGCCATCCTGCCGCCGGTAACTACTACTGACCAGGCACAATTGCGTACCGCCATCTGGAATGAGCGCCACGTTGAACTGGCCATGGAATTCGATCGTTATTTCGACGTTATCCGCCAGGGTCGCGGAGCCGCATTATTTGGTTCAAGGGGCTTTAAAGCTGGCAAAAACGAAGTTTGGCCAATTCCTCAAAATGAGATCGACCTGAGTGCAGGCGTTTTAACACAAAACCCCGGTTATTAATTATTAATCGCAAAAAGAAATGAAGACATTCAAAAATAAAATAACAGCCGGGCTGGTTTTGGGAGCGGTCATCAGCCTCACGCTATCGTCATGCCAGAAGGAGTTTAATCCTAAATCATACGCGCCTAAAAAGCCGCTGCCAAGTTATAGTGGTTATACCGCTTCCAAGGACATCGAACCTGCTCACCTGGTATCTTACTGGCCGTTTAGCGGCAGTTTGAAAGACAGCCTTTCAGCTACTACAGCAGTAGCAACCGGCACCGGTTACGGTACTGGTGTAATTGGCCAGGGCTTACAGGGTGCAAACAATTCCTATGCTGTATCTGATGTTCCTGCTGCAGTTAAAGGCATTCACAGTTTTACCATCTCATTATGGGTAAACATGCCTCAAAACGTGGGAGCAGTTGGTTTGATCAGTATTGCTCACAGTCAGAATTTCTGGGGCAACTTTGATGTATTTTTTGACAATGGTGGTTCGGCCACAACAGGTGTTTTAAAAGTACATATGTATAATAACGCAGGTTCAACCAGCGGCGTTGATGGCTGGGAAGGTGGCTACACCGTTTCTAATCCATGGAATACCTGGACGCAGATAACCGTTACCTATGACGATACTACAGGTACAATAACTGTTTATTATGATGGTGCCCAGGCAGGTGTTAACACGCCATCAGGCTTTAGTCCGCTTGATTGGTCTGCCGCATCCAAATTAGCTTTCGGAACCCTGCAGTTCCAAACTACGCCATCGCTTACTTCTGCAACCGGCTCCCAAGGCTGGGCAGGATATGTGACCGGTGTATTGGACCAGGTGAGAGTTTACAACGAAGCGTTATCAGTAACACAGGTATCGGCATTGTATAACCTTGAGAAATTAGGGAGATAGGTTGATTGATTAGTTGAAGGCTGCCTGCCCGCACAAGCCGGGCAGCAGCCTTTTTTCATGCTTAAACAATAAATGTTAAATTAGGAAAAGATATTTGCAGCGGATGAAAAAAATAAAAATACTGGCATTAATAGCCATTCCTGTTTTTCTTACATCCTGCGGCAAACAACATAATCAACCGGCACCGCCTGCACCAGTTTCTTTTAGTTTTAGCGGTTTGAAGGTGAACGGCAGTTATAATGGTTTTAGCTACAAAGGTGTTCCTGCAAACTCCATTGTAAAAATATCTTTTTCAGCGCCTTTAAACATCAGTACAGCGACAGGAAGCCTGAGTGTTTCGTCTGGTAACGGTACTTCGCCGGGTTTTGTCACAAGTTTTGAAAATAAAGACAGCACCCTTGTGATCACCCTTTCGGCATTGCAGCCGATCACACAATATAATTTGACTGTAGCGCCTTCACTTAAATCAGTTTCCGGTGGTGCACTTCAAACAGCCGTCAGCCTTCAACTGCTAACGGCGATCGATACAAGCGACAAGTTTCCGCAAATAAGTGATAATGCCCTGCTTGATCTGGTACAGCAGCAAACTCTCAAATATTTCTGGGACTTTGGCCACCCCGTAAGTGGATTGGCGCGTGAGCGCAATACCTCCGGCGATGTGGTTACCATAGGCGGCTCCGGCTTTGGCATCATGGCGATTGTTGCTGCCAGTAATCGTGGTTTTATAAGCCATGCCGATGCTCTGGCAAGGTTACAGAAGATTGTTGGCTTCCTGAAAAATACGGCCCAAACCTACCACGGCGCATTTCCGCATTGGATGAATGGGGCTACCGGAGCGGTGGTGCCTTTCAGCCCTCAGGACGACGGTGCCGACCTGGTGGAAACTTCCTATCTGATGGAAGGACTGCTTACTGCACGTCAGTATTTTAATGCCGCCGGCACAGATGAAAGTAACCTAAGAAATGATATTAATACGCTCTGGAATAATGTCGACTGGAATTGGTTCACGCAAAATGGCCAGAACACCTTGTACTGGCACTGGAGCCCGAACTTTGGGTGGTCGGCCAACCAACAGATAAACGGCTGGAACGAAGCATTAATAACATACGTACTGGCAGCATCGTCAACTACACACCCTATCAGTAAAGCTGTTTATGACAATGGCTGGGCACTAAATGGTCAGATCAAAAATGGTGGAAATTTTTATGGGGTAACACTTCCGCTTGGTCCTACCGGCGGAGGTCCTTTATTTTTCGCCCACTACTCGTTCCTGGGTATCAACCCCAACGGATTATCAGATGCCTACGCCAGTTATGATGTACAAAATCAGGCTGATGCGCATATAAATTTTAATTATTGCGTTGCCAACCCAAGAAACTACTATGGTTATAGCAGCCAATGCTGGGGCCTTACCGCCAGCGATATCGCAAACGGTTATACAGCCAGTTCACCAACCAACGATGTTGGTGTAATTGCCCCTACCGCCGCTATTGCTTCTTTACCTTACACACCTCAGCAATCCATGTCGGCACTCCGATTTTTTTATTATAAATTAGGTGATAAACTTTGGGGGCAGTACGGTTTTTACGATGCTTTCAACCTGGATAACCCCTGGTTTGCCACATCGGATCTGGCTATTGATGAGGGGCCGATTGTTGATATGATTGAAAATTACAGAAGCGGACTTCTCTGGAATCTATTTATGAGTTGTCCAGAAATAAAAACTGGCATGAAAGGTCTCGGATTTCAAAGTCCGAACCTCTAAGCGTCATTAACCTCCTTGTGCTTCAACACAAGGCATTATGAGAAGACTTTAAAAAATTTGCATAAAATGAAAAAATTAGTACTCCCTTTACTACTGTTGGTGTCAACCTGTTGCTTTGCTCAGGAGCAAGGGAAAGCGGAAACTGGCATTAAACCAGTAGGCATCATTAAAGGGCTTTCAGACAGCGCCCTGCTGGATGTAGTGCAACGCCAGACATTCCGGTATTTCTGGGATTTCGGCCATCCTACCAGCGGCCTGGCGCGCGAGCGCAGCAATGTGGCTTATGACTATGGCAATGAGGTAGTAACTACCGGTGGTTCAGGCTTTGGTATCATGGCGCTGATCGTAGCAGATCATCGTAAGTTCATCGCCCATGATCAGGCGGTGGATCGCATGTTGAAGATACTGGAGTTTTTGTACCGTGCCGATTCATTTCATGGTGTATTACCACATTGGTTAAATGGCGAGACAGGGAAAGTAATTCGATTTGGACGCAAAGATGATGGAGGCGATCTTGTAGAAACTTCCTACCTGTTTGAAGGCCTCCTTTGTGCAAGACAATATTTCACGGCAAATAACGCTAAAGAAAATCATATCAGGGATGTGATCAACTGGATGTGGGGCGAAGTGGAATGGAGCTGGTATACCCATGAAGGTCGCGATAACCTGTATTGGCATTGGTCGCCCAATAATGGCTGGGCCATGAATTTTCCGATACGCGGCTTCAACGAATGTTTGATCACCTATATCCTGGCCGAATCAGCCGACCGTTACCCGGTATCCAGCGACATTTACCACCGGGGTTGGGCTCAAAGCGATTTCTTCCGGAACGGCCGAACCTTTTACGGGCATAAACTTCCTCTAGGGTTTGATTATGGCGGACCCCTGTTTTTTTCGCATTACTCCTTTATGGGGCTCGATCCAAAAGGCCTGAAGGACGATTACGCCGATTATTGGGAGCAAAACACCAATCATACTTTGATCAACCACGACTATTGCGTAGATAACCCTAAAAAATATAAAGGCTACGGCGAAGATTGCTGGGGATTAACCGCCAGCGATAGTTTTAATGGTTATGATGCACACTCGCCTACTAATGACCTGGGGGTGATCACGCCAACTGCGGCATTATCGGCATTCCCTTATACGCCCGAATATTCGATGAAAGCGCTTCGCCATTTTTACTATGACCTGGGCGATAAAATATGGGGCGAATTTGGCTTCGTGGATGCTTTTAGCGAAACACACAACTGGCAGGCAAAATCATATCTGGCCATAGACGAAGGACCTATTGTAGTTATGATAGAAAACTACCGCAGCGGTTTGCTATGGAAATTATTCATGAGCTGCCCGGAAGTGCAACGCGGCCTCAAAAAACTCGATTTTACCAGTCCGATGATCGCCGACAAAAATTAAAATAGGCACCTGGTTAATAAAAATATTTTGCACCTTAGGAATTCAAAAAAACTAATTTGAAAAGGATAAAATCCTGGCTTTGGAGATGACTGCAAAAAGAACTTTATTGATCGTGATTATGAGTGTTATCAGTTTATTCCCTTTTTTGTCGAAAGCACAAAATCTTTCGTTATTTGATAAGGGTGTATTTATCAATAAAACTGACACTCTACCCTACCGGATACTGTTACCACTTAATTTCAATCCAGCTAAAAAATATCCTGTCGTTTTTATATTACATGGTTCGGGCGAGCGGGGAAATGATAATCAGGCGCAATTGAAATACGGGCCAAAGTTATTTCTGAATGATACCATAAGAAATAAGTATCCTGCCATCATTATATTTCCGCAATGCCCCAAAGAACCTGATTACTGGAGCAACGTAATCCGTAAACCGGATTCAAATGGAAAAGAAGTTTTTCATTTTCAGGCTGGAGGAGAACCCACCCATTCGATGAGAAGCCTAATAGGTTTACTTGACCAATTCCTGAAAGAGCCTTTTGTAGATAAGCATCGGGTATATATTGGCGGACTATCTATGGGCGGTATGGGAACATTTGAAATTCTTCGCCGCCGACCGGAAGTATTTGCTGCTGCTTTTCCAATTTGTGGCGGTGATAACACCCTGAATGCAAAGATATACGCTAAAAAAACACCAGTTTGGGTATTTCATGGTGCAAAAGATAATGTAATTGCTGCTGATCATTCTATCATTATGGTCAATGCTATCAAAGCTGCAGGTGGCAACGCCAAATTAACCATTTATCCTAACGATGGCCACAACAGTTGGGACGACGCTTTTGCCGAGCCGGATCTGCTGCCCTGGTTGTTTGGGAATAGGAGGTAGTCCGTAAGTCCGCGTAAGTCTGTAAGACCCGATGTCTGCTGTAGTTATAACGCATCGCATAGGCTGGCACCCTGAGACTTTCGAAGGGCGACGCGGGTAGGTAGCTTAACTAACCATGTCAATTGCGAGGAGCCAGCAGAGGCTTGTGCGCCTGGGGGCGACAAAGCAATCGCAAGTTATACCTTTGGGCTCCGGTTGTAAGTATTGTTCAGGATATTAGAGGCTCCAAACATAAGCCTGTGCCTGCCTCCTTGCGATTGCTTTGTTGCTGCCCGGCACCCCTACAGCTCTTCGCAATGACATTTTTTTTCCGGGCGGTTGTTTTGGAAGTGATCAGTCTTTATTCCCCCTCCTTTGGCTTAATATTCTTCATATTAAACTTCGGTTTATAGGCAGGTTTTGTTGCGGTACTTTCTGTTGGATTTTCAGCCAAAGGCTTGGGTTCAGGTGTTTCACTTTTGGCCTCCTCGGCTGATTCAGCGGTTTTTGTTACTCCCGCTTTAAAACGAGGCTTGAAGCCTACTGCGGCTGGCGGAGCAGGAGCTTCAGCAGGTTTTGCGTTATCAGATATTCGGGCTTCTTCTTTTTGCGCCTCAAGGTTCTCTACCGGCTTAGTAATTCCCGGTTTAAAGCGTGGCTTAAAGCTAACACTTGTGGCAGGCGCGGCCGGCGTTTCGGCTAAAACTTCGGCAATTGTCTGTTGTGCAAGCGGGTTAGCAATAACAACCTTTTCCTCTTTTACTTCCGGCGCCAGATGATATTGCAACCTGAGTTTATTGAACCAGTACTTTTTGGTATGATCAAAGCTTTTCTCACCCATATGCTCAAAATGGGTCCTGAATTCAGAAAGTAGCGCCGGATCAACCTTAGCTAAGGCCCCCAGGTCTATTCTCTTCTTCCGGAAAAACTCTTCGAAGCTCATTGTTTAATTTTAATATTTGACAATTTGAAGATTTGAATATTACCTTTTTGCAATTTAATAATTATCCTGAAATCAATTTTCAAATTGGCACATCTTCAAATTTTCAAATTAATAAATCAAGTTGTTTAAAATAGATCCCTTTATCGGTCTGCACCCAGTCGTTACGTTCTTCCTCAGTTGCATTGGCCAGTTTAGGGAAAAACTCCAGCGGAAAAACCTGCTGTTTATTACCTTCATGCTCTACAAAAAGTAAACCCTTACCAAAGGTAACTTTTACTTTCTTTTCCTGTTTGCCGGAGGTGAAAAGGGGCATAGAATGCTGATTCGTTTGATTTTTATGACGGCTCTGATCCATGTCCAAAATCATCATCGGACTTCCGGACAGTAAACAGTAACTATTTAAAGATACCTAATAACTATTATTCCGCCATATTATGGTACACCGCCTGCACATCATCATCCTCTTCCAGGCGGTCGATCAGTTTGTTGACGTCGAGGATCTGTTCTTCAGTTACTTCGTGAAACGACTGGGCAACGCGCTCCAATTTGGCTGACTTGGTTTCGATGCCGGCTTCTTCCAGGGCTTTCTGCATTTTGCCGAAATCTTCAAAAGCGGTATGGATCACCGCGATATCGTTTCCTTCTTCATCGGCTTCTACAAACAGGTCTTCCAATCCAGCGTCGATCAGCTCCAGTTCAAGTTCGTCAAGATCGCGATCACCGGGAATAAAAGTAAATACCGATTTACGGGTGAAGATAAAGTCAAGTGACCCGGTTTTACCCAGTGTGCCGCCTACTTTGGTAAAATAGCTGCGCACATTGGCAACGGTACGGTTAATATTATCAGTGGCAGTTTCAACCAGGATTGCTACGCCATGTGGGGCATAACCTTCGTATACAATTTCTTCGTAGTCTTTTTCATCGCGACTGGTAGCACGCTTGATAGCAGCTTCCACCCGGTCTTTAGGCATATTTACTGCCTTTGCGTTTTGCACTGCCGTACGCAGACGTGAATTGGTGTTTACGTCGCCACCGCCGGCTTTTACTGCCATCACAATTTCTTTACCCAAACGGGTAAACTGCACTGCCATTTTACTCCAGCGCTTCAGCTTTCTTTCTTTACGGAATTCAAATGCTCTTCCCATATTTTTTAGTCGATAGTCCATGGTCGATAGTCCATGGCCATGGTTTGGAACGCAAAAATAGTATTTGTTTGCTTATTTTATTTATTTAGCCGGGTCTTTCTTCCTATCAGGTATAACACCATGCGCCAACCACTAGGCGCCCTAAAGCCCTCAAATCCCCCTTCTCAAATTAACGATCATATCCTCTACCATCTTCGGGAGATCGTATTCCAGCTGCCAGCCCCAGTCGTTTTGGGCATCGGAATCATCAATTGATTTAGGCCAGCTATCAGCTATTGCCTGGCGCGGGTCGCTGTCGGTATAAGATATTTCGAAATAAGGGATGATATTTTTTATCTGTTCTGCAAGTTGTGCCGGCGTAAAGCTGATACCCGCCAGGTTATAGGACGAACGAATTTTTATTTTTTCGGCAGGGGCATCCATCAACATCAAAGTGGCTCGGATCGCATCGTCCATATACATCATCGGCAGTGCCGTGTTGGCTGAAAGAAAACTCTGATAACGACCATATTTCAGCGCTTCATGGAAAATATGTACTGCATAATCTGTGGTTCCGCCGCCCGGGTTGGCACGCCAGCCTATGAGGCCGGGGTAACGAAGGCTACGCACATCGAGGCCATATTTGTTAAAATAATATTCGCACCAGCGTTCACCTGCCAGTTTACTAAAACCATAAACGGTATTTGGGTCCATCACGCAATATTGTGGCGTTTGATGCTGCGGAGAATGGGGCCCGAAAACGGCGATAGAGCTGGGCCAGAAAACCTTCTTCACCTTGAATTCAACCGCATAATCCAGCACATGTAAAAGGCCGGTCATGTTGAGGTCCCAGGCCATTTTGGGCTTTTGTTCGCCAACAGCAGATAAAATTGCCGCTAACAGGTAAACCTGGGTTGGCCGGTGCTTGTTAAACACATGGTGCAGATTTTCCTCATCGAGTACATTAACGATCTCGAAGGGCCCGGTATGGCGAATGGAAAAAGTAGGACTCCTGATATCGGAAGCAATGACATTTTTAGCGCCATGTATCTGCCTTAAGGCATTGACCAGTTCTGTCCCTATCTGGCCATTAGCACCTATCACTAATATCTTTTCAGTCATGAAAGTTCAGTTATCGCAAAGGTAGATTTTTTTGTCAGAACCGGAATTTAATGAATTCAAGAATTTCCA
>CAISPD010000179.1 GCA_903887275.1 uncultured Mucilaginibacter sp.
ACGTAATTTGACACTGCCCTGATTTGGAGCGCCTGCAGGCCGGCTTGTTTGCAGGCATAGAAAAATGCCGCGCCCTCCATGCTTTCCAGTTGGGTGCTTGCAATTACATTTTTGATGCTTTTCTCGTTGCCATGCACGGTATTGACAGTGATAGCGCTTACTTTTTTCAGGCCAAAAGCAGCTGGTAGCTCATAGCTTGACTTCATGCCGCTTTCGCCAAAACCCAGTTGATCTATGCTAAGAAAATCATCCCCATCTTCGGCACCCAGTTCAGAAAATCTGTCTTCCGTAACTTCAACCACCTGACCCAGGGCAATGCTTCTGTCGAAACTGCCGGCAATACCAAAATTGATTGCCAGATCATATTGATTACTGGCAAGGTGCATTCCCAAAGCATAAGCAGTTGCTACCATGCCCACTCCGGTAATCAACAGTTCGAAGTTATGATTCTTGATTTTTGAGTCGATATTTTCAACTTCAAAGGGGGTAGCAGCGACAACCAGTATGCGCATAATGGCTTTAATTTGACAACGAAGATAAACAAAGCCCGGTTTTTTGTTTCGTATATTTGCGGCAATTCTTAAGATGATGATCTATATAACAAGGAAAGAACATTTTAACGCTGCGCACCGCATGTATCGTGAGGAATGGAGCGCCGAAAAAAATGCCGAAGTATTTGGTAAATGTGCAAATCCTAACTGGCATGGACATAATTATGATCTGTTTGTTACGGTTAAGGGCGAGATCACCCATGCTACGGGGTATTTGATGGATTTGAAGGACCTTAAGGTGATCATTAACGATTACGTGATAGAACAGCTCGACCATAAAAACATAAACCTGGATGTGCCGTTCATGAAAGGTAAGATGGCCTCGACCGAATTGCTCTGCATTGAAATATTCAGGCAATTAAAAGAACCTATCGAAGCACATGAAGGTGTTATTTTACACTCGGTAAAACTTTACGAGACCGAGAATAATTATGCCGAATACTTTGGTAATTAATGTAAGCATATGAGTAAGGAAAACATAGTACCGGATGATGATGAAGTAGAGGGATACCTCAAGATCGACCGCTATAATGACACGCTGATCGAAAACTTAAAAACGCATTATAAGGGTGTTTTGGAGCAGCTTGGTGAAGATCCTAACAGGGAAGGTCTTTTAAAAACTCCGGAGCGTGTTGCTAAAGCTATGCTTTTTTTGACGCAGGGTTATGACCTGGATGCAGAAGCAATCCTGAGGTCAGCTATGTTTAAAGAAGAATATAGCCAAATGGTAGTTGTGAAAGATATTGAAGTTTACTCGATGTGTGAACATCATATGCTACCCTTCTTTGGCAAGGCCCATGTGGCCTATATACCCAACGGACATATTGTTGGCTTAAGCAAAATACCCCGTGTAGTAGATATATTTGCACGCAGGTTACAGGTTCAGGAACGACTGACGAACGAGATCAGGGATTGTATTCAGCACACCTTGAATCCGCTTGGTGTTGGCGTGGTGATTGAATGCCGTCATTTATGCATGAGTATGCGGGGTGTTCAAAAGCAAAACTCTGTGACCACAACCTCTGCTTTTACCGGTGAATTTTTAAAAGAAAAAACCCGGACAGAGTTCTTAAATTTGATAGCGTCGAAGTTGGGGTAGCGAGGATTGGGTAGCAGGTATCGGTTAACGGGGATTGGGTAGTTTCGAGCTGGTCTGTTTTTGAAAAATTTAACCTTATGCAGGTGCCCATTATCTGATACCCAATAACTAATAACTAATACCTGATAACCGATAACAAATAACCAATCACTAAATTGAAAGCATACATTTTTCCCGGGCAAGGTGCCCAGTTTCCTGGTATGGGCCGGGAACTTTATGAGAAGTCGGAACAAGCCCGTCAATTATTTGAACTGGCTAACGAAATTTTAGGTTTCCGCATTACCGACATCATGTTTGATGGCAGCGAAGAAGACCTTAAACAAACCAAAGTTACACAACCGGCCATTTTCCTTCATTCGGTAATTCTTGCGAAAGTTTTGGGCGACGATTTTCAACCCGATATGGCTGCAGGTCACTCTCTTGGTGAGTTTTCTGCACTGGTGGCTGCCGGCGCATTATCATTTGAAGATGGGCTGAAACTTGTTGCTGCGCGTGCTAATGCTATGCAAAAAGCATGTGAAATACAACCTTCAACTATGGCGGCAATACTAGGGCTTGATGACTTTACCGTTGAAAACATTTGCCTTGAGGCAACTGACATTGTTGTTCCTGCCAATTACAATTGTCCGGGACAGTTAGTTATCTCAGGATCTATTGCCGGCATCGACTATGCCTGCGAAAAATTACTCGCAGCGGGAGCTAAACGCGCCTTGAAGTTGAATGTCGGTGGCGCTTTCCATTCGCCTTTGATGAATTCTGCTAAAATGGAGCTGGAACATGCTATAGCGCACACAGAAATAAAAGCACCGGTATGTCCGGTTTACCAGAACATTGATGCTAAACCTCATACCGATCCGGAAGAGATAAAACATAACCTGATAGAACAGCTTACCGGGCCAGTGCGCTGGACCCAGATCGTAACACATATGCTGGAAGACGGTGCAAGCTCCTTTACGGAAGTTGGCCCCGGTAATGTATTACAGGGGCTGGTTAAAAAAGTCGACAGGGCAATACCAACCAGCAGCGCCTCGATACTGTAAAAAAATAACAAAGCCATCTCAACAATAAGCAGATGGCTTTGTTATTTAATCGTATTTTTACCGGTACCTTTTGAAAAATTGACAAGCTCCGCAAAAATAAGGCTGATGCTGGCAGTATTATTTGCCAGCTTTTTATCGACAGCTATCGTTGTCAGGAATACCTATACTCCCAAAAACATTCTTTTACAAAGTGCGCAGACACTTGAAAGTAACCTGCACCAAAAAGAAGCATTAGTAAAAAAAGTAATTGACGACAGTGCCTCATTCCAAAGGCTAAAATTGCTCGATAATAATGATAAGGCTGCTTTAAAGCTTATTCAGGATTTTACTACTGATCAAAATATTTGGTTTATCACTGTAAAAAAAGGCCGGCTGGCCTTTTGGAGCGGGATTAAGGTAATACCTGAAAACAGAGATCATATTAAAGAAGGGTTTTCTTTTATCAAAAGCCCTAACGGCAGCTATGATGCTATAAAGAAGACCCAGGGCGATTTTTACGTTATCTTTTTTATCCCGGTAAGGTCAAACTACCCATTTCAGAATCAATACCTGCATAACACTTTCGCCAAAAATCTGCTCCGGGACAATATCATAGCTATTGCAGATCCAAACGATAAAAACATATATGAAATAAATAGTATCAGCAACGAGTACCTTTTTTCGGTAAAAGTGATCCCCGGCCTGGTTGGTCACAGCTTTTTTTTTATCGAAGCGTTGTTATGGGTATCGTGTGTATTGGTATTGTGCCTTTTGATTCATAATTGTTGCAATTACCTCGCTCGAAGGGGATACCTGTATCTTTCGATATTTGCCCTAGGATTGTTCATTATTTTGGTAAGGTTTCTCAACCTTTCCGCACACTGGCCCGACCTGGTATATCGTCCGGTATTATTCTCTGCTCAGCTTTATCATTACGGAGCATTGTTCCCATCATTCGGGGATTTTTGTCTGAACCTATTGGCTTTGTGCTGGTTTGTATGTTTTGTTTACCGTCATCGTAAAAAACTGGTTTCGGGCCGCATCAGCAAAAAAATGGGCTATCTGGTCATTACACAGGCAGTAACACTACTGATCATAGTAGCCGTATCGCTGTTGCATCTGTTTTATACACTGGTAGTATCATCAAGCATAAATTTCGATGTCAATAACGTACTCAATCTGTCTGTTTACAGTTTGTTGGGCATCACTATGCTTTGCTTTGCCTTTCTGAGTTTTTATCTGCTGGTGGAAATATGCCTCGTTTTTTCGGTAAATGCTGATGTTTCACTCAGGCATCAGGGACTGCTGCTTCTGACAGGCGTTATTTGCGCAAGTTTTTTCAGTTTCATCAATAACCACGAAATTTCGCTGTTTTTTTTATTTTTTGGCATATGGGTAGTGGTAAGGGCGCATGCTTGTCATTACAGGCAGGGATTAATTAGTTCGGGTGCACTGGTAAGTATAATCCTTGTATGTGCAATGATCTCAGCTACCAAGCTTAATCACTTTGAATCGATCAGGGAACTGGAATTGCGGAAAGCTTACCTGCGCCAATTAGAAACATCTGATGACCCGCGTGCAGATGATATTTTTAAACTGGCCGAAGAACGTATTCAGAAAGACGCCGCTGTTAAGAAATTGGTATTCGATACCACAAGAAATACCGATCGCCTGGGTAACTATTTTCAAAAGACCTATTTCCCTTACCTTTCAAGGTATACCGTAGAGGCATTTCTCTACAACGATCTCGACCAACAGTTGCCGGGTGAAAAACCGGCAGATCTGAATGTTTTTAAAGGTAAAGTATTACGGGGTGCCAATAAAGTGTCTGATTATTTTTATCGGCTCAATAACTCATTTGGCTATAGCAATTACTTCGCGCTTATTCCCTTGAACGATAATATCAAGAAACAGGGGACGCTGGTTATCCAACTAACTTCCCGCGAAAGTCAAACTGAAAACGCTTATCCCGAACTGCTGGTGGAAGAAGGTGAAAGAGTAGTTCCGGAGCAGTTGAGCGATTATGCCTACGCTTTTTACGCAGATAATCGCTTGAAACGCCAACATGGTAAATATGATTATAGTTTGTTCAATACGGAGTTTGGTGGCAAGCTAAAGCAGTTTGTTTCTATTAACACGGCTTCTCCCTCTTTGTCTGGCATTGATTTATGGGCAGGTTACAATCATCTGGTCTATAAACCCGGAAATCATGAACTACTTGTAGTAAGCAAAAGACAAAACGTTATTTTCGATATAATAACCTCAATAACGTTTTTTTTCATTGTTTTTCTGGTGTTTAGTCTGGCAGTTATCCTCGTTCAATGGTTATGGACCCGGATCCGTTTACTTTACAATGAAAACGATTATTTCCGCTGGCGCCTAAGCCTGAATTTTGACAGCATATTATATAAGACCCGTATACAATTTTCCATTGTTATCGCAGTTGTTATCACCCTGATTGTAGTTGGCCTGATCACCTATTTTTCTATCGTACAGCAATATGACGAACAACAGGACAACACCATCAGTGATCGTATAACGCGTATCGGCGATGCATTTAGCAAGGGTGGTTTAAGTGATATTGTGAGCGAAAACAGTTCTGATTTTGATGCCCGCTTTATCAATTTTGCTAATGTTTATGCTGCCGATCTTACATTTTTCAATACCGAGGGGGAAGAGATCATCTCAACCCAGCCCAAAATATACGATGCCGGATTAGTGGCCCAGCGGATAAACGGAAGAGCTTTTGTTAGCCTCAATAAACTGCAAAAGTCTGTTTTTGTAAATAATGAGACAATTGGCGACTTAAGATACAAAGCGGGCTATGTACCGGTTTCAGATTCAAAGGGCAGAGCGGTTGGTTATCTGGAGCTGCCTTATTTTTCGAACGATGCAGATTATCGAAGCCGGGTCGGTTCTTTGCTGAATGCCATGATCAATGTTTATGCATTGATATTTATTGCCATAGGCTTATTGGCTATTATCATTGCAAGGCAGATCACCTGGCCCCTTAGTCTTATTCAATCGATATTAAGTAAAACAAAATACGGGCGGAAAAATGAGCCCATTAAATGGAACCGTAAAGACGAGATCGGTACGCTGATCAACGAATATAATAAGATGATCGAGGCACTTGACCTGGGGGCACAGAAGCTAGCGCAATCTGAAAGGGAAAGTGCGTGGCGCGAAATGGCAAAGCAGGTAGCCCATGAGATCAAAAACCCCTTGACGCCTTTGAAACTTGGCTTGCAGCTGCTTGAAAAATCATGGCGCGACAAAGACCCTAAGTTTGATCAGAAATTTGAACGTTTCAGCAAATCATTTGTAGAGCAAATTGAAAGCCTTGCATCCATAGCATCTGAATTTTCGGCATTTGCAAAGATGCCGGAAACACGACTTGAAGCATTGAATGTTTTTGACGTATTGAACCAGGCTGTAACAGTTTTTAAACAGATGGATGGTATTGTGATCAATTACCTGCCGCCCGAAAAGTCGTTTATGATCAATGCCGACCGGGATCAGTTGTTGCGTTGTTTTAATAACCTGCTTAAAAATGCGATAGAGGCTTTGCCACAGGGCCGTAATGGTATAATCAGTATTTATAATCTTGTTACCGATAAAAATATACTAATCAGTATAAAAGATAATGGAAACGGAATAAGCGCCAACCTGCGCGAGAAAATTTTTGAGCCTAATTTTACTACCAAAAGTTCAGGCACTGGCCTGGGCCTGGCATTTGTGAAGAACTCGATAGAAAATGCCGGCGGTAAAGTTTGGTTTGAAACCGCTACAGGCGAAGGGACCACCTTTTACATAAGCCTACCATCAGCTATTTGATCAAAAAAAAATCCCCCCTGTTTTTTACAGGAGGGATCAAAGCATATCTTTTCTAAGACCTATTTCAGCGTAAAGGTACCCTGGCCCATGGTATAACCATCAGAATACAGCAGTACCGTATAAACACCTTTTTGAAATGCAGGGTTGCTCTGGCTGGTCCAGTCTATAGTAAACGTACTGCCATCATCTTTAAAGTCGATAGATGTTTTGTAAGTATACTGCAGGCTTTGGCCATCGGCTGAAAAATTACCGGCATCGCCGCTAATGATCAAATTGCCGGTTGGATCAATAATGCGGATATAAACATCATGCAAGGCTTTATCGGCCAGTGTATTGCTAACAACATTGAAGCTGATCTTGATCTTTTTGGCAGGGCTTGCACGGGTCACTTCAACTTCTTTGCCACTACTTTTTACTTTGAAAGCTACAATATCAACCTTGCCTGCTTTTAAGGCTTTGGCAATTTGTACTTTACTGTCCAGATCCTTGTTCTGCGCCTCCAGGGTAGTAGCTTTTTGCGTAGTGCTGGCGAGGTTGGTTTTTAGCGTATCCCGTTCGATCGCCAGATTGGTATTTTGTTTTTTCAGCTCTTCGATCTGTGCCGTATAATTGGCTACAAAATAACGCAGTTGTTTAACATCTTCCTGTGCTTTGGAGAGTTCGGCTTTGGTCAGTTTACCTTTGTCAAGCTGTACCCGTAGCGTTTTGATCCTGTTTTCAAGTGAATCATTTTTTGCGCGCAGCTCGGCTGTTATTTTGGCTTTGCCGGTATTAACCTGTTCGATCTGTGCCTCAAGGCTGTCGAGCTCAACCTTAAGCCTGTTTTTTTCGTCTTCCTGATAAACGATCCTGGTATCTGACTTGTTTTTCTGTAAAAACAGGTAAACATCGGTCGCCAATAAGGCAAGTACCACCACGATTAGGAAGTAAATAACATTTGAATTCTTTTTTGTTTGTCCGGATTGATTTTCCATGGCTGTTTTCTAAGTTTAAATTTGTAGGGAAAGCACGCGCAATCATTAGGGAATTGCTTGTTACTTTTCAATGATAACTTTAACGGTTTTTAACAACAACTTTTTAAAATTGTTTTAATTGGCTGCTAATTATTCCTTTGAATAAAAATATCGTCAGATTTTTCCCTTCAGGCTGACAATTCGTTAACCCTGATCGGATAAAAGTAGCGAGATTTTAAGTAAAACACAAAATGGGCTTATTAATTGCTCGTTATACTAAAATTATAAACCCTCAGTTTATATCTTTGTCAATTAATCCTACCCTCCGGATGTGTGCATACAGATATTGTTTGACTACGTTTTTAATCGCCCTGAATTTTCTGAATGCCGGTGCAAAAACTGACAGTACCAAAAAATCAAGCCATGCTGATACGGTTAATTTGCCTAAAATCCATGCGGTTGCAAGCAGGCATGCGGCACCGGCAGGTATAGCGCCTAAACGTGAGTTTCGTGGACAATGGATAGCCACTGTAGTTAATATCGATTGGCCAAGTGATGTACACCTATCTGTCGAAAAGCAACAACAGGAGCTGATCAGTCTTTTAGATGCCGATCAGCGTGCCGGCATTAATGCTGTAATGTTACAGGTAAGGCCGGCTGCTGATGCATTTTATGCAAAAAGCGGCGAACCATGGTCAAGATGGCTTACCGGCAAACAGGGTGTAGCACCAAGCCCGGCATACGATCCATTGGAGTTTGCGATAAGCGAGGCGCACAAGCGCGGTATGGAACTGCATGCCTGGTTTAATCCTTACCGCGCAACCTTCGATGCTAATTTCAAGAGTCTTTGCACTTGCCATATCACTAACCAGTCGCCCTCCTGGTTTTTTACCTACGGCGGAATAAAACTGTTTAACCCCGGCATTCCTGACGTTCGCGAATACATTATCAAGGTTATACTTAACGTAGTAGATAACTATGACATTGATGGTGTGCATATGGACGACTATTTCTACCCCTATAAAATTGAAGGGCAGAAAATAAACGATGAGCAGACCTTCAAAACCTATGGTGGAGAATTTACCGATATCAAAGACTGGCGCCGTAACAATGTCGACTTGCTGATAGGTGCTTTGAGCGATAGCATACATATGCATAAACCTTTTCTGAAATTTGGTATCAGTCCGTTTGGCATATGGAAAAACGCCAGTCAGGACCCGGAAGGCTCGGAAACCCATGGGGGGAACTCGTACTATGAATTATACGCTGATACCCGTAAGTGGCTTCAGCAAGGTTGGATAGATTATGTAATGCCACAAATATACTGGAACATTGGCTACCACCTTGCACCTTTTGAAAACCTGGTTGATTGGTGGAGCGACAATACTTACGGCAGGCATTTATACATCGGGCAAGCACCTTACCGGGCGCTTGAGCCAAAATCGCGACCGTTCCATAATCCTTCCGAGATCCCTAACCAGATCAGGTATTTACGCAGTAATCCGAGAGTTCAGGGAAGCTCATTTTTTAGCGCCAATACGCTGGTAAAAAACCCGTTTGGATTTGCGGATTCGCTTCATTTTAATTTTTACAGGTACCCGGCCCTTCCGCCGCCTATGCCCTGGCTAGATTCAATTCCGCCGAATGCACCTAAGAACCTGGTTGCAAAGATTAATCCCAAAAATGTTAGTCTTAAATGGGAGACACCGGCCATGGCAGCCGATAGTGAGGAAGTGTATGGTTATGTGATCTATCGATTTGCTGCAAATGATTCCATAACACTCGATAATCCGAAATATATCCTGCACATTCAGTACAATAATGTAACGGAGTTTATCGATGATACTGCTGATCGTAACAAAACTTACTATTACGTGATCACTGCGATCGACAGACTGAAGAATGAAAGTGAGCCTTCACCAAAAATTGCTGTCAATACAAATTAATTTTTCAATTAAATTTATTCGGGTTAAAATTTGACCAGACCGCGATCTTCCAGTCTTTGAAGATAAAGGTCTATTTCTGTATCGCCCATGCCAAAGATCGGCGCCATGCTCCAAAATTGTCCGTATATCTTTGGCCTGATAGTATTACCTGCATTGTATATATCGAGTAATAGCTGTTCAATGGAATTAAGTCCTGCCGCATTGGTACGCGATCGTTTTATATGAGCTTCGAGTGCCGTTTTCAAAAGCCCGAGGGAGGCCCAAAAGTGAGTTTTACTTATCCAATTTTCTAACGCATTAGTGTCATTTCGAACATAAAGGTTCCAGGCTTGCGCAGCGATAAAAAGATCAGGCTCACCAAGTTCAACCCGAATAGTGTCAAAGAGGTATAGTAGTTCCTGGCTATTGAGCTCGCCCATTCCTCTAAAGTTGGTTTTGCCCGGAAATTTACCGGGGCAGATCAAATAAATATTAGGTGGCGAAAGGTTTGTTTTACTTGCCAGCAGAGCCAAAACACCAAGTAGGTTCGCCTGGCAATGCAGGTCGAACTCAAACCAAAGGTTGATCTCATCGCAGGGTTGATTTAGCTTTTCCAGTTGATCAACTACCTTCTTTTCATATTCGGCAATTTGCTCGCCAAAGGTTTGTTCTATCCATCTTCCTCTTTCCCGCCAGAATTCGGCTGATTGTATATCTTCCGTTAATGGCCCCTGCGAAAAAATTTCGCGCCAAACCAGCACATCGCCGCTGAGTCCGGTATCGGCGAAATGATGGGCAGTTGAATCACCATTGAGGATGTGCAGGATCGAATGCATAAGACCAAATTATTGAACTCCTAAATTACGAAAACAAAAAGCGGGCTGAAAAACCCCACGTCCAAAATTCTTCCTACTTTTACATCCAATGCCAACCCACAAGAAATTATACTTTGCATCCGATTTCCATTTAGGCGCCCCCAGCTATGCCTCGAGCCGTGAAAGGGAGTCAATGATCGTGATGTGGCTGAATAGTATCAAAGCCGATGCTGCCGAAGTGTTTCTGATGGGTGATGTATTCGATTTCTGGTTCGAGTATAAATATGTAGTACCGAAAGGATATCTGCGCTTTTTCGGTAAGCTGGCAGAAATGGCTGATTCCGGCATCAAGATCTACCTTTTTAAGGGCAACCACGACATGTGGATGTTTGATTATTTTCAAAAAGAACTTGGTGCAACCATCATCAGCGATGAATTGGTGATTGAACGTAACGGCAAAAAATTCTTCCTGCACCATGGCGATGGTTTAGGGCCGGGCGATCAGTATTACAAGTTCTTAAAAAAGTTCTTCCGCAGTAAATTTTGTCAATGGCTGTTTGCGCGTATCCATCCAAACCTGGGCGTTGGCATAGCCGACCGTTGGTCAAACCATAGCAGGGATACCAATATGAAAAAGGAGTCGAAACAGCAGAACCCTTTGCGATTTGAGTTTTTGCCGGCCTTTTGTAATGAACAGATCCAAAAGGAATATTATGACTTTATGATATTCGGTCACCGGCATCGTACTGAGAATATGCTGCTCAGCAATGGTAAAAGCCGTTACATTAATTTGGGTGAGTGGATATATACCCGTTCTTATGCCGTATTTGACGGCGAGAATGTTGAGATAAAGCACTTTGGCAATCCCAATGTTGCTTGATTGTAATATCCTTTCCGCTTCTGTAATACCCACAAATTGTGCTTAAATTTTCGTATTTTTGTGCGCTTTTTAGCAACGTTATATAGTCCCTGCCTGAGGTAGGAGACAAGGTGAGGCAATTATGTTAGAGAAATTAGAAGCGATAAACCAACGCTGGAAAGATGTTGAAACCGAATTAACCAGTCCGGATGTGATGGCTGATATGAAGCGGTATGCCCAACTAAATAAAGAATACAAAGATCTGGCGAAGGTAGTAGACGAATACAATATCTACAGAAATATCCTGAGCAATATTGATACGAACAAAGACATACTGGCTACTGAAAAGGATGAGGAGTTTCGTGAGATGGCTAAGATGGAACTGGACGAATTGCTGGTGCAGCGCGATGAAAAAGAGGAAGAGATAAGGCTGATGCTGATCCCCAAAGATCCGGAAGATACCAAGCATGCTATTGTCGAAATTCGTGGTGGCACAGGAGGCGATGAAGCAGCCCTGTTTGCCGGCGACCTTTACCGTATGTATATGCGCTATTGCGAAAAACGCGGATGGCGCACCGAATTGGTCGACTTTACTGAAGGTACGGCCGGGGGCTACAAAGAAATTGTTTTTAATGTTCTGGCAGATGATGCCTACGGTACCTTAAAATATGAATCGGGGGTACACCGTGTGCAGCGTGTGCCGGATACTGAGACTCAGGGCAGGGTGCATACTTCGGCAGCAAGTGTGGTGGTTTTACCCGAGGCTGATGAATTTGATATTGATTTGAATCCTTCGGATATTCGAAAAGACCTTTTTTGCGCTTCAGGGCCTGGTGGGCAATCGGTAAATACGACCTATTCTGCCGTACGCTTAACGCATATACCGACCGGTATTATTGCGCAGTGTCAGGATCAGAAATCGCAGTTGAAAAACTTCGATAAAGCTTTGCAGGTGCTACGGTCTAGGATATTTGAGATGGAATTACAGAAGCACCTTGAAGAGATATCTAAAAAACGCAAGACCATGGTTTCTACGGGCGACCGTTCGGCTAAGGTGCGTACCTATAACTATCCGCAGGGTCGGGTAACAGAACATCGCATTGGCTTAACAATATATAACCTGCCGGAAGTGATGAACGGAGGGATACAGGAGATCTTAGAATCATTGCAGTTTGCCGAAAACGCTGAAAAGCTGAAAGAAGGCACGATCGCTTAAAATCTGTTTTTCCTTAGCCCGTGTTTTGAATCATTCAAAGCGTTTCATCCTGCCTTTTTCATGTTAATTTCATAAAGGGCAACTATTTTCGTGTAAGTGTTGCTTTCGCTCTCCTTTGTTGATCGCTCATGAATGAAAATTGAACCAAAATGGTTTGATTTTAGGTGATGATTTGTAAATAGATCTTCTATGCTGGCAGTAAAAACATTCAACAGTGATCTTCAAATTTTCAGGCGTACACTTCGCCTAATGGGTAACAGGTTTGAGATCAGTGTGGTGGGAAGCGACGCCGTTTGGGCCGATAATTGTTTTGACAGCGCCGTAGCGGAAATTAACCGTGTAGAAAAAATGCTCAGCGCATTTAATGACGAGGGTCAGATCACCGAGATCAATCGCAAAGCAGGAATAGAACCTGTAAAAGTAAATGCCGAAATTTTTAGACTCATCGAACGGTCGCTCAGTATTTCCGAGCTTACCCAGGGTACTTTCGATATTACCTTTACTACCAGCGAGGTAACCGAGATCAAAAAGTCTGCTAAAGCAAAAGCTCCTAAATTACCGCGCTACAGTAAGGTTGTCCTTGATCACGAACGGTCTACGGTTTTTCTTTCTGATAGTGCAATGCGTATTGGGTTTGGTAAAATAAGTAAAGGATATGCAGCCGACCGGGCAAAATATACCCTGCAGTTGATGGGAGTAGGAAGCGGTGTAGTGAACGCAGGTGGAGATCTGTTGGCATGGGGCCTCCAACCTGATAATGAGCCATGGACCATAGGTACTGCTGATCCCAACCAGGATTGCCAGCCTTATTCCGAGATCAGAATAAGTAACATGGCTGTAGCAACCTCGGGCAACGCGGAGGCTGAATCTGCCGTTATAGATAAAAAGAATCCGGGAAAGATTGACCCTAAAAAGGGCTTTTCGGTTAGTGCGTTGAAACGTGTTAGTGTGGTTAGTCCAACAGCCGAACTTTCGGACGCAATGGCTACCCCGATAATGAATATGGGTGTAAATGCCGGTTTGTACCTCATCAATAAATTGCAGCAACTGGCTTGCGTAATTATTGACGATCACGACCGGGTATATACCTCGAAAGAAATAAGCTATTTGATCTAGCCCGAAAAAAGGCTATTCAAAATAATACCCCTAAATACCATAAGACCGGCCATCCGAAAAACAGGCTACTTACAACTACCTTAATGAATGCAAATTTTATTTGTTCCGACCGCAAGGAAAACGGAACGAATAAATTTGCCATTTTTGTAGACTGAAGGCGCCGTAGATTGGGGTTTTAGATTAAGATTTACCTTAATACTAGTGATGAGATTTTTAATTTGTTTCCCTTCAAATGAATAAGTGGTTTGCGTATATCGTCTTTTCGCTGATACTCATACCATGTCTGTTAGTCGCCAAACCACACAAAGGCGATAAAATTGCTATTGTTAATAAGCTCGTTATTTCGGTTGATTCATCGCAAACCCTTGCTGCTGATACAACTACCAAGGCAAAGGCACCACCCGATGATAAAAAGAAAATAAAGGAAATTTCTAAAGCCAGGCAAGTGCCTAAACCTGAAAAGATTGACGACGCCAATGCCGATAAAAGTAAAAAGCGACAACGCCGGCCACCGGGTATGGAACGACCACCGGAAATACCGCGTCATAACGGTAACTAACGATATGGTTTTATATTATATTGCATCATAACGAAATGAAGAAAATTTGTATCCTGTTTTTCTTTTTAATGCTTAATGCTTTGGGCGTTTATGCGGATGGACATTGTCTGCTGAATGACTCTATACCAAAAGCTGCAAGACCGGATACCGATACGGTTGCAAGAAAGCAATCGCTGTCGGTTGGTGTAAGTATGGGTAGCGATGCCCAGTTCTTCGGACGTACAGGTCCGCAGAAATATCCTTTTTTCAATACCGATGTGATCTATAATGCCAAGTCGGGGTTTTTTGTTTATGGCTCGCTTTACAAAGTATTTACTTCAAACCCGATAATTGATGAAACTGATATCGGTGCGGGATACCTGTATCGGGTTACACCCCGACTGACGGGTAATGTGAGTTATACCCGCTTTATTTTTAACCGTAATGCGCTGATCATTAAATCAGCATCTTCCAATGATATTAATTTTAACAATTCATACGACTTTAAAATATTTAAAGCAGGCGTAGTAATGGATTACCTTTTTGGTGAGTCAAGCGACTTTTTTATCACGCTTAATGCATCGAAATATTTTGAAACCAGTTGGAGTATATTTTCTGATAATGATTATCTATCTTTTAATCCGGGCATTCAATTTATTGTGGGTACACAAAACTTTGTACAAAAATATGGTGTAAATCACCCAGGCAGATTTGATCACGACAGCGACCAAAACCCTTATATCCAGCCACCGCTGTTTCCGCAATATGCCGGTTATAACAGCGAGTTTAAACTTTTGAATTACAGTATCAAAATACCTATAGCCTACAATCAGCCACACTATACTTTTGAATTTGCCTATAAATATTCGCTACCGTTTAACGTTGAAGGTATATTAAAAAACCATAGGGAATCGTTTTATAACCTGACATTTTATTACCTGTTTTATTAGCGCACATGAATGTTTTAATTGTTGAAGATGAAAAAGCCCTGACCACCGAGATGGAATTGTTCCTTCAGGCTAACAATTTTCTTTGCGAGATATGTTATAATGGAGCTACAGCTTCAGAAAAGATAGCTACTAATTTATACGATTTTATCCTGATAGATCTTGGACTACCAGATTATGAAGGTTTAGATCTTTTGAAGGAAGCCAAGAAATATAATCCCGAAGCTACCTGTATCATCTTAACAGCCCGGGCAGCGGTTGACGATCGTATCAAAGGGCTTGATCTGGGTGCAGATGATTACCTGTCGAAGCCATTTTCGCTCCTGGAATTGCAAAGCCGGATGCAAGCAATAACCCGGCGTAAATTTGGACTGAAACATTCGGTGGTGGCTTTGGGCGATTTTAATATTGATCTGACCAATAGATCTATATCTTATAAAGACCTTCCGGTTAGCGGTATCACAAAAAAGGAATTCGACCTGGTTGCTTATATGCTCTTACACAAAAACCGCACATTAACCCGCTCGCAACTGAGCGAGCATATCTGGGGAAGCGTTGTAAACGACGATTACGACTCGAATTATATTGATGCTCATATAAAAAATATCCGCAAAAAGCTGAATGCCTACGGTACACCCGACTGGCTTGAAACTGTGCGGGGCCTGGGTTACCGGATAAATATTAATAGTTAAATAATTGAAATTAGGCACCAAACTTACACTTTTTAATACCATCTCCAAGATGGTAATTGTGGTTTTGTTTGTTTTGCTGCTGCCGGTACTTATCCGGGATATCAACCGAAAATATACCGACAACTGGCTGCATAGGCAGAAAGATAAAGTACTAAAAACTGTTCGTAGCCAGGGTATCGAAAAATATATTCAGAACGATGAGGGATTTGGTAGCTATAATACGCTGCTGAAAGAAGAATATGTAAGTATGGATGTTGATTCGGCAGATAGAAAGATAGATACTATCGTCAATGAACGTCGCCTGGTTGAGGGAGATACTATTCAATACCGCATATTGAGCCATAATTTTAAAGTTGGCAAGAAGAACTACCTGCTCGAGATTGGCAAAAGTATCGACACGATCAACGAAACCACGACACCCTTACAAAATATAGCTTTCGAGATTTTGCTCGGTATGGTATTGTTAACCATACTTGCCGATCAATTCTATTCAACCTACGTACTCAGACCATTGGGGCGTATCATCCGAACCAAACTTATCGGGCATAAATTCCCACTGAAGACGCCTTATCGTAAAGTTCATACCTCAACCTCTGATTTCGCCTACCTTGATATCAGTATTCATAAAATGATACAGACCATTGAGAGTACTTTTCAAAAAGAACGCGAATTTATTTCCAACGCTTCTCATGAGTTGATGACACCGATTTCGATCATGCAATCTAAAATTGAAAACATGTTCGGAAGGGAAGATATTAGCGATGAGGTAAAAGAACGACTCCTGGAGTTTCAACGCATTTTAAACCGGCTTAAAAGCATCACCAAAACCTTGCTGCTGATCTCGCAAATAGAGAATGAACAGTTTTTGAAAGACGACAGTGTGAATTTGCTGGAATTATTGCAGGAAGTTTATGACGAAATATCGATCCGTCTGCAAGAGAAGAATATTCAATGTAATATAGATGTGCCTGCCGGCTGGGAACTGGAACAAGTAAATAAGTTTTTATTGTTTAACCTGGTATTTAACCTGGTAAATAATGCCATTAAGTATAATAAAGAAAATGGCAGTATTGATATCGTAGGGAAATTGACAAACAAGCAATACGTACTCGAAATAAATGATACGGGTGTTGGTATTGATGCTGAGCAGTTGCCTCACATTTTTAACCGGTTTAAAAAATTCAGCAAATCTTTGCAACAGGATAGTTTTGGTCTTGGCTTGCCGATTGTAAAGTCAATTGCTGAATTTCATCGCATCAAAATCGAGGTCAGCTCAGACCTCAATATTGGCAGCAGTTTTAAGTTGATCTTCCCGGCTGATTCCCTTAAAAAAGAGGAGTAAAAAAATAAATTAAAATATTCTACTATACCTATAGTAATTATAGAAATAACCTCTATATTTGTATCATACAATTCGCCATTAGGGGCTTCGATGGTTCGACACCATGTTTTGTATCCTTTCTCTTCTCATAATTTAGGTTTTATAATTGGTTGCAAGAGCTCCTGCCCATCAGGAGCTCTTCTTTTTTTGCCCTGATCTGGCTTGCCGGTATTATTGAAAAGAAAATGATCAAGCCGATACCTGACGGTAATCAACAGGCGCAAAAGCAATTGAAAAAAAAAGCGACCCCGGATCAGGAGTCGCTTTGAGATTCAGGTTATTATACAAACTTATTGATAATGTTCAGGTATTAATAATTTGAAGTATATAGCCTATTCCCGGCAAGTGAGCGTGCAATTTCAGCAAGTCGTACAAACTCTGAACGGTATCCATCTTCATCTTTTCCCCGGGCGTTTCGCGCAATGGTGATAACCTGTTCGTAATTGGCTGATTGTTTAAACGGAGAATTTCGAAGCAGCATCCCGAATTCGGCCACTGCCGAGGCAAATCGGAAATCGCTTGAGCAACTGTTAAAGGAAGCGGGCATATCCTGAACAACGGCAGTTGTCATTTTGCTATAACCCGAATCGGGTTCCTTATACCTGAATTTGATCGTCATTAACTCATTGGCATACGGTGAGGCCGGTTTATTTTTTGGATGCTGGTATTTTAGCGGATCATCGTTATTGCTGTATTCATCATTATAACCCTGAGGTACGATTTCGTAAAGTGCCGTAACGGTATGTCCCGAACCCATATCTCCTGCATCTTTCATGTCATTATTAAAATCCTCATTGTTCAACATCCGGTCTTCATAACCCAGCAATCTGTAGGACTGAACCCTTACCGGATTAAACTCCACCTGCAGTTTAACGTCTTTGGCAACCAGGTACAAGGTACTGGCAAAACCGTCTATCAATGCTCTTTTTGCTTCGCTCAGGTTATCGATATAGGCATAATTACCGTTGCCTTTATCTGCCAGTATCTCCATTTTACTATCCTTCAAATTACCCATACCAACGCCCAGGATCGTAATAGGGACGTTACTGTATCTTTCGTGGATGATCAGGTTTTCCATATCCCCATCGCTTGATCGGCCAATATTAAAATCCCCATCCGTAGCCATAATTATGCGATTGTTGCCGCCGCTAATATAATTTTCACGTGCAATGGCATAAGCCATTTTGATACCTTCGGCACCGGCAGTTGAACCACCCGCCTGTAAATGATCTATAGCACCAAAGATTAGATCGCGCATATCACAAGGTGTCGATTCCAGTTGCACACCTGCCTGGCCCGAATAAGTAACTATTGCCACCCGGTCCTGGGGACGCAGCCGGGAAACCAGCATTTTCATTGCAGTTTTTACCAGTGGTAATTTTTTGGGCGCGGCCATCGAGCCAGAAACGTCAAGCAGAAATACCAGATTTGAAGCGGGTAGCTGACTGTTATCGATATCGCGGGCTTTAAGGCCAACACGTACCAGCCGGTGATTTGGATTCCAGGGTGCCGATGATACTTCGGTAGTTATGGCTACGGGTTGATTTTGATTTGGCGCTGCCAGATCGTATTTAAAATAGTTGATCATTTCTTCTACCCTTACCGCATTGGCCGGAGGTAATTTGCCGCTATTAATAAAGCGGCGAACATTACTATAGGATGCCGGGTCAACATCTATCCCAAATGTGGATAATGGCACTTCTTTGGGGTTGTTAAAGCTATTCTCAAAAATGGGCTGATAGCTCTCCATCGAATTACCGCCGCTATAAGGTTTTACTAAAAAGGGCCTTTTTTTTATCAGGTCGTACCTGTTACCGCTGTTTTTTTGGGCGCTAAGGTTTGGCACATGTGAATTGATGACCGGGGCCTGATTTTGATAATCATTCAGCGATTGCCCGGTTCCTGGCTTTTTTAAGTTGTAGGGCGGACTGGCAAGCTCCATCAGCTGATTGTTATTACCGGTATCGCCAGCTGGTTTAGTTTTCTCATCGTGGGGTTTATTGATTTTAAACCGACCAGAATTTGCCTGCGTTAAGGTATTATCGTCAGGATCCAGAAAAATGTTTAGCGTGTCTGTTTTTCCAATGCTGATGCTTTTGCTTTTAAAGCCATTAAAACTAAAAACAAGTTTACTGTCTCTATCGGATATATCAATGGTGTAGATGCCCCGCTTATCGGCAAATACTCCTTCCGTATTGCTTCCATTAATTTTTACCTGAGCCCCCGGAATGGGTAATTTATCATCGCTTCCAAATACAGCTCCTGTTATATGGCGGATATCGTTGCACTTGAATGCAGTAAAGGCTGCGACTACCAAAGTGATGAATAATAACTTTTTCATTTTATTGTTTTTTATAGCAGGATGCAGTTTGGTTTCGATTTCCATAAGCGGATGAAAAATTTTAATTTGTAACCCGCAATGAAGTTTTTCAAAAGGTCGGGAAAACCGGAAAATAGGAGCGACGAGGAGCTTTTGAACAGCTACCGCAACAGCGGTGATCTGGCTTTGCTGGGCCTGCTTTTTGAAAGATATATGCCGATGTTATATGGTGTATGCCTTAAATACCTGAAGGATGAAGAAGCCGCGAAAGACGCAGTAATGGGTATATTTGAAGAGCTGATAAGCAAAGTAAAACAACATGAGGTAAAGCAGTTCAGAAGCTGGGTATACGTTTTGGGACGCAATTTTTGTCTGATGCAAATAAGGGCCGGCAAAAATAGGGAAGAACTTAGTTTAGACGAAGTTATGGAATCGCTGCCCTTTTTGCATCCTGAAGAAAACAACCAAAAAGAAGAGGCTTTAAGTACCCTGGAAAAATGTATGCAGAAGCTAAATGAAGCACAGCGCCAAAGTGTACAACTATTTTACCTGGAAGAAAAGTGCTATAAGGAAGTGGTAGAACTTACCGGCTACAGCATGAATGATGTCAAAAGTTATTTGCAGAATGGTAGGCGAAACCTGAAAATTTGTTTGGAGAAAAATCGTGCGTAAAGACCACCAACATATAGCCCGGATAAAAAAATACAACAGCGGCCAGCTGGACGTGCGCGCCATGCATCAACTTGAGAGGGAAGCACTGGATGATCCATTCCTTGCAGATGCGCTTGAAGGATATCAATCGGCAGTTCCCGGGCAGGAGGCAAACCTTGCAGAGCTGCAGCAGCGCCTGCAATTGAGGGTTGAACCCAAAGTGCGACAAATGATCGCCTGGCGACAGTTGGCTATAGCAGCATCGATCCTGATCTTTTTTGGTATTTGTACATGGTATTTCCTTCCCACCAAAAAAGGGAATACCCTACAGCTGGTTGAAAATATAAAGCCTGCAGCACAGGATAAGCAATCCATAACGCAAACGCCGGCTGCATCAACTGATGCTACTGATGCAAAGCCTTCGGCCAGTCAGTCAATGCCCAATAACACGGCATTTGCTCCAGCCCTGAAAGCTGAAAAAGGTTTAGCAGGAGACAAAAATATATCAACTGCTTATTCAAATCCGGTGCAGGCAGATACAGCAGTTTTAGGAGCTAAATCTGCAAGCCCTTTAAATACCGACGAACAATTAAAAAGCCCATCTTTTGCTGGCGTCGCTAATGCAAAATCAATTGATAAACAACAATCCACTGCATCATTGAACGAAGTGGAGGTAGCTCAGGCTGATGCCAGCGCCCGGAAAAAGGCTGTACCACAGGTTGCTGCACAATCAAATAAAGCATCCCGTCAGGAAACGCTAATACAAAGCAAAGTTGATGGTGTTGTTGTAACACCTGCAAATAAAACGCTCAGCGGCACCGTTACCGGCTTGAATGGCATGCCCCTGCCCGGTGCAGTTGTAAAACTGGCGGGCAGTAATTTTGGCGTAATAACTGATGAGAAGGGTAGGTTTGTGATGCACGACGTGCCCGAAAAGGATAATATTACGGTTGGATACATTGGGTATAGTCAGAAACAGATCAGGGTAAATGGCGAAGATTCGGTCAATGTATCCCTGTCGCCTGCTTCGCATGCTAACGACTTGCGCAATACTGGTTCTATGGACTCCCATAGTACTACGGATGCACATCCCAGCGCTGGCTGGAAAGCACTTGAAAATTACCTTGCAAAAAACGCCAGCTCAGCTGATGGCCAAACCGGAAAGGTTAATCTTTCATTCTCAGTTGATGCTCAGGGGAATCTCAGTAATTTTAAAATTCTCAAAAGCCTGAGCAATGCAGCAGATCAAAAAGCCATAGACCTGCTGGTTCATGGACCTGGTTGGATAGGTAATGCCGATAGCAAGGTGCATGAAGTTAAGCTAACGGTAGAGTTCAGATAGCGGAATCTGGTATTGTCTTAACCTGGCAACAGTTGTTAAAACCTTAAAATGGTACAGCGATCTTATTAAACCAGGCGCAATAGCGCGAAAACGCCAGCAGCTATTAATGCTGAAACCGGGATGGTTATTATCCATGCCCAGATCAGGTTAACAGTAACACCCCAGCGTACTGCCGATAAGCGCTTGGTTAGCCCGACACCGATAATAGATCCAGTAATGGTATGTGTAGTAGATACCGGAATGCCAAAGTATTGCGTAAAAAATAAGGTGATCGCACCGGCAGTTTCGGCACTAACACCTTCCAGCGGTGTTATTTTGGTAATTCGCGAGCCCATGGTTTTAACAATTTTCCAACCACCAGATAAAGTACCAAGGGCAATAGCTGAATAGCAGGCCAACGGTATCCAGTTAGGCATCATGGCACCAGAGCCAATCACTTTTGCAGCAATAAGAGCAACGTAAATAATACCCATTACTTTTTGAGCATCATTGCCACCGTGTGCGTAGCTAAGCAGGGCCGATGATACTAATTGCATGCGTTTAAACCATTTCTCGGCGGTTGCAGGTCGCGAGTTTTTACTGAGGTGAAGCACTATTATAGTAACGATATAAGCTACTATGAGCCCTATAAGCGGGGCCAATACGATATAGGCGATGGTGGTAAGCACTAGTTTTAAATTGATAGCCGTTATACCATTAGCGCCCATATAGATAGCGTTGGTGATACCTGCACCAGCAAAGCCACCAATAAGGGTATGTGACGAACTGGAAGGAATACCAAACCACCAGGTGATCAGATTCCAGGTAATTGCTGCTATTAATCCGGCTAATAGTACATGCAGGGTTACAAAATGCTCGTTAACGATTTTTGATACGGTTTTGGCTACATTATGCTCTTTAACAAAAAAGAAAACAATAAAGTTGAAGGTTGCAGCCCAAAGAACCGCCTGAAAAGGTGTAAGTACCTTAGTTGAAACAATGGTTGCTATAGAGTTTGCCGCATCATGAAAACCATTGGTATAATCAAACAATAGTGCCAGGCAAATTACGAGTACGAGGGTGCTTGTTACCATGAAATCAGATCAGGCGTTTTTAACTAAAATTGACTCCATTACATTTGCTGCATCTTCGCAACGGTCGGTTGCAGTTTCAAGCGCGGCATAGATTTCTTTGTATTTGATCAGCCTGATGGCGTCCGTCTCATACAAAAACAAGTCGGCTACGGCACGATCAAAAACATAGTCGGCCTGGTTTTCTACGCTGTTGATGCGAATACATGAATCAGCGATAGCACGTACGTTTCTGATATCCTTTAGCTCGCGGATGGCTTTTTCCAGGTCGAGGCTGGCCTGTAATATCAATTCTGATAATTTGCGAATATGCTCGTTTAGGTCGTCGATGCGGTAAAGCAGCATGCGGTTGGCTGCGCCCTGAATATTATCTGCAACATCATCAATAGCTGTTGCCAGTGCGTGAATATCTTCGCGGTCAAACGGAGTGATAAAATTTTTCCCAAGTTCAAGGTATATCTGATGGGTAATTTCGTCGCCTTTATTCTCCAGTTTGTCAATGTGTTTATAAAGCTCTTCACGCGTTCCGGCGTTAGTTGAATTAACGGCATCAACCAAGCTTGTGGCCATCACAACTACATTGTTTGATGCTTGTTCAAACAAAGGAAAAAATATTTTTTTGTCCTTAGGTACAAAATACTGGAAGATGCTATTCAGTGACATAATTGAAAAATGGAAGGTCGGTTAATATTCCGTTTGTTAAATTTTTGCAAAGTTAATGTTTCCAATGTTAAGTTAATGTTAACTCTTTAACACCGGAATAGGCGGGAATGGTATTCCTTGTTTAGCTTTTTGCAGCGTAAATCCGAAGGTTGAGCCCAGTCCCTCGGTGCTGCGTACATTAATAGTTTGCTGATGTGCTTCAATAATATGTTTAACGATGGCAAGCCCAAGTCCGGAGCCGCCGATCTGTCTTGAACGGCTGGTGTCAGTTCTGAAAAAGCGTTCAAAAAGGCGGGGAAGGTATTTTTCTTCAATTCCGATACCATCATCCGTCACCTCTACTAAAACCTGATCATGCAGTTCAAACAAACTTACCGACGTATTGCCTTCTTCTTTTCCGTATTTGAACGAATTGTCGATCAGATTGACCAATACCTGCCGGATTTTTTCCCTGTCGGCATTTACCAGGATAGGTTCATCATATTTTTGTTTGAAAACCAATTTGATATGGTGGTCCGCTGCCTTCATTTCCAGCGATTCAAACACCTCTTTGATCAGGTCATTGATCTTAAATTTGGTATAGTTAACAGGGATCTCGCCGGTTTCCAGCTTCGATATTTCATCCAGGTCTTTAATCAGGTAACTTAGCCTGTCAACGTTTTTAGATGCTTTATCCAAAAACTGCCTTGCCATATCGGTATCTTCAAAATCATCATCTACTATCGCATCGATATAGCCCTGAATAGCGAAGAGTGGCGTTTTAAATTCGTGGGAAATATTAGAAAGAAAATCCCGCCTGAATTTTTCCTGTTTGCGCAGATCGTCAATTTCTGTCTTTTTTTGTCTGGCCCATTCAGTTACTTCCTGCTGCACGTCATTAATTGGGTCGGCACTAACTTGCTCACCCAGGGCATCGCGCAGGTCGCGGCCCAGTTTAAGGTTATGGATCAACTTATAAATTATTTTGATCTTGGAGTAGATATACTTTTCGAGCAGCACATAAAAAGTAACAAAACTAATAGCGAGCGTTATAAAAAAGGTAACGCCAACATCATACCAGCTATGCTTAAAATAAAAATTTACTGCTGAAACCGTAATCGCTACGGCTGCCGCGTTTATAAATACCAGGACCCGTAATTTCATAACCGTAAAGTTACGATTTGCAGGCAATTACAGCTCAAACAAAGCCTTTGCTAATATTAAATTATGGTTAATTATTTACAGGGCCGAACAGGCCTGACCCTCACCGGGTGGTTGTAAGGTCTATTGCAATGGTAACAGTGTTTGACATCACCAGGCTATGGCCCCCCAACCCCGTAATCGGTTCGTTCAATTTGAAATTCACCTTTAAACTCGCTGATCGAGCCGGTTTCAGTATAAGTAAAAGGTATAGTAACGGTATTGGTTTTGTCTTTGATCGTCAGGCTGAAAGTGCCGGAGTACTTATTGCCACCAAGATGTTTGATCGCAATAGATTTTATGGAGATCGATGGATATTTGCTAACGTCAAAATAGCTATCACTTTTCAGATGGTCGTTACGTGTACCATTATCGGTATCTATCGTATTGGTTTCAACCGATGCTGTTATTGTACTGCCTGCAAGATTAGTTGGATCGAATTTAATGTCGCCTTTAAATCCGGCAAGCGTACCATCAACGGTGATGCCCAGATTTTTTATATGAAACACTACAGATGATTTGGTTACCGCCTGAGATTTAACCTGCGCAAAGCAAAAAGCATTGAATAATACAAGAAGTAATACCGGCAATAACTTTTTCATCAGCTAAATATAATTAAGCAATTTGGTAATATGACGAAAATGCGCCCGGATTATTACAAAATGCCCGGAAATTAAATTGTATTATAATTGAAAATAAAAAGCTTAAAAGTCAGAACTCCACGTGCGCCCGCAAACCAAATACATTTACTGGTCCACGGTCTGCATTATAAGCCGGATGAAGGATAAACTGGTAATCGGGAGAAAGCCAGATTTTTTTCTGGAAGGCGTTGATCTTGTAATAGAGCTCGGCTATAAGTTCCGTCGAGTAATTAAGCTGACCGTCGCCAATAATAAAACCATAGCCGCCTGCCGCCAGATAAGCTCTGTGATCTGCTGAAAGTCCGTTGGCTATAAATGCAAGTCCCAATTCGTCGTCCGCCCGTTTCCAGGAGTTGCCTTTAAGCACAGCGCCGAACGAAAAAGAACGGTCAATCTCGGTAAAAAACCAGGTTTCCGTATGTCCATCGTTATAACTTGCTTTTGCGAAAACACCGAAGTCTCTGCTGAGGTATTGCTCAGCATTTATTCCAAATCCATATTTATGCCTGCCGTAGTGCTGCGTGCTGTCAATATCAGGTGCCGAAGGATTTTGCGCCAATGCCAATTTGTAATTACCAAACTTGCCATTGTTCAGAAAGGTAAGTATCCTGAAAGCGCCTTTATTGCCGCCTATAATATATCGCTTTTCAAACTCGAGTGTTTGGGTATTGGCATCGGCTATTTTGGCATCCCAAACAGATTGATTGGCCTGGGTTGTAACGAGGGTTAGTGCAAAACGTAATGTCCAGTCGGGCTGTCCAAGTTCGGCGGTTGCGCCAAGAACGTAACCACGGGTATTGGCAGGGTAGTCCCAGGCCCCATTGTCCATTAATGCCCAATTCATGAATTGGCTTCGCGGATCGTGACTCAGGCTATTGTTGTCGAAAAAGTCGGCCATGCCAAACTTGCCGATCACGAGCGAGAAGTACCGTTTGCTTTTTAGCCCGGCGAGTTGATTGATATCATCCTCGATCGTGTCTTTTTCGGTACCCCATTCAAAGGTTTGTTTAAAGTAAAGACGTGCAATGTAGATCTTGTTCTGTACTCCGCCTACCCTGAAAGTTTCACCATTCGGAAATCCGGCTACACCCAGCGTTTGACTTAAACCTGCGCCGCCCGAGATCTCCGGATTAAAATAGGCTTCGGCACCTTTCCATAGTCGTGTGCCGCCAAAAAGTGTAGAAGTGATAGACGATTGTGTTTCATCTTTTACAGATAAGCTGTTTTTACCCGAATACGGAGCAATTATTGCAGGCTTATATTGGGTTATTATGGTTTGCTGAAAATGAAGGTTGCTGCGCTGGTGCTTTAAGGTATCCTGGGCAATTACGCAGTTCAATAAGGCAATCAGAAGTATAAATGTAAAAGTATATTTTTTCATAAAACGATGTAAAAGTAGTCTGGCAACATTAAGTTGATGTTAACGGGCAATAGGTAAGGTTGATGCCGGACCCGATGAACAGACTGCAAACTTACGGCTTGCCCGGGATTACGAATGTCTTAAAGCCACTGATCAAATTTTTTAATGAACCACGTTTTAACTGCCTGTGTAAGCAAACAATAACACAGCAAAATACCTAGCAGCCAGGGGAAAAAAGCAAAAGGCAAGGCTTGCATTTTAAAGGCTGCAGCCAGCGGCGAAAACGGTATGAAAATGCCAATGGCCATAATTGCCGATGTTAAAGCAACTACGGGCGCCGTAGCCCAGCTTTGTATAAATGGTATTTTACGGGTGCGGATCATATGAACGATCAATGTTTGGGATAGCAAGCTTTCTACAAACCAGCCTGTTTGGAAAAAGGTTTGATGTTCGGGCGAATTTGCTTTGAATATGAACCACATCACTGCAAATGTTGCATAGTCAAATACCGAACTGATGGGGCCAACAAACATCATAAATTTGCTGATACCCCCTGCGTCCCATTTGCGGGGTGTAACAATATAATCCTCGTCCATAAAATCCCATGGGATGGATATCTGCGACACATCATATAAAAGGTTATTGATCAGGATCTGTATCGGAAGCATAGGTAAAAATGGCAGCAAAGCACTGGCCCCCAGCATACTGAACATATTGCCAAAATTACTGCTGGCGGTCATTTTGATGTATTTGATGATATTGCCGAATGTGCGGCGGCCATAGATCACTCCTTTACGCAGTACCATCAGATCTTTTTCAAGCAGAATTATATCAGCGCTTTCTTTGGCAATATCGACTGCTGTATCTACCGAAATACCCACGTCAGCATCCCGTAGCGCTGCCGCATCATTAATTCCATCGCCCATAAATCCTACGGTATGCCCTTTAGCCTGCAATACTTTTACAACCCGCGATTTTTGCAAGGGACTGAGTTTTGCCAGAATACTGATATCGTCTATCCGGCGGGCCAATTCTTCATCACTCATGTCTTCCAGCTCCTTGCCCAGCAGGATATTGTTAATCGGTATGCCTACATCCTTGCATATCTTTTTGGTTACAACCTCGTTATCGCCGGTTAAAACTTTAATTGAAATGCCCAGGCGGCGCAATGCCTCAATGGAAGGTTTAGCAGAGGGCTTAGCCGGATCTAAAAAGCCAATAAAGCCAGTCAGGATCATATTGCATTCATCAGCAACTGAATAGTTTAACGGGCGCTCTTCATATTCCTTAATAGCCACAATCAGCACCCGCAAACCTTCCTCATTTAATTTAGACGATGTTTTCAAAATGGCCTGCCGCATCTTTTCATCCATCGGGATCACGTCGTCGGTGTCTATCTGCAAACTATTATCCTCGCCCGGATCAAAAGCAAAGCTGCATAGGTCCAGCATTTCTTCTACCGCACCTTTACAAATAAGCAGGTGTTTGTGATTTTTTTCTTCCAATATCACCGACATTCGCCTGCGTTGAAAATCGAAGGGGATCTCATCTACTTTTTTATAGGATTCGCCTTCCTTCAGGCAGGAGTGAAACTCGACATGCTCCAATACAGCAAGGTCAAGCAAATTTTTTAAGCCGGTTTGGTGATAGCTATTGAGGTAGGCCCATTTCATTACTTCGCTATCTTCCAGGCCATATACGTTCAAATGCCGTTCGAGTACAATTTTGTCCATCGTTAACGTGCCCGTTTTATCGGTACACAGTATGTCCATCGCACCGATATTCTGAATAGCATTCAGCCTTTTGACAACAACCTTGCGTTTCGACATGTTAACCGCTCCTTTAGCCAGGTTGGCGGTTACAATCATTGGCAACATTTCGGGAGTTAGTCCAACGGCGATGGAGATACCGAAAAGAAATGCCTCCAGCCAATTGTGTTTGGTAAGCCCGTTGATCAAAAACACCAGCGGCACCATAACCAGCATAAAGCGTATGAGTAACCAGCTTACACTATTAACGCCTTTATCAAAACTGGTTTCGGCCCGTTTGCCAACCAATGATTTGGAAAGAGAACCAAAATAGGTATCGCCACCAGTATTTACGACAATAGCCTGCGCTGTACCACTTACCACGTTGGTGCCCATAAAGCAAACATTATTGAGTTCAAGGGGCGATTTTTTGCTAGCGCCACGATCAGCAGAATCTGTTTTTTCAACCGGTAATGCTTCGCCGGTCAATATTGCCTGGCTTACAAATAAGTCTTTTGACTGAAGGATACGGACATCCGCTGGGATCATATCTCCGGCCGACAATAAAATAAGGTCGCCGGAAACTAATTTTTTGATATCGATCTCCTGTTTATCCTGCCCTTCCCTTACCACAGTAGCGGTAGTTTTAACCATCGACTTCAGCTTTTCTGCAGCCTGGTTACTCCTGAATTCCTGGATAAAACGCAGCATGGCACTTAAGAACACCATGATGCTGATTACAATAACCGTAGTATAATCCCTATCGGCAGGTGCTTTAATAATGATTACGTCAGTAATGGAAGAAATAACGGCCAGTACGATCAATACCCCAATAAAAGGGTTTAAAAAGGCTTCAAAAAACTGGATATACCATTTAGGTGCTTTTTCATGGGCTACTTCATTGGGCCCATAGGTGCTCAATCTTTCCCTGACTTCATCTGCTGTAAGACCTTTATCGCTGGTTTCTAACTGTTGCAGAAAATCTGCTTTACTACTCGCTGATGCTCGTTTTATCTTTAACGTTGAAGCGCCGTCAGATTCATTGGATGAATTGCCGTTCTTTTTGGCCAGAGTTTTATAAACTGAATTGAAATTTTCTCTTTTAAGCATCGTAGTATGATTTGCCCTGTTTTACCAGGCGGCTTAAAAGCAGACGATCCGGTTAGCAGGAGGTTAGAAGTTCTTTTAAAGTGCTACTCGGACCGGTATCCATTTTTTTAATTTTTAATTTGACGCAAAAATAAGATTTAATTTAATGCAATGGTATTGCATTGATCCTGCATTTGTCACATATTCCTTTTACCACCAATTTCATTTCGGCAGCAGAGAAACCGGCAGGTAATAAAACCTCCGGGATTCTTGAATTTGGCAGACAGAATGTCTCTTTGCAAGTGCCGCAATAAAAGTGTACATGCAGGTCGTGATGCTCCTTTTTATCGCATTCCTCAGGGCATAGCGCGTACTTGGGTACACCCGTTCCGTCTTCTATGGTATGAATCAGGCCGTTTTGCTCAAAGGTCTTTAACGTGCGATAAATGGTTGTACGATCTGCAGGCAGTAATAATTTCTCCAGATCACTCAGGCTAAGAGCATGCTGATGTTTTAAAAGCTTGTCTAAAACCAAAACCCGCATTGCGGTAGGGTTAATTTTTTTGATGGCCAGCAATTGCGTCGTTTTACCGCTTATTTTTTCCGCTATGTCCATCACCGTATTACCATTGCTTTCGGGGCAAATCTAGGGTAAATTATCTACTTCATCATAAAACTGCTTAAGATACAGTTCCATAAAATGGTGCCGCTGTTCGGCAAGAATTTTGCCGGTTGGGGTATTCATCTTATCTTTTAATAAGAGTAATTTTTCATAAAAATGATTGATACTGGGCGCTTGAGATGATTTATACACCTCTTTGCTCATATTTAAATTAGGGCTGATCTCGGGGTTATAAATTTCGCGCCCTTTAAATCCTCCATAACTAAATGCCCTTGCTATCCCAATAGCACCAATGGCATCCAGCCGGTCAGCATCCTGCACAATAGCTAATTCATTTGATTGAAAACTAATCTTATCAAAGCCCGATTTAAAAGATATATTTCTGATGATCTGCTGAACATGCTCAATGATCTCGGGTGCAATAGCCATTGATGTTAAAAATTCTCCAGCCAACGCCGGTCCCAGTGTTTCATCTCCACCGTGAAACTTACTGTCGGCAATGTCGTGCAGTAAAGCAGCCAGTTCAACAACCAGTAGATCACAAGGCTCTGATTTGGCTATGTGCCGGGCATTGGTTAAAACCCGCTGTATGTGCCACCAATCATGCCCACCTTCGGCATGCTGTAATGTTGCCTTAACAAAAGAGACTGCTTTACTGATGATTTCGTTGTGTTCCATACGGCTATAAAATTAGATGTATTATAGCTGTATTGCATAACTTCATTACACTTTTTGCAGAACCTGCATCCGTTCAGCACCGATCAGCAGGACTGGATCAGTCTCGAGAATTTCTGCAATATGCAGTAGTCTTTCAACGGTTATGCGAGTATATCCCAATTCGATCTTACTATAGGCATTTTGCGATATGCGCAATTTGGCTGCCAGGTATTCCTGGGTATAATTCCGGTGTTCCCGGGTTTTTCTGATGTTAGCAGCTACTTGTTCGATCCTGGTATTAAGTGCATCCTTCATAATTGAAATGTTTAACTGGGTATTTAAGATCAATTACGCAAGGAAGCGCTATACGGTTTGTTTTTGCAGTATTATTTATGGTTCGTTGCTGTAAACTAAGGTTACTGCGGGCAATAAAGTGGCAAGGTTAAGCGGGATTTGATCAGTACCGGTAATAGGTTTGTGCTTTAAATAAAAGTTGTACAACGCCGCCTGATCGTCTTTGCTGTCAGCACCCTTGCCATGAAACCTGATCTGGAAAGGGATGACAAAATCGTGTAATTTTTCTTTATCAGGAATGATCCACTTATGATTGGTCTTTTTCATGGCATCAATAACAGGTTGTACCAGGATGGCATCATCAGCGTAGTAGATCACCAGATTTTTCAGGCTACCCTGATCATCGGCAGAAAACTTGAATATTACCAGGCCATTTGCTTTACTAAGTATTATGCCCTGCGAAACCTTTAAGCTATCGCGAAAAAATTGAGTCATTGCTGTTTTGCCTCCCTGAAATGGGAAAGCAAGCTGCTGTTGAGCGACAGCATGGGTTGCCATAAAAAGTGTAGCTATTAATAAGATTTTTCTCATTACAATATCGTTATGCAAGGGGCGCCCTTTTAGTTCCCTCGTAAAGTTCGTATTCCAGCAAACGGCAATCTAATTTGCCATTATAAAACTCAACACGGCGATTGGCTGCCAGACCTATTTTTTTTGCCAGGTCGGGATTGCCGGTAAATATATAGCCACGGTAACCCTTACACGTTTGTTTCATAAAATCACCAATGCGTTTGTAAGTTGCTTCCAGCTTGCTGTGCGTGCCTAAGCGTTCGCCATACTCCGGGTTAAACATTACAATGCCTTTTTCTTCCGGAACCAGTGTTTCGGCAAAATCACAAACGTTAAACTCGATCAAATGTTCTACACCTGCTGTTTTTGCATTTTTTTGCGCAATGTCAACGGCATCAGCAGAAATATCGGTTGCAATGATCTTAAAGCCCAGCTGTCTCTTTGCCTGATCTTTCAGCTTTCGGCGTTCCGTAAAAAATACTTCCTCCTGATATCCGATGATATGCATAAAACCATAGTTCATGCGAAAGAAACCAGGGGTTTTATCGGTAGCAAGTAAGGCGGCTTCAATTGCCAGTGTGCCCGAACCACACATAGGGTTTACGAACGAACTGTTGCGGTCCCAGTTAGTTGCCAATATTGTTGCAGCGGCCAGCGCTTCCAGCATGGGGGCTTTACCGGGTATTTTTCTATAGCTGTGTTTAGCCAGAGTTTCGCCCGAAGTATCGATAAATATATCGGCTCTGTCGTCCTGCCAGTAAAGGTGAACAACGGTTTTGTTCTGGTCGGCACCTGAGTTTGGCCTGATACCCTTTTTTGATTTGATGCGGTCTACTATGGCATCTTTCACCTTCACATTAGCAAAGAGCGGCGTAGTGATATGCTCATTATTTACGTTAGATGTGACCGAAAAATAACCGCTAAAATCAATCAGCTCTTCCCAGGCTATTTCTAACAGTTCGTCATATAGTTGTTTGGGGTCGGCGGCGGTAAAGCTTTTCAAAAGGTATATAACCTGACTTGCGCAACGCAGATTAAGGTTTAAGGCCACGCAGTCGTTTACTGTGCCTTTTAGCTCAACGCCAGTAGGGAATACCCTTGTGGGTTTAAAGCCAAGTTCTTCAACCTCTTTTTGCAAGTAGGGTGATAATCTCTTATTGCAGGTTATAACTATCCTGCTTTCGGTGTGGAAAACTTCCATAAATTGTTGGCGAATTTATGAATTTAACTCCCCGATTTTATGCCCTAACCATTAACTTTACACTTTTAATTTTTAAAACATATGGAAATTAAGGGCAAAGTACATGAAGTTTCGCCAACCGTACAGGTAACCGACTCATTGAAGAAGCGGGAATTGATCGTTGAATACGTAGAAAATCCGCAATACCCGGAATATTTAAAATTTGAAGCCATTCAGGATCGTTGTAATTTACTCGATAATGTTCGGGTAGGTGATGATATTGAATTGTTTTTTAACCTGCGCGGCCGCCCATGGACCGACAAAACAGGCAAAAAAACCTATTTCAACTCGTTACAATTATGGAAGATCAACGTGTTGGCAGGTGCAAATAACAATACTGCACCCGAATATGCGCCACCGGTTGACCTAAGCGCAGCACCTGAAGAAGATGATCTGCCATTTTAAAATGCTTCTACTCAATTAGGGTTAATTAATATGAAAACAAAGAGCCTCCAGTGTTGGGAGGCTTTTTTTATGGATACTGATCGGGTAATTTAAAGTTGGCTTTTGATTCGGATTTGTGATGAGTGTAATATCGAAATGCCGCCCGGGAAGTCTAAAAGCAATCACATTCAGCATCGCTCCCTTGTTGACCCTGGCATTATCAAGCTGTTTGGTCTAGCTCAAATACACAGCAGGTACCAGGAAGATGACGATGATAAATACCGCGAAAATTATCTCAAAGGCTGGTTTATCGAAAGCCTGTTCCATGGTAATACTTAAATTTGGTAGTTCAAAATTAACAAGCAATTCAATACCAAGTTGTTAAATGGATTTTGGCATTTGTTAAAAAGTGTTAAAAGCCCGTTGTTTTGAGCTTATTTGAAATATTTTTGTCTAAGCATGAATAAAAAGAGTTTGTTTCTGATCATAGGATTGATGGGCTTTGCACTACTTGGTGTATTGGCCATGCAATTATATTTTCTCCGGCAATCCTACCTTACCCAATCAGATATTTTCGACAGGTCTGTCAATGATGCGCTCAATACGGTGGTTTCTAAGCTTGCAAAGCAGGATGCAAATAATTTTTTGCGTCGTAAAGCTCATCTGCTAGAGTTGCAGCAACAAAAAGCAAATGCCATTTACGCAAAAAATCAGGCCCTGCCCGAAGTGCAAACTATTGAAGCAAGCAAGCCTAAAAAGCAGCTGACGTTAAGGGAGCGCAGGTTAAATGCCCTGCGTGATAGTTTACGGCAGGTAATAGCGGGCAATAAGCTGGATGAGGAGTTCTTCAATATGGCGCAATCGGGTCAGTTGATGCTGCACGTACGCTACGAGGAATACACTGATGAATTCGGGATCGTACATACCCGAATGACAGACCCAAAGATAATCCGTGAGGCCGGCAGTAAAACAGTGATTAAAAAGCCTGCCAAAATCCATAAGTATGATACTGCTTACGTTGACTATATGGACCCTCAGTTTGGCAAACAAACCATACCGGTGGTGCAAATTGATCCTTTATGGCAGCGCGAACAGGACCGCAAGAAAAGCGAGCGTCAGTTTGTTGAAGTAAAAAAAATGCTTGAGGCCGATTCGATACAAAATCTTCAAAAAGGCATCAAATCTAACGTGATCGAAAACCTTGCATTCGAATATCAGAAATCAGACGAGCCTTTGGCAAAACGTTTAAACTTGTTTTGGATCGACTCGCTGCTTCAGTTTGAATTTCATAATAAGGGAATTTTTCTGCCCTATATATATCGGGTCAGTACCTTTAATTCCGATTCGTTATTATTTACCAATGTTAACTATTCAAATGGTGAAAAGCTGCGTGCCGAAGATGCCAGTGCTTACCAGGTGCCTATTTTTAGTAAGGAAGTGATCAATGATCCGGGTAAGATCAGGATCTATTTTCCGCAAAAAAATAAATTGATACTTACTAAAATGACTGCTTCAATGGCTACCTCGGCGGGGTTGTTGCTTATTTTACTGGTTAGTTTTGGCTATACCATATTTTCAATTCTGAGGCAGAAAAAAATATCGGAGATGAAAATGGATTTCATCAACAATATGACCCACGAATTTAAAACCCCTGTTTCTACCATCATGATAGCCAGTGAGGCTTTGAAGGATAAAGAGATCATGGAGGATAAAAGCAGGGTAGAGCGGCTGGCCAACATTATTTTCGAAGAAAATCAAAGATTGGGAAGCCATATCGAACGGGTGTTAAATATCGCCAGGATAGAAAAGAATGATTTCAGGCTCGACATTAAGGAGATTGATGTTAATGAGATGGTTACGACAGTTTTGGATAGCATGGCACTCAAATTGCAAAAACATCAGGTTATCGCTAAACTAAACCTGGATGCAAAGCATGCGATGATAGAGGCAGATGAACTGCATTTCTCCAATGTTTTATACAACCTGATAGATAATGCGATCAAATATAGCCCGGATACTCCCGAAATAACTATTAGTACTTTTAACAGGGATGATCAATTGGTGATACGGGTGGCAGATAAAGGAATTGGCATGAACCGCGACCAGCAAGCGCGTATATTCGAACAGTTTTACCGTATTCCCACTGGAAATCTGCACGACGTAAAAGGTTTTGGTTTGGGCTTAAGTTACGTTAATACCATCGTAAAAAAACTGAATGGTTCTATCAGCGTTAAGTCTGAAAGAGAAAAAGGCTCGGAATTTGAATTGAAATTCCACACCACATAAATTAAACAGAATGAAGAAAATATTACTGGTGGAGGATGACCCAAACCTCGGGCTGCTTTTGCAGGATTACCTGCAGCTAAAGGGTAAGTTTGATGTAATTTTATGTAAGGATGGTGAAGAAGGTTTGCGCACGTTTACCAAACACAATTTCGACTTGCTGATATTGGATGTAATGATGCCACGAAAAGATGGTTTTACCTTGGGTAAAGAAATCAGGCGCATCAATGAAAAAGTACCGATTATTTTTGCGACTGCCAAGGGAATGATTGAAGACAAAACCCAGGCCTTTAATCTTGGTGGCGATGACTATATAACCAAGCCTTTTCGCATCGAGGAGCTTTTGTTACGCATTAACGCTTTACTGAAAAGGGTCAGTAATTCGGAGAAAAGTGAAGAAGAAAAGCAGACATTGTTTAAAATTGGGAATTACCAGTTCGATTATACAACCCAACTGATAGCAATTGGCAATACCCAGCAAAAGTTGTCGACCAAGGAGGCAGAATTGTTGCGTTTGCTATGCCTGAGAAAAAATGATGTTCTTACCCGTGAAGAAGCATTACTAAATATCTGGCATGATGATAACTATTTCAATGGGCGCAGTATGGATGTTTTTTTGAGTAAGATCAGAAAATATTTAAAGGATGACCCCACTGTAGAGATCATCAATGTACACGGCAGAGGCTACAAACTGCTGATGAATTAGCGAAATATTTCTGCCGATTATTTAGTTGGAGTACGCACAAACAAAACACCGAATACAATACCAAAAATGGTATAGATAGCCGCCAATAACCAAAGTATACCGGGCTTTCCTGGGTCGTGTGCAAGGTATTTTAATAGGGCAAGGCCGCCTATCATAAAATGAGAAAGGTTGGCTGTAACCAGCGGTTTGTTATAGATACCGCCAATTGCGCCATCCTTTGCCATCCAATTCAACATAGCGAATCCGAAATATAAACCTCCCATTAATTGGAGCGTTATTACAATGAATTGCTGGAACCCCAAATTCAGGTAGTTTGATATTTCGATTGGAAAGAAAGTCAGTCCCAAACCTATTGTTGCAAGAAACAATACGCTTGCGGTCATTATAAATTTAGTATTCATGTTATTGGTCTGAGTTTCAAAAAAAGTGATGATTTGATCTGTAAAACCTTCTTGTTATTTGATCTCCTCGCCAAAGTTTATAATATTTCCATTATTGTCGAGCACACTAAATTGCTTCATGCGCCAGGGTTTTATACCTAGTTTTCCATTGGGATGAACGATACCAATAGGTTCGTATTGGGCATAGATATGGTCAATGCCGGTCACCCTGAGGAAACATCCGGTTGCTTTAGGAATTTCAGGGTCGTTGCAGGGCCACAAGTGAATTTGTATTTTGTCTTTTCCAAAGATGAGATAGCCATCCCAGTTAGCAACTAAGTTGAAACCCAGTTTTTCGGTGTAGAAATTTATAGTTTCATCTGCATTGAGCGAGGCTAAAATTGGGACTGCAGTTTCGATCATGACCGTTATATTTTTAACTAATTATAGATTTCAGGGGCAAAACTTGTAACAAATTTGTTAAATGGGTGCCCGGAAAATTAGCGCTAAAATAAATAAGTTTGTTTATTCATCAACGATTAACTGAACAAACCATGAAACGAAAACTACTATTTTCTACCTTATTTGCTTTTGCCATAACGGGGTCTGTTTTTGCACAGCAGGAGGGTGACCCGGCAACGCTCCAAAAAATCCGGGACGAAGGACTTAATCACTCCAAAGTGATGGAGACCGCATTTTATTTGACGGATGTTGCAGGGCCTCGCCTCGCGGGCTCGCCAGGATTAAAACGTGCACAGGATTGGGCAGTAGACCAGCTTAAAACCTGGGGACTGGTAAACGCAGCTCGCGAACCATGGGGTAAATTTGGTAAGGGTTGGGAAGTTCAGAAAAACTATGCAGCTATCACCGTTCCCTATTATCATGCTATCATAGCAATTCCTAAAGCCTGGACGCCTGGAACCAACGGTGAAATCAAAGGCGACGTGGTACTGGTTAAAATCGATACTACTGCCGATTTCGATAAATACAAAGGACAGCTGGCTGGCAAGATCGTTATATTCGACACAAAGTCAACTACCCTGGCAGGGGGAACGAAGCCAGATCTGACACGTTATACAGATGACGAACTTGATAAAATGGAGAAGGCTGTTGCACCGCCGGCAACGCCTCGCCGTATCGCAGCGCCAAATCCTCAAATGTCGCAATTTATGCGTTTGCGAGCTTTGCGTACTGCAATAAGCGCTTTTTTACAAAAGGAAAATGTTGGCCTGATACTCAGCCAGGGTCGGGGCACACAAGGCACCGTTTTTACCAGTAATGGCGCCTCATTTGCCGACACTGCTAAGGCTGTGGCACCAGAGTTGGAAACCAGCAGCGAAGATTATCTGCGCATTTTACGCCTTGTAAAAGCTGGCATCAAAGTGCAAATGGAAGCTGATATCAAAACACAATTTTTTACAGATGACTTGCAGGGATACGATGTAGTTGGTGAAATTCCGGGAACAGATAAAAAATTGAAAGAACAATTGGTGATCATTGGTGGACACCTTGACTCATGGCACGCAGGAACCGGAGCTACCGATAATGGTGCCGGAAGTGCCGTGATGCTCGAAGCAATGCGGATACTTAAAGCCATTAATTTTAAACCAAGAAGGACGATCAGAATTTGTTTGTGGAGCTCGGAAGAACAAGGTCTGTTCGGTTCACGCTATTACGTACTCAACCATTTTGGTGATCCTAAAACGATGCAGCTTAAACCCGATCAGGCAAAGGTTTCGGCTTACTATAACCTGGATAATGGTACAGGAAAAATTCGTGGTATTTATCTTCAGGGCGATTCGGCTGCCCGGCCTATATTTAAACAATGGTTGGAACAATTCAAGGACCTGGGCGCCGGTACTGTTACCATCAGCAATACCGGTGGTACTGACCACCTTTCATTTGCAGCAGTTGGTATACCCGGTTTCCAGTTTATTCAGGACCCAATGGATTATGGGACTCGTACCCACCATTCAAACCAGGATACTTACGAACGCCTGGTTGAAGATGATCTGAAACAAGCAGCTACCATTGTTGCTACCTTCGTGTTTAACACTTCGCAGCGTGATGAACAGATCCCACGTTCCGAATTACCAAAAGCACAGTAAGACATCAAAAAGTATCACTTGAAAATTTAAAAAACCTCCTGAAAATGGAGGTTTTTTTATTTGCAGAAAAACTAAGGCATTAGTTGCATCTTTAAAAATAAAGTTATAATTTAGATTAGCCTGCCTTTTTAATTGATTAAACCCCAAACGACAATATAAGAAATGGAAATAAAGGAGTTAACAAGGGCTGAGGAACAGATCATGCAAGTGCTATGGCAGCTTAAAAAGGGCTTTGTAAAGGACCTGATAGATGCTTTACCTGAACCGAAACCCGCTTATAATACGGTATCAACCTTTGTAAGGATACTTGAAACCAAGGGATTTGTTGACCATATTGCTTATGGCAAAAGCCATGAGTATTTCCCAATTATCAGTAAAGAACAATATCAGGGCTTTGCGACAGACAAGCTCCTGAACGGGTATTTCGATAATTCGGTAAAACGGATGTTCTCCTTTTTTGTGAAAAAAGAAAAGATAGATCTGAAAGAAGCAGATGAGATTTTAAAGTTGATAGAACAACTCAAAGATAAATAATACCAAAACCATGATCTGGTGGCAATACTTGTTGTTGGTTAATATTTACCTCGTATTGTTTTACGGATTCTACGCCGTATTGCTACGTTCAGAAACTTTTTTTAATCTGAACAGGGGATATTTGGTAATCAGTTCGTTATTGTCATTTTTTATTCCCCTTATCCATTCCCAATGGATCAGCAGGTTATTTATTACCCAGAAAGTTCAGCAGACTATAAACGTTTACTCAAAGCCGATCTCGATTTATCAGCTCAAAACAATTGAAGAATATCATGTTTCGCCTGAGACTTTTTTGCTTATTGTTTACGGTTTAGTAGCTGGTATATTGACGCTCAGGCTAGTTAGTCAGCTGATCTCTCTCCGCAGAATGATCGATCAACCCGAAGAAACAACTGCATTTTCATTTTTCAAAAGAATTAGCCTGGGCAGTAAGCTCGAAGGCCGGGATATTATTGTTGAGCACGAAAAAGTTCATGCAAGGCAATGGCACTCTGCCGATGTAATGCTGATCGAGTTAATAGCCATTGTTAACTGGTTTAATCCAATTGTTTATCTGTATAAACGCGGGATCAAGCATATCCACGAATATATCGCCGATTTGCAGGCTGTAAGAAATGGAACAACCAAAGCTGAATACGCACTTCTTTTGTTAAGTCAGACGCTTAAAACACCAGCCAATCAACTCGTGACACCTTTTTATAATCAGAGTTTATTGAAAAGGCGTATCATGATGCTGGATAAAAATCGTTCAAAATATCGGGCTTTAGTTAAATATGGACTTTCGGCACCGCTGTTCATGCTGATGCTGGTCTTGTCTTCAGCTGCAGTTTTAAAATCGCATACGGTCAGGCTTTTTAACAGCAGTCCTGATGAATTGTTATTGTCGCCATCGTCTGGTATTACTACTAAAGTGAAGCAGCATGAAACGCTTGTTTCCAGGTCGATCGAACGGCCGGCCAGTATATGGGTCACATCAACCGGGCACGGATTAACTGGTCTTAAGGGACATCAGACCCAGGGGCTGTTTGCTGATCCTATCTTCTTATCAGTTGAGCAAGAGCCCGAATTTAAAGGTGGAATGCGGAATTTTTACCAGTTTTTGGCTGCAAATCTGCAATACCCTGACGCAATGGTACGGCAGAATGTGCAGGGTAGGGTATTTATTACGATGACAGTTGAAAAAGATGGCTCGCTTTCGGGCATCAGGGCCTTGAAAGATATAGGTTTCGGGGCAGCGGAAGAAGCAATAAGGGTACTTAAATTATCGCCCAAATGGCAACCCGGATACCAAAATGGCCGCCCGGTTAGGGTACGCTATACCTTGCCTATCATTTTTAACCTGGTTAGTTTAAAAACCGAATCAGATACACTTACCAAAGTTACTTATGCCTACAAGGACATTGAACAACAACCTGTAAATAATAAAAGCAACAATAACGTAGACAGTTTGAGCAAAACAACTAGCCTGGTTAGGGCTGATGATTTTGATTTTCAAACAAATGCGCTTTATTTGCTGGATGGCAAAGTAATAGATGGTTTAAATGCTATTACGGCCGATGATATACAGAGTGTAAAAGTTTTGCGTGCTATTACCAAGGAAAGCAACTATTTTACCCTTTATGGTACCAAAGCGCTAAATGGGGTTATACTGATAGAATCTAAAAAAGCTTTTAAAGCCAAAGCCGCTGCCAAACATTAAAATTTAAATAAAAGCATTGAAAGCATGAACTGGAAACTAATTTTTCAATTGTCGGTTTTTGGCCTGATCATGGCTTTCGGCACTATTTCACTTATACCGCAGAATTTTGAGTTTTTATTTTGGCTGGTGATCTTTGCCTTTTGCGGTACCGTTATTGCCAAAGCAGCTGGTGGCCGGTATTTTTTGCATGGCTTTATTGTTAGTCTGGTCAATAGTGTTTGGATCACATCGATACACGTTATATTTTACAGTACCTATACCGCACATCATCCTGATATAGCTAAAATGACCGAAAGTTTGCCTTTGAGTAATCATCCCAGGCTCTTGATGGTTTTAATGGCCCCAATTTATGGTGTGTTATTTGGTCTTATTTTAGGTTTATTTTCCTTTATTTCCGCTAAGATATTTAAAAGTAAGATAGCTGGATAACTGTTTTAAGCTACTCCTAAGGTATTATTTTACAAAGCGTATGAATTGCTTTGTAAACATTCGGAATAAAACTTAATTTAGCGCCATTAAATTAAATAGCATATGAAGCCTTTCATCTCCACTAAAGTTTATGGGTTTTTTAACTACGCCCTGGCACTTACAATGATCTTTTCGCCATGGTTGTTTGGTTTTAAAGATCAACATGGAGCATCATTTTTATTGCCTTTGTATTTAGGCTGGCTGCAATTGATTATGGCCATATTCAGTAAACACGAGTGGGGTATTCTAAAAGTGTTCCCTGTTTCTATGCACGCTTTTATTGATGTTATCGTAGGTTCGTTTTTGTTTGCGACACCTTTTTTATATGCCTATACCGACGAAATTTTTGCACCACAATTAATTTTTGGCGCTTTATTATTCCTGCTTGGGATCTTCGTAGATGGTTCGCCTTTAACAAGTACTCCTACCCATGTTTTTAAAGATGGTTTGGAAGAACATACCAGCGATGTTAAAGAGCCAATGTCTCACTAAGTAAACTGATTAAACCAGTATAAATTAAGAGCCCCGAATTTCGGGGCTCTTTTTGTTTCGTAATATTTCTGGCAGCAGCTTTTTGCTGATATAAAATAAAAAAGCCCTACCCCAGAAAGGGGCAGGACTCGCACACATTAACCATTATAAAACTGAACAGAAACGTCAATCTATCGGTTAGTTATCTTCAAAGGACAAGCTTCTAGCCCTTTTCACCTTTCACTTTTCGCCTTTCACCTCCCCCATTCCGCAATTGGCATTCCGCACTCCGCATTACTTTCACCCTTCACCTTTAGCCTTTCACCTTTTACCTTTCACATTCCGCAATTGGCATTCCGCACTACCCATTCCTTTAACCTCACTAGGAACATCCCATCGAGTTGCCGCAATTCAAACACTTATAGCAAGTGCCTGAGCGTACTGTAGTATGTCCGCAAACATTACATGAAGGAGCATCACTTTGCACACCCATGCTAAGGTCCAGACTCAGGCTCTTTTTGCTGCTGGTGCTGCCGGTATCTGCAGAAACAGTTTTTGCAGGCTGGTAAACATTGGTCTCATCAGTATTTACATCTTCGTCAACAAGCTGCGGATTGCCAGTAATAACATTTTGTTCGGTAATTACATGCACCAGGTCGCTACGGTCAAGGTATTCATAACCAAGCATCCTGAAAATATAGTCGATGATAGAGGTAGCGCTCTTAATATTAGCGTGACCGATCACCATACCAGCTGGTTCGAAACGAGTGAAAGTGAATTTCTCTACATATTCTTCCAGCGGAACACCATATTGCAAGCCTACTGAAACTGCAATTGCAAAGCAGTTCATCAATGAACGGAAAGTTGACCTTCTTTGTGCATATCCACAAAGATCTCGCCCAAAGTTCCATCTTCGTATTCTCCCGTGCGAACGAATACCGTTTGTCCGTCGATACTTGCTTTTTGGGTATAACCGCGACGTTTGTATGGCAGGCTCTTTTTCTGAACCACGCGCGACAACTGACGCATGAAGTGCGTGTCTTTAGATTTCTCCATGATAGCTATCGCAGCTTCAAGCACTTGTTCTGGAGTAAGGTCGCTTAATTTTACGTTAGCGGCTTCGCCTAAAACTTCCTCAACAGTTTCCAGTTTTTCTTCTGCATCCTCTTTTTTGTCAGACTTGGTTGATAAAGGCTGCGATAATTTACAACCATCACGGTAAAGCGCATTGGCTTTCAAACCAAGTGTCCATGACAGTTCGTAGCAATCTTTTATTTCTTCAACTTTAGCTTCGTTAGGTAAGTTGATGGTTTTTGAAATTGCGCCTGATAAGAAAGGCTGAGCAGCTGCCATCATTTTAATGTGGCCGTGTGCGTGAATATAACGCTCGCCAATTGCACCGCATTTGTTTGCGCAATCAAAAATAGGATAGTGTTCTTTTTTCAGGAATGGTGCACCTTCTATTGTCATGGTACCACAAACATATTCATTAGCCTCTGCTATTTGCTTTCTGGTAAATCCTAGTCCGCGTAACAGGTTAAAGTCGGGCGCATTGTATTGCTCAGGTGTAAAACCAATGCGTTTCAATACGTCTTCTCCAAGTGTCCAAACGTTAAATGCAAAGCCGATCTCAAATGCTGAAACAACTGCTTTTTCTAATTTTTCAAGATCAGATTCAGTCAAACCTTTAGCAATAAGGCTATCGATATTGATATGTGGAGCGTTATTTAAACTTGCAGCACCTTTGGCGTAGTTAACGATCGCAGTGATCTCATGCTCCTGATAACCGAGGTTTTGTAAAGCTTCTGGTACAGCCTGGTTGATGATCTTAAAGTAACCACCACCCGAAAGTTTTTTGAATTTAACCAGTGCAAAATCAGGCTCAATACCGGTAGTATCGCAATCCATAACAAGACCAATTGTTCCTGTTGGTGCTATAACGGTAGTTTGTGCGTTGCGGTAGCCGTGCTGTTCGCCCATTTCAACTGCTTTATCCCATGCGTTACATGCAGCAGATAACAAATAGTCAGGGCAATATTTTGGATCAATTCCCGGAGGCAATATTTCCAGGCCTTCATAATTCTCGATCGAGTTATAGGCAGCATAACGGTGGTTACGCATAACACGTAACATGTGTTTTTTATTGTCCTCATAACGGCGGAACGGACCCAGTTCGCGGGCCATTTCAGCCGAAGTAGCATAAGCAGTACCGGTCATGATAGCAGTGATAGCACCACCGATGGCACGTGCTTTATCGCTATCATAAGGAATACCATTCACCATCAGCGCTGAGCCAAGGTTAGCATAACCTAAACCTAGTGTGCGGTAATCGTATGAAAGTTGTGCAACCTCTTTTGAAGGGAATTGTGCCATCAATACAGAAATTTCCAATACGATGGTCCAGATCCGGCAGGCATGCTCAAAACCTTTTACATCAAATACGCGGGTCTCTTTATCAAAGAAGTGCGCCAGGTTGATAGAAGCAAGGTTACATGCCGTATTATCAAGGAACATATATTCCGAGCATGGGTTGGAAGCATTGATGCGACCGCCTTCAGGGCAGGTATGCCACTCGTTGATGGTGCTGTCATACTGCACGCCGGGATCGGCGCAGGCCCAGGCTGCAAATGCGATATCATCCCATAATTTCTGTGAAGAGATAGATTTTACAGTTTTACCGTTCATCCGGCCTTTAAGTTCCCAGTCTTTCCCCGAATTCAGGGCATGGAAAAATTCGTTAGGGATACGAACAGAGTTATTGGAGTTTTGTCCGGATACCGTACGGTATGCTTCACCTTCATAATCGGATGAATAGCCAGCTGCGATCAAAGCAGCAACTTTCTTTTCTTCTTCAACTTTCCAGTTTACAAAACCTTCAATTTCGGGGTGGTCAAGGTCAAGACAAACCATTTTGGCTGCCCTGCGGGTAGTACCGCCTGATTTGATTGCGCCGGCTGCGCGGTCACCTATTTTCAGGAACGACATCAGACCGGATGAATAGCCCCCGCCAGATAATTTTTCACTTTCTCCACGTATCCTTGAGAAGTTGGTGCCTACTCCCGAGCCATATTTAAAGATACGGGCTTCGCGAACCCAAAGGTCCATGATACCACCTTCGTTCACCAGGTCGTCCTCAACCGACAGGATGAAACAAGCATGCGGCTGCGGGCGTTCGTAAGCCGAGGTAGATTTGCTAAGCACTTCGGTAACCGGGTCAACATAATAATGCCCCTGCGGCTTTCCTGTAATGCCGTAGGAGGTATGAAGACCTGTATTGAACCATTGCGGCGAGTTTGGTGCGGCTAGTTGACCTACGATCGTATATACGATCTCGTCATAAAATATTTCTGCATCTTTTGCTGATGCGAAATAGCCATAGCGCATACCCCAGTCTTTCCAGCAATTGCCCATACGATGAGCTACCTGTTTAATGCTTTTTTCAGAACCCGTAGTGCCATCGGGTTGGGGAACCCCAGCCTTACGGAAATATTTTTGGGCGAGAATATCTGTAGCTACCTGCGACCATGACGCAGGCACTTCAACATCCTTCATTTCAAATACCGCATCACCCGAGGGGTTGCGTATCACTGATGAACGTTTCTCATAATTAAAGAGATCGTAAACGTTCTTTCCGTCTTTGCTGAAGTGTCTCTGCACCTCCAGTCCTTTTCCGCCGGCACCGGCCATTTTTTTTGAGGAGTTCTTGCCCATTGTTATGTATCTAATATGTTATTATAGCGTTAAAAAATCCTTAGGGGTTTTTAATCAAATTTATTATTCATTATCACCCGATTCAATTTGCTTTTTTCCACACCCTGTGGAGTCAGTGCTCATTATTATTAGTTGTTTGCTTTAAATGACTGTTTAACAGTATATTGTAGCTGTGGAAAACTAAAAAATGAAAAATTTAACCAAACTTTTCGCTTAATTTTGCTATGTTTTTGAGGATATACCGAAATGATATTTAAAACAGTAATTTCGACTTAAAAATTAACTTGTTAATTAAAAAGTTTAGAAATAATTAAACCATTGGTACGTTATAGACTCATATAATTAATAACCAAAAATTACGGATATGAAGTTAGTAGGAATTTATTGGGATTATTATTTTACCCGCCGCAGCCGTTTGATAAAAAAAGCTTGTAAGGCGAGGGTGTATTAGGGGGAGTTTTTGTTGCAGTAGTTATACTGGTTGTATTGGTTGTAGTATTAGTATTGGAAATGTTAGCCGGAATGATCTCAACTCGCTTTTTGAACCTGACAGGGACAGTATCCTCTACGCTCTTGATGGCTTGATACGCGATGCCAAAGCCCGTGAAAAAAGGGAGCATTTTCAGGATTTAACTGTGCAAGCTAAAAGCTGGCCGTGTACAAAACCACGAGTTACGCTACGCTAAACTCGCGGGAGCGTTGAGTAAAGTTAATGAAATGTACTGTAGTTGCAAACTACAGTACAAATATTCCCGACATACCTTACGTTTGAATTCGTCACTGTACTTGCTTTGCCATTTACTCTTGTAGACCTTAGAATATCTCTCCATTTTTGTTTACTGACAACCAAAAAGCGGACAAGACCTTGTGTAAACCTATTTCAGGACAAGACAGGTAGTTATCAATAGCGCATAACCTTAGAAAGAGGAAAGCCTGATAAAAAGGGCCTTTATGGGTTTTTTTTTAACGCAGGCTATAAAAACAACGATCCGAAACGGCTTGATGACATTTTTCCTCCAAACCTTCGTCGAAATCGTACACAAATAAAAAAACCGCCCCATAATTAACTTATGAGACGGCCTTTTAATTTGTCATTCATGGAACCAACGTTCCAACATTTCAACGTTGCAACCTTCCAACCAATTACTCTACAACCGAAACCTTCAGCATATTGGTTTTGCCCTTTTTAGTAATCGGCACCGAAGCGGTATTGATCACAACATCACCTACTTCGATCAGGTTATTTGTTTTGAGTATATTATTAACGTCGGCTATGGTTTGATCGGTGCTCTCCAGCTTGTCATAATAAAATGCTTTTACGCCCCAAACCAGGCTTAGCGCATTCAGCAGGTTTTTGTTTGATGTAAATATGTAAGTGCCTGCTTTAGGGCGGTGACTTGATATTTCAAAGGCAGTATATCCAGAAACTGTCATGGATACGATACCCACTGCATTGGTATGTTCAGCCAGGTAAACCGCCGAACCGCAAAGCGCATCGCTCAGGTAATTTGCCGGATCGGCCGGAAACTCAGGTTCGAGGGTTGTATTGAACGGATAACCCAGTTCTTCAACGTTCTTCACGATCTTAGCCATGGTCTCAATAACGATCAGCGGGAATTCGCCAACCGAAGTCTCACCGCTTAACATCACCGCATCAGCTCCGTCAAGAACCGAGTTGGCCACGTCGTTCACTTCCGCACGCGTAGGGCGGGGGGTAGTGATCATGGACTCGAGCATTTGTGTAGCTACAATAACAGGTTTTGAGGCAGCACGACATTTACGCACGATCATTTTTTGTAATAATGGCACTTCTTCCAGGGGCATTTCAACACCCAGATCGCCGCGGGCAACCATTACACCATCAGTAGCAGCAATAATGCCATCTATATTATCTATGGCTTCAGGCTTTTCTATTTTAGCTATTACACGTGCATTTTTATTGCTTTCGGCAATGATGCGTTTCAGGTCTATAATATCTTCTGTGTTACGAACAAAAGAAAGTCCGATCCATTCCACATCATTTTTTAGCGCAAATTGCAGATTTACCAGGTCTTCTTCCGTTAAACTTGGGATGGATACCTTGGTATTTGGCAGGTTAACACCTTTACGTGATGTAAGAATACCACCGTGAACTACTTCGCAAACAACAGTGTCTTTTCTGTTAGTTTCAATAACACGCATCTGAATCTTGCCGTCATCCAGCAAAATAACTTCATCCGCCTGTACATCTTGTGGGAAGGTATCGTAGGTTATATAGATATTATTATCATCGCCAATACATTCGTGCGTTGTAATATTGATGCGTTTGCCGTTTACCAGGTGAATACCCCCGTCTTTTACCAATCCGATCCGGATCTTTGGGCCCTGTAAATCGGCCAGAATGCCCACATTTACTTTATATTGCTCGTTGATCTCGCGAATTGTATCAATAGTTGTTTGATGATCCTCGGGTCGGCCGTGCGAAAAATTGAGTCGGCAAACATTTACACCAGCCTTGATCATGGACCATAAAACGTCCTTATTGGTTGATGCCGGCCCCATTGTTGCTACAATTTTGGTACGGTTGTAAGATAATTTCATATATACTAGGTTAAAAAAAGGCTCTATATTAAAGTAACAAATTAGTGTTACAGATACACTTCTAAATTTCGGGGCTAAAATAACAGATTTTCCCGTGATTTAATTTTTTTTGGATCAATCTTTACGGCGGCAACAATTTCCTGGATCTTATTAAGCTCGGCCAGCACCTTTTCAAGTTCGTTATCGGTGATATAATTTTTGATCATAATAAAAAAATCAACTTTGCGCATTTCCGGTATCAGGTAGCCGTCCGAGCCCTTGTTTGCAATAAAATAAAAGTCGGTTTCACTGGCTTCCCAATTGTATTCATATAACGAAAAATAGGCCGGCCCTGCGCCGTTAATAAGGTGTAATTCAAGGTCGGGGCTTTTAGTAAAACCGAAATTCAGGCGTTTATTGATATAATGGCAAGTGCGGTAATCGCGCAGTGAAGTTGTTATAGCGATTAGTACAAAATCGAGATCGATCTCAAACTTTAATGTTTTCCTGTTCAAAATCACTAATTTTACCGCGTCAAAAATACGAATCGATCCTTCAGTAATAAAATATTGTTAGTTGTATTACAAAAGTTTTTAGATTTGATATTTGATAGAATTTATCTTTCTTTGCACAGAATTTTTATTAATCATTAAACCATCAAAAGTATGTCTGATATCGCTTCAAGAGTAAAAGCTATTATCGTAGAAAAATTGGGTGTTGACGAAAGTGAAGTTACACCTGAGGCTAGCTTCACCAATGATCTTGGTGCAGACTCGTTAGATACCGTGGAATTAATCATGGAATTTGAAAAAGAATTTAACGTGGCTATACCTGACGATCAGGCAGAAACTATCGGTACTGTAGGCCAGGCTATCGCTTACCTTGAAAAAAACGTTAAATAAGCTCCCCCATCTTTATTAAATGGAGTTTAAAAGAGTTGTTGTAACCGGGCTTGGGGCACTTACTCCTATTGGAAACAGCATCCCCGAATATTGGGAGGGCCTGATCAATGGAGTGAGTGGCGCTGCCCCCATTAAAAGTTTTGATACCACAAATTTCAAGACCAAGTTTGCTTGTGAGGTAAAGAACTTTGACGCCGATGCATTTTTAGGCCGAAAAGATGCCCGCAAACTTGATCCGTTTGTGCAGTACGCCTTATTTTCGACCGAGGAAGCGGTAAAAGATGCCGGGCTTGATTTCAGCAAGCTCGATGTTAATCGTATCGGCGTAATTTGGGGTTCAGGTATCGGAGGTTTAAAAACCTTCCTGGATGAAGTAACTGCATTTGCCAAGGGAGACGGAACACCACGCTTCAATCCTTTTTTCATTCCCAAAATGATTGCGGATATTGCTCCCGGCCATATTTCTATTAAATATGGATTGCGCGGACCTAATTTTACAACCGTTTCTGCTTGCGCATCTTCTAATAATTCACTGATTGATTCCTTCAATTATATTCGCCTGGGTAAAGCCAACATGTTTATAACAGGTGGCTCCGAAGCGATTATCAATGAAGCTGGTATCGGTGGATTCAATGCAATGCATGCGTTGTCTACCCGTAATGATGATCCGGCCACGGCATCACGCCCATTTGATCTTGATCGCGATGGTTTCGTTGCAGGTGAAGGTGCTGGTACCATTATTCTTGAAGAATTAGAACACGCCAAAGCTCGCGGTGCAAAAATTTATGCCGAAATGATTGGCGGAGGCATGAGTGCCGATGCTTACCACATGACAGCTCCACACCCTGAAGGTTTGGGCGCGGCATTGGTAATGCGGGCTGCATTGCAGGATGCCGGTATCACTACTTCGGAAATTGATTATGTGAATGTACACGGTACATCTACCCCAATTGGTGACCCGCAGGAAGTGAAGGCTATACAAGATACCTTCGGCGACGATATTTATCGTATCAATATCAGCTCAACCAAATCAATGACTGGCCATTTACTTGGTGCAGCTGGTGCCGTTGAAGCTATAGCCGCAATTTTGGCTATAAAGAATGATATTATTCCGCCAACCATCAACCACTTTACGGATGATCCGGCTTTTGATCCTAAAATTAATTTTACGTTCAATAAAGCTCAAAAGCGGATAGTTAGAGTGGCTCAAAGCAATGGCTTTGGCTTTGGCGGTCATAATGCTTCAGTGATATTTAAGAAATACCAAGATTAATTTCCCTGGATGCCGATCAGTAGGTTCTATAAGCTATATCTATCGCCTAATAGAAAATATGTTAAGTCGTTAAAGAATTTGCTTGGCTTTGTGCCAGGCAATTTGTCGTTATACCGGCTTGCATTCCGCCATAAATCTGTGGCACAAAGTCTTAAAAATGGTATTAAGAACAGCAACGAGCGGCTGGAATTTTTAGGCGATGCTGTGCTGGGCAGCGTAGTGGCCGAGGTGCTTTTTAAATTATACCCATATGAAGACGAAGGGTTTTTGACCGAACTTCGTTCCAAGATAGTAAACCGGGTAAATTTAAACCAGCTTGCACGTAAGCTTGGTTTTGAACAACTGATTCAGTACGATACCCGTATGGTTAACTCAACCCGGCAAAGTTCTCTGCTGGGCGATGCGTTTGAAGCGCTTGTGGGCGCCGTTTACCTTGATAAAGGTTATGATTTTACCCGCAACTTTCTCATCAATCATATCATTAAATCCCATATTGATATCCACAAACTCGAGCAAACCGAGACCAATTTTAAAAGCAAATTGATTGAATGGTGCCAGCGACATGCCAGAGATATAACCTTTGAACTGGTTGAGAATAAGGAAGGTGAGAGTAACAAACTATTTACCGTACAGGTATTGATCGATGGCGAAATTATGGGTTCAGGTAAAGAATTCAACAAGAAAAATGCAGAAAAATTGGCTGCTGAAAAGGCATGTGAAGCGCTTTCAATTTAATTTCAATCTCTTCTGCTCCCAAATAAACCTCTTTTCCGGCAGGTGATCTTATTCAGTTTTACTGGTTGGCTGAAAAATTTGCTGCGAATGGCTTTTATTTCTTTTATAAAAAGATAGGTTTTTCTTGATATAACTAATCAATTGGTAATCGTTCCATTCCTCAATGTCCTGATAGGAGGGGGTATAGAGCAGCATAAATTTGGTTACTTCTTCGTCTGGCAATTTGGTAATGTTCTTTACCAGGTCTTTGGTATATCTTTTGTCAACGGCTGTATTTTGCAGTTCAGCTTTCGCATATTCAGCAAAATGTCTTTCGTCTCTTGGTCCTTTGCCAAATATGTTGTACAAGCCTGTTAACGGAGAATTAAGAAACTCCCAAACTGGCAATGAATTTCCCTGGTTAAAAATGCCTTTGCTGTTATATTGCTTCATTACCTCTTTCAGTTCCTGCTTTTTTGTTTGACCAACTATCTTTACTTCCTTCAAAGCAAGCATCGGTTGCAAACCAATCATCAGGTCGGCTTTGCTATCTACTCTTATCTTAAAGGGTGCATATTCTTTTTTTGTGATCAATAAGGTATCACCTATAGCAGTAACAATACTGAACATGCCCAGATCGTCGCTCATCATCACATTTTTATTATTTAAATCGGTTATCAAAGCCTGAGATATCCTGCCATCAGAGCCCGTCCTGAAAATGTAGCCATTTATTTTCAGCCCCGGCTGAGCCAGGGCACTATCGCAGAAGCCGAAAACAACTACTGCTATGCATACAAATGATTGAATGAACCTCATAATCAAGCACAAAACTAACAAATATGTGTGGTTAGAATTGTGAAAAGATGTTAAAGATGTTTAAGCACGGAAGCCCGGAAGTCGGAAAGACGGAAAGTTTTTCTTGCGGACTTGCGGACTTACCGACTTTCCGACTAAAGAACTATCTTTGCACATGTTAAAATCAATGACAGGGTACGGCATAGCCGTTTTTGATTCGGGAAATACCAAGTATACCGTTGAGATCAAATCCCTGAACAGTAAATTCCTTGAATTGGGATTACGCATACCCAAATCATTCTCAGAAAAGGAATTCCAGCTTCGTAACGAATGTAATAAGCAAATTGAACGTGGGAAGGTTAACCTATCTATCAATGTCGAAAAAGCAGACTCGACAGTAAAAGCTGCGGGTATAGACAAGGAGTTGTTAAAACACTATTTTGAACAATTAAAAACGGTAAGTACCGAACTGAATGAACCGGTTGCAAACCTTTTTCAACTGGCACTTGGTTTACCTGAAGTTGTTAAATATGAAGAGGAAACCATTTCTGAAGATGAATGGAAGGTTGTTGAAAAGGCATTTCAACAAGCACTGACCAATTTTCAGCGTTTCAGAGCGGATGAAGGGAATGTACTTGAACAAGATATTAAATACCGTATAGGCATCATCGTTAAAAACCTGGAATTGGTTGAAGTGGAAGAACCTAAAAGGGTGCCAGTGATCAGGGAGCGCCTTAACCAGTTTTTGATTGAAGCCGTTAACCGGGATGCTATTGACCAGAACAGGTTTGAACAGGAGTTGATCTACTATATTGATAAGCTGGACATTACGGAAGAAAAAATTCGCCTTAAGACACATTGCGATTACTTTTTGGAAACCCTTAAAAACGCCGATGCCAATGGTAAAAAGCTGGGTTTCATTTCCCAGGAAATTGGCCGCGAGATCAATACTATAGGCTCAAAAGCCAATGATGCCAATATTCAGAAACTGGTTGTTGGCATGAAGGAAGAATTGGAAAAGATCAAAGAACAATTATTGAACGTTTTGTAAAGTTGAAAGGTTGAAATGCTGTAAAGTTGGAATGTTACTGTAACGCCAATGATTTAGAACCTTTCAACCTTCCAACATTACAACCTTGCAACAAATGAAAGAAGGAAAACTCATCATATTCTCAGCCCCCTCGGGCGCAGGAAAGACAACTATTGTGCAACACCTGCTTAAAAAAATACCTCAGCTTGAGTTTTCGATATCGGCGACTACCCGTAAGCCACGGGGCGACGAAAAGGATGGGTCAGATTATTATTTTATCTCGAAAGAAGAGTTTCTACACCGAATTGCCAAAAAACATTTTGTTGAATTTGAAGAGGTTTACACCGGAACTTTTTACGGAACGCTGCGTACCGAAATAGAGCGTATCTGGCAGGAAGATAAGGTGGTAATATTTGATATTGATGTGGAAGGTGGCCTGCACCTGAAAAGAAAGTACGACGGATCGGCATTGGCGATATTTGTTCAACCACCATCATTGGAGGTTTTGAAACAGCGTTTGGCGGGCAGGGGGACGGATAGTCCGGAAAAATTGCAGGAACGCTTTGAGAAAGCAGCAAAAGAAATGAATTATGCACCGCAATTTGATATTATCCTAAAAAATAACGATCTTCAAACGGCATGTGCGGAGGCAGAAGAATTAGTGCTGAATTTTCTCAAAAATTGATTAAGCCCATAGTTGGTGGCTCATTCCCTTGAGCCATGAAAGGGGTTCTGTAGGCTTAGCAGATTACTATGATCTATGAACTATTAACCATGGACTGAAATGAAAATTGGTCTCTTATTTGGGTCATTTAACCCCATCCACATCGGGCATTTAATTATTGCCAATTACATGGCCAACCATACCGACCTCGACAAAGTTTGGTTGGTGGTATCGCCTCAAAACCCGTTAAAAAAGTACGGCGACCTGATCAATACCTACGATAGGCTGGAGATGGCCAAACTGGCTACCGATAACTCAAATAATATCAAAGTAAGCGATGTGGAGTTGAGATTACCGCAGCCTTCCTATACCATTGATACGCTGACCCACCTGAAAGAAAAATATCCTGAACATGAATTTGCCATTATCATGGGCTCGGATAACCTGGGAACCCTCCATAAATGGAAAAATTATAAGCTGATTTTGCGCGATTACCGCATTTACGTTTACCCCCGACCAGGGTACGAAAATGCCGAGTTTGCTAACCATCCTTCGGTTACTATTACTATGACACCGTTGATGGAGCTTTCGGCTTCCTTTATCCGCAAATCGCTGGCGGAGAAGAAGAACATTCAATATTTTGTACCCGATCCGGTGCTTGAATTCATACAGAGCAAAAATCTTTATGGAAAAGGTTAATTAACGGTAAAACCTATAACTTTTTTTGCAGCATACCGTACAATACCAATACTTAACCTGGCGGAATTTATGCAGCTCTCAAAAGAAAGATTACAATATTTTGTAAACCAAATGCCCGAATATATCGATGTAGTAGAACTGATCGATAAAGTATTGTTAATGGCCAAAATTGAGCAGGCCGATGAACATGTACTTAACCAATACATCCCCGCCGACGATCTGGAAAAAGAAATGGACCTTTGGGGGTAGAATTAGCATTAGGCATTGGTCATCAGGGATAACTACAACTTGCCTTACCATTCCCCCCTTAACCTTTCGTCTTTAACCTTTATCCTTTCTCCTTTAACCTTTCTCCTTTCGCCTAATTAGGCTATTTTTGCCTTGTGAGCGAAAGAACCATCCTTAAACTTCAATTACCTACCGACCCGCTTTGGGTAAAGAACGTGGTAGAAAGCAATATCGAAGAGATACTGACCGATCACGCTTTTTGTGAGCAGAAAGCTGCAAGTAATGCTATAACACTTATCGTACAAAACCCCAATCTTTCAGATCTGGTGCAGGAAATGACGGCACTGGTTCAGGAAGAGATGGATCATTTTAAAAGAGTACATGAAATTATCCTGGAACGTGGTTTTGTACTTGGCCGCGAAAGGAAAGATGATTATGTGAACGAACTGCGTAAGTTTTTGCCAAATGGCGGCAGCCGCGAGACACAATTGGTAGACCGTTTGCTATTTTCGGCTATGATCGAAGCGCGCAGTTGTGAGCGTTTTAAAGTAATGTCTGAAAATATAAGCGATAAACAATTATCAGCTTTTTACCATGAATTGATGATCAGCGAGGCCGGGCACTACACAATGTTTATTCGCCTGGCAAAAAAATATGCCGGCTCGGTTGATGTGGATAAGCGCTGGAAAGAGTTTTTAGCTTATGAAGCTCAGGTGATTCAGAATTATGGTAAAAAAGAAACTATCCACGGTTAAAAAATTTAAGCCTTCGTGTCCTCGGTGTTTTTTTCTCTGCTTCCTCTGTGGTTAAATATACGACGCGCAATCACAATAGCCCGGCAACGTTTTTTAAATAGTTGTCCAGCATACTGATACTCACCAAATCATTCATATAACCAATATGCATATCCGGCCTTACAATAATTGCCTTTTCGCGGTGTGGGTCGGTTTCAAAGGCATCAAAAACCGCTAAGTTTTTTCCGGAAGGTGGCAGGTAAAAGAAATTAAGCATCCCGGCATACCGGGTTGTTATCCACTTAGCGATATTGAAGAGCAGCATATCGTCAAATCGCCCTAAAATGATCAGGGTAAAGCCAGGCTTACTGCACCAGACGTGCAGGTCGGTGTCTTCTTTCTTTTTTTCATCATAAATTTCAATGAACGGAATCCTGTCACCTGCCCTGATTTTTTCCGATTTTGCCAGATGAAGGTTTATCCTGCTATCGCGATAGCTGATATTAGTCTGTGAAAGCCTCCTGAAAAAGGCATTTTTGAAGTTTTGTTTTCCCCACAAAAAGTGAAGCCCTGCCGGTAAGATATGTTTTTTAAATTTCTCTATGATCCAATTATCCGATAAACCAATATGGAAAGCCCTGTCTGTAGTAGATAATAAAGTTCGTGCGACAGGCATGCGTTCTTCTGCGTAACTATTCAGGATATTTTCATGCATGTTTCCATTGATAACGCCCGCCAGCTTCCATGCCAGATTATATCCATCCTGCAATCCTGTATTCATCCCCTGACCGCCAATGGGGGAATGGATATGTGCCGCATCACCGATCAGAAAGCAGCGGTTTGCCCTGAAGCGATCAGCCATCCGGTGGTGCAATCTATAAGTGGTGAACCAATTCTCTTTTACAATTTTCAGATTCGATCGGGTAATTGCACCGATGCGGGGAATCAATTCATCTACTGATATATTTTCTGTGGTGTTATCTGGCAGATTTCCTATGATCCGGTAAGAATGCTTGTCACGAAGCGGGAATATTCCCACAAAACGCTCTATATCCAGATAAATCTGTACATAGTCATCACCCTGCGGATAATTGTCCAAAACGGCATCGATCAAATAAAATTGTTGAGCATAGGTGTCGCCTGAAAAAGGTATCTGCAATTGCTTTCGCACTGTGCTATGTGCACCGTCTGCGCCAATTACCCAATCGCAATTTATAGTCCGGATGCCACCCTGCTGGTTAAGCCTGGCTATAACGGTATTATTTTCGTAGTGCAAAGACTCCAGCGAGGTTGCCCAATAAACGGGGCAGGCATGCGAAGTCAGGTAATCCAGCAGCAGACGTTCGTTCTTGTTTTGTTCAAATAGCAAAACAAAAGGGAATGGTGTTTGCCCTTGCCCGGTATCTGTCAATTCAAGTGTCGCCGGTGTTTTGCCGTAAGCATAATACTGCAATCCCTTTGAACGTTTGCCTTCGGATACCGCTCTTTCAGCGATGCCCATTTGACGGTATATCTCAAGCGTGCGTGCCTGCACCGCCAAAGCCTGGGAATGTATTGTTGGTCCTTGTTTATGATCGATGATCACCGGCTGAATACCATAACGTAGTAGTTGGGCTGCCATCATAAGCCCGGAGGGACCGGCTCCTACGATCAATACTTTGCTGTGTTTATCGGTAAGCTGCATCAGGAACGAAACAAAAGAAATATGGTTGGACGTTTATGCAGATCGGGAATTTTTTGTTTCCATTCGGCAATGGTTTTGGTTTGCACGAATTCATCTTCACCGGTAAGGTTGCAAGCGATACACAATTGCGTTTTGGCTGTGCAGCTTCTCAAAATTTCTTCTAACAATTGATTGTTTCGAAAAGGGGTCTCAATGAATAATTGCGTTTGGTTGAACCGTGAAGCAGCAGCCTCTAATTCCTTTATTTTTTTTGCCCGGTCGGCTTTATCAATTGGCAGATAGCCATGGAAAGTAAAGCTTTGACCGTTGAAACCTGAGGCCATTTGAGCCAGCAAAATAGAGCTTGGCCCTACCAGCGGTACAACCTTTATACCCCTGCGATGAGCTTCTGCCACAATTTCGGCACCGGGGTCGGCTACACCGGGGCATCCTGCTTCGCTCATCAAACCTACATCGTGCCCGGCTGTCAAACCGATAAAGAAACTTGCTAAATTGATATCACGGTTGTGTTTTCCGTAGTCGTGCAAAGAAAGCTCACTTTGTGGTATTTTTAGTCCGGCTTCCCGCAGAAAGCGCCTTGCCGTTTTTTCATTTTCGACAATATATTCTTTGATCTGGTTGATGGTATCCGAAAGAAATGGCGTGAATGATTTGGAAGCCGCCTCATCAGCAAGGGGTACAGGGATCAAAAACAAGGTTCCGTAAGCCATGTTGCAATTTGGCATTTTTATTTTTAATTTAAGCTTGAGAAAAAACAGGTTTAATATGAAATCATTGGGCACTAACTGGTTTATTGAAGGCGCGATCGATTTTGAGCACAAAAAGTATATCCTGCTTGATTATTTACAGGAGATTAATCGCCATTTTGACCGTAGCAGGTTGTATCCCAACCTAACGGATCTGATCTTTCACTACAACAATCTTCTGGATTTTAAACGTAATAAAAGCGTTTTACAGCAGGTATTTCCGCAAAGGCTAACTCAGGCAGATATTGACGCCCTGAAACTCACTTACCAAAAAATGGTTGAAGATGATAGCACTATGCGGGAAATTGAAAGTATTATTTCATTTGCACTGTATAAGATGGACCCTGCGATACAAATGGGTAAAGAGATCTATGATTTTGTGGAGAGTCGTCTCAAAATTGACCCTATCGGACTGGTACCACTGGTGCCGTTTAATGGCTACTTTTCGCTTCGCAATGGTAACGAACGAACTACCTGGGTGTACGAGTATCAACTTACAATTTTTGAAAATAAAGAGGACAAATTCAGGGGGATAAATATTCAGTTTGTAGATACCTATACAAATAGCCTATGCAATACGCCTGAAGCTATCAAACTCGACCTTATCAACAAAAGAAAGCACTTACCCAATCCGGCACTTTACTATGTAGTGAGTGATATCACCTTCCCGCTGGAACAGACTTTGCTCCCGGTTGCCAAGAGGACATTGGTAAAGTATATTTCAACTGCCGCTTAGCTGAGTGATACATATTACGTTTGACTTTGTACGTTTTCAGTGGGTTTATTATTAATAGCCAGGACCGATCAGGTCAAATTTGATTCGGCTATTGCGCTTGAAAGTTATATTGTTCAGTGTACTATCGAGCATACCATTACCTGTAACCAGTCTCAGCGTTTTTATTTTTCCGAACCGCATATCGGACGAAAGCTGATAACTATGAACGGAGCCACTTCGCATAAAAAATTCCTGAACTTTAAGTCGAACTTTCCCTGTATCATTAACGATCATATAGCACCGATTGGTCTTCAAAAACTCCATGGTAGCTAATTTTAATGCTACCAACGAATCCCTTTTCTTCTTGTAATCATTGCTGTCAATAGCTAGCGGCATAAAATAAGTGCTATTGGTATTAATGTTAAATTCCATAATAAACCTTTCACTTATTTTTTGAAAGAATCCACCCACAGGTATTACAGGGAAAAAAAGAGGCCCCATTAAAAGAGGGTGCCCAAAGCCATTGCTGGTATTAATTGACCCGATGGTATCACCTGCCTTGCCGGGGATCGATACCTTATAGTAAATCATTTTGGCATCGGTATGGCTATACCGGTGTTTGATGGTTTGGTGTGTAACTGAAGGCTCGTAATAATACTGCTTGCTGATGATGGCACAGCCTGAAAGCCAAACCAATGCTAATAAAAACCCTAGGCATTTCATCTACGATGCAGGTTAAAATATTGCAGTATTAGTTAATCCGGATGGCCGTTTATTTACCGCCAGATTTTGTGTATTCGTCGTTCAGGCCGGTAACAACATCTTTAGTTATGTCTAAACTGTCGTCGCCATAAAGCATCGAAGGGCTCGATTTGGAATAAGTAAGCACTATCTTGTACCCTTTTTCTTTGGTATAACCTTTAAGGAAGGTAGCTATTTTTTCGTAAAGAGTGGTGTTTTCTGCAGCTTCAATTTCCTGTAATTGTTTGCCGGTGTTCTGTTGAAGTTCCTGCAAAGTTTGTTGCTCGGTAGCCAGTTTCTTTTCAGTAGCAGCTTTTTGTGCTGGTGTCAAAGCATTTGCTGTTTTTTGGTAATTGCTTACTTTTTTTTGAAATGCCTGACCTTTGACAGTGATCTCATCCTGCGCCTTTTGCGTTAGCGTTTGCAGTTTGATCTTTACAGCTTTAAAATAGGCGTAGTTGTTTAATAGGGAATCTGAATTTACAAATACGATAGTTGGTAATGTTGGCGCAGCAGGAACTGGTGCTGCGGCATTCTGTGCCTGTGCGGCAAAGGTTGCCAAAACTATAATGGTAGCTATAGCTAATATTCTCATAATTCGTAGTATTAAATTAGAAAGACGCGAAGTTAGGGAATTGGTATGAAAAGTGATCGGTTTACTTGTGATTTGTTAACCTGGCAGAGATTTACGAAGTTTTACAAACTTCGTAAATCTCTGCTATTACCCTAATCACAAATCACTGATTAACTAATCACTAAACCAGCTTCAACAACGCTTCCCTTACCCTTGGCACTATCTCTTCTATGTCCTGCAAAGTGCTTGCACCAACGGATGCCCTGAACCAAAGTACATCTTCCTGCGCGCCGAAAGCAGAGAATGGCACCAGCGCCAGTTTAGCCTCTTTGATAAGGAAGAAGTTGATATCAGTAGCTGTTTTCAGCAACTTGCCATCAGGCGTGGTTTTGCCCGCATAATCAAATTTGATGGTCAGGTAAATAGCGCCCATTGGTTCGATGGAATCTACCTTAAATCCTTCTGTCTTTAATTGCTGGATGCCCTGGTGCAGGGTATTTAAACTGGCCTGAATACGGTCTTTGAAATGAGACAGGTAGGCGTTTACTTCATTTTCATGTTTAAGAAATTTAGCAGTAGCCACCTGTTCAGCCTTCGGTGCCCACGCTCCCATATGACCAACGATAGCTTTCATATGATTAATGACATCTGCAGGGCCAAAGCCCCAGCCAACACGAACACCTGTTGCAGCGAAGCATTTCGACCCACCGTCAACAAAAACCGTCACTGGTTTTAACTCGGGACGAAGGGTTACGGGGTTAAAATGCTCATGCTTGCCAAAAGTAAGCTGGGAGTAAATTTGGTCGTACAATATATACAAGGGCTTTTCACCGGCTTTGCGGCTTTTATTTTCTTGGATCACCAGGTCGCATATTTCTTCCAGGTTCTGTTTGGTGAACATGGTGCCAGTAGGATTCAATGGCGAACAAAGAGCCAGCAGCGTTGCTCCTTTTAAATGTGGGCGCAACTCATCTGCGGTAGGCATAAAGTTATTTTCTGACTTTACCGGGATGATCACAGCCTCAGCACGTGTCAGGTCGCAATAGTGGTTATTGTTCCAGGATGGTGCGGGAAAAACCACTTTATCGCCCGGATCAACCAGAGCCAGGTAGGTAGAGTATATCAGTGGACGTGAACCACCCGAAATTAGTATCTGGTTAGCGGCATATTCCAAACCAAAACGACTTTTCAAAAAGTCAGATACACTTTCGCGCAGGGCTAAAATACCATCTGCAGGCGGGTAATTGGTTTGATTGTCGCTATAGGCATCAACAATACCCTGCATTAAAGCAGCCGGGATTGGATAGATATTTGAATCAAAATCGCCGATGGTTAGGTTGGCAATATTTTGCCCCTGCCTTTTTAATTCGTTGATCTCGCCTGCGATCTTGATAATTTCAGAGCCTCTTAAATTTTGGGCCAGTACCGATACACTCATTTTTTTTGGAATAATGTGGCAAATATAGCAAAAGGAGAAAGGATAAAGGAGAAAGGAGAAAGGATAAAGGGGAAAGGTGAAAGGATAAACGAGTACGGATAAAGGATAAAGGAAAAAGGGGAAAGGGTGAAAAGTTGAGGGTGAAAGGAGAGTGGAGAATGGTGTGGTGTTTTAGAGGTATTATTTAATTGAGCGTTGCCACACTTTGTGCGCTTAGTGAAAATCTTGGTGCCCTCTGTGGTTAAATTGGCGAATTAAAGGCATGTGGCAAAAACTCGTCCGCCAGCAACCGGTAAGATTCCAACCTTTCCTCAAAATCTTCGGTAATGGTTGCGGCTATGATCTCATCCACTTGATATTCTTCAGCCAATTGACTTAGCTTTTGCTTCATTTCAACTGGCGTACCGGTAAGCACGCGCTTGCGGTTATGCCGGATACGCTCCAGTTCTTGCGTGTTGTAAGTTTTATCTTTAATGTCTTCATACCCCACCGGTACTATACCCTTACCCTGCTCAAACTGGTTGAATCTGTAATCCATCAGCGCCTGGTGCCGCCTGATCTTTTCTTCATCCTCCGAACAATAAACAAAAATTGCCACACTGGCAGCAGGTTCGGCCTGCTCTTCGGATGGTTTGAAGCGTTGGCGGTAGGCTGCAATGGCTTGCGGACCACCAATAGGGTTTATAAAGTGCGCAAAAGTCATACCCATACCAAAGTGCGCAGCAAATAAACCGCTTTCACCACTGGAGCTCAAAAGCCACATCTCTGGGATAGTTTTTACTTGCGGGATGGCCCTTATTTTCGATTGCGGGGTACCCGGTTCTCCGCGATCATGGAAATAGTTAAGCAGATCATAAAGCTGATTGATAAATTCCTGCTCACTGAATTGGTTTGAGGGATTTAAAATAGATGCCGTCAACCTGTCGGTTCCTGGCGCGCGACCCATGCCCAGGTCGACCCTGCCGGGGAACAAAGCTTCCAGCATCCTGAAGTTCTCAGCAACCTTTAGGGTACTATGGTTTGGCATCATTACCCCGCCCGAACCTATCCTGATAGTGCTGGTTTGGCTGCCAAGGTAAGCGAGTAATACCTCCGGCGTTGAACCGGCAAGGGCGCCAGTATTATGGTGTTCAGAGATCCAAAAGCGGGTATAGCCTAATTGCTCGGTATATTTTGCAAGCTGAACGGTCTCCTGTATCGCCTTTGCAGCAGTGAGGCCTTTGCGGATGGGAGATTGGTCGAGAACGCTGAGTTTTATTTTACCTGTATTCATTAATCTATTAAACTACAAAGGTAGACAAGCACTTGTTTTTCATTTGTCAAGTTTTGAATGTCTAAGACTGATTTTTTGATCGTTTTTACCGATTTGCTTTTAGCTATCGATTTTAGAAATAACCCCAGTGTTAGCCATTCTTTTTTTGTTGAAATGAGTATTACATCAAAACGTCTTCCACCTTCAATTTTACCCAAATTAGCGTTAAGGATTGAAATGGATACCGGCCTGCGCCTAATGCCTGCGGCCGTATGAATGGAAAGCCTGACCCGAGGTACGAGGGGAACGCCCTGATTGTCTGGATCGGAATTTACAGAATTTAAGAATTTTCAGAATTTCTGAACTGGGATTTATCGAATTAAAGAATTTTTATAATTCAGGTAATTCTTTAATTCTGAAAATTCTGATTCTCACAAAATACGAAAGCCAAACCGTCAAAAAAACCAACCTTCACCACCCAAAAATCTTTCTGACTTACGCGGACTTTCCGACTTCCGGACTTCCGAAGAAACTAATCTAAATTTCTATTTGTAAATAATACCAAAACACCTATCTTTGCAGTCCCGAAATTACGGGGTATAATAAACGTTTTATTAATTTAATTTTAAGCAAGTGAATACGTTAAGTTACAAAACTGTCTCAGCCAATAAAAAGACCGTTAACAAAGAATGGGTTGTTGTTGACGCTCAGGGCGAGATTTTGGGGCGCTTGACTTCCAGGATCGCAGCGATCATCAGAGGAAAGCACAAGCCAGGGTTCACCCCAAACGTAGACTGCGGTGATAACGTTATTGTTATCAATGCAGACAAGGTAAAGTTGACCGGAAACAAATTCAGCGACAAGCAGTATGTTTCGTACACTGGTTATCCAGGTGGTCAGCGTTTCATTTCTCCTAAGGAGTTAATGGCAAAACATCCTACAAGAGTGGTTGAAAAAGCCGTTCGTGGTATGTTACCTAAAAATCGTTTGGGCCGCGCCTTATTCGGAAACCTGCATGTATATGCCGGAGCCGAGCACCCGCATCAAGCTCAAAACCCTAAAGCCATTTAATTAATTATTTAAAGGAGAAAGAAAATGCCAACAACTAACACTTCAGGCAGAAGAAAAACAGCAGTTGCCCGCATCTATTTGACCGACGGCAACGGCGCTATTACCGTTAACGGTAAAGATTACAAAGAGTATTTCCCAACACTGCCATTGCAGTACATCGTTACCCAATCAACCGAAGTATCTGGTTCTACAGGTAAATTTGATGTTCAGGTAAATGTAGCAGGTGGTGGAGTTAAAGGACAGGCAGAAGCTGTTCGCTTAGCAATTGCTAAGGCTATTGTTGAACTTGATGCTGAAAAGAAACCTGCATTACGTGCCAAGGGTTTAATGACCCGCGACGACCGTATGGTTGAGCGTAAAAAACCAGGACGCAAGAAAGCACGCAAGAGATTCCAGTTCAGTAAACGTTAATTTAAGGAGGAAACAACAATGGCAAGAACAACATATCAGGATCTGCTGGATGCAGGTGTACACTTTGGTCACCTTACCCGTAAATGGGACCCGAAAATGTCACAGTACATTTTCATGGAGCGCAATGGCATCCACATTATCGATTTAAACAAAACTTTAAATAAAGTTGAAGAAGCTGCTTCAGCTATCAAACAAATTGTAAAATCAGGACGTAAGGTATTATTCGTAGCTACTAAAAAGCAAGCGAAAGATATCGTAGCTGATTATGCAAAATCAGTGAACATGCCTTTTGTAACCGAACGTTGGTTAGGTGGTATGTTAACTAACTTTGCTACCGTTCGTAAGTCGATCAAAAAGATGTCTAACATCGATAAATTGACCAAAGACGGTACTTACAGCAACCTTTCGAAAAAAGAAAGACTGATGATACAGCGCGAGCGTATCAAATTGGAAGCCTTATTGGGCGGTATTGCCGACCTGAACCGCTTACCTGCAGCCTTGTTTTTGATCGACGTAAAGAAAGAGCATATCGCTGTTTCGGAAGCATTAAAGTTGAACATCCCTACTTTCGCTATGGTGGATACTAACTCTGATCCTTCTAATATCGATTTCCCGATCCCGGCGAATGATGACGCAACCAAATCGATCTCTCTGATCACTGGTATCATCATCAAAGCCATTGAAGAAGGTTTGGATGAACGCAAACGCGAAAAAGAAGAAGAAGCAGAAAAAGAAGCAATAGCTGCAAAAGCAAAAGCTGATGCCAAAGTTGAAGCTCCTGCTGCAACCGCATCTGCTCCGGCTGAAGGCGGCAAACGCAAAAGAGTAGCCGAGGCTGAAGCCCCTGCTGCCGCTGCTGCTCCTGAAAAAACAGAAGAATAATTAAATTGTTGTAGTGGTTGTAAGGGTTGTACTGGTTATTTACTAGCGCAACTTTTGCAACCATTACATCTTATACAACATTTTAAACTTTAAAAGAATGTCTACAGTACAAATAACAGCATCTGATGTTAACAAATTACGTCAGCAAACAGGTGCAGGTATGATGGATTGCAAAAAAGCTTTGACTGAAACCAATGGCGATTTTGAAGCTGCAATTGACTATTTAAGGAAAAAAGGCGCTAAAGTTGCGGCCAGCCGTCAGGATCGTGAGTCGAATGAAGGTGTGGTTATTGCACGTACTTCTGCCGATGGCAAACGTGGTGTGATCATTGAACTGAACTGCGAGACTGATTTCGTTGCTAAAAATGCTGAGTTTGTGGCATTCGCAGGCGCTATCGCTGAAGCAGCAGTTGAAAACAACCCAGCCACCCTGGAAGCATTAGCTGAACTGTCTGTTGACGGTCAGAAAATTGGCGAAGCGGTGATTGACAAAACTGGCAAGATCGGCGAGAAGATCGGCGTATCTAAATATGAAGTTGTAAGCGGTGAGAAAGTGATCGCCTATATCCACGGTAACTACCGTTTGGGTGTTTTGGTTGCTTTAAGTGCTGATGCAGCTGGTGCAGAAGAAGCAGGTAAAGATGTGGCAATGCAAATTGCAGCAATGAACCCGGTTGCTATTGATAAAGATGGCGTTGATTCTACTACCATCCAACGCGAATTGGAAATTGCTAAAGAGCAGATCCGTGCAGAAGGCAAACCTGAAGAAATGGTTGAAAAGATCGCTGCAGGTAAACTGAATAAATTCTACAAAGATTCAACGTTGTTGAATCAGGAGTTTGTAAAAGACTCATCAAAAAACGTTGCCCAGTTCCTGGCCAGCGTTGAAAAGGGACTCACGGTTACCGCATTTAAACGGGTAGCTTTAGGAGCTTAATATTAAAATCCCCCTCAGCAAAATGAGGGGGATTTTTTTTGCAATAAAATTTCGTAGAGACGAATTGCTTTGCGTCTCTTTGCAGATACGACTAAATTTGATAGTCACGAGTTAACGTGCCTGTGTAATTGATGCAAACATGATTACTGCCCTTTTCAATTTCCGGTTAATTTCCGCAAGCTCCCTTACCGGTGCGGAAGAAATAATTAAAAGTGGTTTTGCCGTATTGTTAGAAGGCAAATTGATCAAAGCCATTGTTGATGAATCGGCCATACCGACCGATGCAGAACGAATAGATCTTCATGGACATTTCCTTGCTCCCGGCTTTATCGACCTGCAATTGTATGGTAGTGGCGGGCGGTTATTGAGTATCGATACTGACGAGGAAACTCTACTGCAAATGGAAACCGATCTGCTGGCGCAGGGTACTACGGGTTTCTTCCCAACTATTTCTACTAATTCTGACGAGGTGATTGAACAGACAATCAGGGTTGGCAAAAGCTATCGCGAAAAGCGTATAGGTAATTATCTGGGTGTTCATCTGGAAGGTCCTTTTTTGAACCCGATCCGACGTGGTGCCCATAATGCCGATTTTATTAAAAAAGCCTCGCTTGATCAGGTGAAACAATGGCTTGAATTGGGTGATGGTACCATTAAAATGATCACCATAGCACCTGAGCTACAGGATCAGGAAGTGATAGATTACCTGCATAATGAAGGAATAATCCTTTCATCAGGTCATAGCAATGCTACCTATGCCCAGGGTAGGGCGTTTTTAAATAAGCCTATCCCGGCGGTAACGCATATTTACAATGCAATGCCGCAAATGCACCACCGCGATCCGGGGTATATTCCGGCAATATTTGAGGAGCGTCCTTATACCAGTATAGTACCGGATGGTATCCATGTTGATTTTGTGATGGCAAGGTTGGCCAAGCGCGAGCTTGGCGATAAGTTGTTTTTCATTACAGATGCTGTTACCGAGACTTTTAAAGGCCCATACCAACACCGGTTCAAAGGCGACAGGTATACATTGCCTGATGGGACTTTATCGGGTTCGTGTTTAACGATGTTAAAATGCGTCGAAAATGGAGTGAAGCACTTTAAAGTAAGTCTGGTTGAAGCTGTAAAAATGGCGTCAACGTATCCGGCACAATTGGCTAAGCTTAATAAAGGTGTGATAGCAGCAGGTTATGATGCTGATTTTACAGTGTTTGATGATGATTTTGTACTCCGGGGAACGTTTCTTGCAGGGGAGCGTATAAACTAAGCGAATATTATTTTAACACTGAATTTAAATTGATAATTTTGACAAACTCACCCTTATGAAATATAAACGCATCCTTCTCAAACTTAGTGGCGAATCGCTGATGGGCGACAGACAATATGGTATTGATAATAACCAGGTATTGCAATATGCCAATGATATCAAAAGTGTTTATGATAAAGGTATCGAAATAGCAGTTGTAGTTGGTGGAGGTAATATTTTCAGAGGGTTAAGTGCCGAAAAATCGGGCATGGACCGCGCTCAGGCTGATTATATGGGAATGCTGGCCACCGTCATTAACTGCATGGCATTGCAAAATGCGCTTGAAACCGTTGGTGTTGAAACCCGTTTGCAATCGGCTATCAAAATGGAGCAGATATGCGAGCCTTATATCAGGCGCCGTGCTATGCGCCATTTGGAACTGAATAAGATCGTGATTTTTGGAGCAGGCACCGGAAATCCATACTTTACTACGGATACTGCTGCTTCCTTGCGCGCCATTGAAATTAAGGCCGATGTGGTTTTGAAAGGCACCCGTGTTGATGGTATTTATACTGCCGACCCCGAGAAAGATCCAACGGCTACGCGTTATGACGAGATATCGTTCCAGGAAGTATATGACAAAGGCTTGAATGTAATGGATATGACCGCATTTACATTATGCCACGAGAATAAGCTACCAATCATCGTTTTTGATATGAATAAGCCAGGTAATTTTATGAAGATTGCTTTGGGCGAGAAGATTGGTACGCTGGTAAGGTAAAAATGGGGAGTACTGCTCGCACAAATTCCCGATTCTTTATTCTTGCCTCTTTGATTTTGATTCTGTTTTATTTTCTATTTTTGCCAGCAAAATTTTAATACAATGAGCGAACTCATTAAAAAGCAAGTTAGCGATGCCCGCGCCCAAATGGATAAAGCGGTAGATCATTGCGAAAGCGAATTACAGAAGATACGTGCCGGTAAGGCAAATCCAAGCATGCTTGATGATATTGTTGTTGAGTATTACGGCACTCCTACACCATTGAACCAGGTAGGAAGTGTTAACACTCCTGACGCACGTACTATTGTTATTCAACCGTGGGAAAAATCGTTGCTTAGCCCCATCGAAAAAGCGATCATGGAAGCAAATCTTGGCGTAAATCCGCAGAATGATGGTGTCATCATCCGTATTAATGTACCACCGTTGACGGAAGAACGCCGTCGCGATCTGGTTAAAAAAGCCAAAGCTGAAGCAGAAACAGGCAAAATTGCTATCCGTAATGTGCGTAAAGACGCTAACGAAAAGATAAGGAAACTAAAAACTGAAGGTGTTTCTGAAGACGAAATGAAAGTGGGTGAAGCAGAAGTACAAAAGCTTACTGACAGCTATATCATCAAGGTCGACCATTTGTCGGAAGCTAAAGAAAAAGATATCATGACCGTTTAAGTAACAAAATAGTGTCAAAATCAAGGGAATACGCTGTGAAGCTGTTCCCTTTTTTTATTTTTACAATAATCATGAAAGTACTTTTATCCTACCTGAAGGAGCATCGCTGGATAGTTGCTCTGGCACTTTTACTTGCGGCGTTCAATATTGGGTTTTCTCTTTGCGATCCCCTGATCACCCGAAACATCGTAGATCATTATATGGTGCCCGTAGATCATAAGATATATAGTTACGACGATAAGGTGCATGGTGTCTTAAAATGGATTGGACTGGCCATTGGGGCAGCTATGGTATCTCGCATCGCCAAAAATTTTCAGGATTATTTTACCAATATCATTACGCAAAAAGTTGGGGCAAAAATGTATGCCGATGGCTTAAAACACTCTTTGCAATTACCCTTCCAGGTATTTGAGGATCAGCGCAGCGGCGAAACCCTGGGGATTTTGCAAAAAGTAAGGATTGATTGCGAGAAGTTTATCACCTCATTTATCGGAGTGCTTTTTGTTAGTCTGGTAGGGATGATATTTGTGATGGTACTTGCAGTTGTAGTGAGTTACAAAGTTGCGCTGGTATATCTGGGTGCAATACCGGTGATCATGTTTGTAAGCATGGCCCTCAGCAAACGAATTAAAACTATTCAGAAAAAGATAGTTTCCCAAACCACGGCCCTTGCCGGTGCAACGACTGAATCCTTGCGTAATATCGAATTAGTGAAGAGCCTGGGCCTGGTTAAGCAGGAAATTGCGCATTTGAATAAAACAACTTATAAAATTCTCGATCTTGAACTGACCAAGGTAAAATATGTTAGAAGTATGAGCTTCATACAGGGCACTACGGTGAATCTTGTACGCAGTACGATGATGGTTTTGCTGTTGATGCTCATCTTCAGAGGGCAATTGACACCGGGTAGTTATTTTATGTTTTTATTCTATTCATTTTTCTTATTTAATCCTCTTCAGGAGTTAGGTACGGTTATACAATCGTGGCGGGAAGCAGAAGTTTCTCTGGCGAATTTCAAAGGCATATTAAGTACCCCGATAGAAGCTAAACCTGATAATCCGATCTTGTTGGAATCAGTGACAAAACTTAGGTTTAAAGACGTAAGTTTCAAACACCTTACAGCTAATAGAAATGCGTTAAACAATATCAGTTTTGAAGTTGGGACCGGCGAAACTATAGCTTTTGTTGGACCATCGGGTTCCGGTAAAACAACGTTGGTTAAATTATTGGTGGGGCTTTACCAACCACTTGAGGGAGATATTTTATATAATGAGATACCGGGCAAAAGGATAGATCTGGATGAACTGCGCGAAAGGGTTGGTTTTGTAACCCAGGACACGCAGCTTTTCTCGGGTTCAATTCGCGAAAACCTGTTGTTCGTACGACCTAATGCAACTGATGCTGAGTGTATGCAGGCTTTACAGCGCGCTGCTTGCCAAACGCTGTTGGCGCGTGCGTCTAATGGGCTGGATACCGTAATTGGCGAAGGTGGAGTAAAAGTATCCGGCGGCGAAAAGCAACGCCTTTCCATTGCGCGGGCATTGCTGCGTAAACCGGATCTATTGGTTTTTGATGAAGCAACCTCTTCCCTGGATTCAATAACTGAAGAAGAAATAACCGAAACAATACGCGATGTTTCGGTATTAAAAGATCATATCACCATACTGATCGCGCACCGCCTATCTACCATTATGCACGCTGATACCATTTATGTGCTTGAAAAAGGTAAGATCGTAGAATCCGGCAGGCATATTGATCTTATTTCGCAAAAGGGATTGTATTATGCCATGTGGCGTCAGCAGATCGGTGAAAAAGACACAGCTGATTTTGTTTAACCTTAAAATATTCAAATATGTACCTCATAACTTCTGTATTTGGCGGCACACTTGGTTTGATCTTCTTGATCATCTGGGGACTTTTAAGTCTGTATGCAATTATCAATGTGCTTAGAAATACGAGCGTTATAGGCTTTGGAAAAGCTGTTTGGATAGCTATTATACTGTTTATACCGATTGTGGGTGCAGTATTTTACCTTTTTTGGCGCAATGTAAAAGCGCTTTAAAGTGTTTCGCCTTTGTCGGGGTCGATGTTGTGTATATCTGATAATGACAATGGCAGGAATCTTCGCGTTTTAAAATAAGTTACGATAACCACCAGCATCGTTATACTACCACCAAACAACACCGCAGGTATGGTGCCCAATAGCTGCGCAGCCAGGCCCGATTCAAAATCGCCGATCTCATTGGAGGAGCCGATAAACATAGAATTTACTGCCGAAACCCTGCCACGCATATGATCAGGCGTTAGCAGTTGCACCAGTGTTCCGCGTATGATCACGCTGACACTGTCAAATGCACCCTGCCCGAAAAGAAATAATAGTGTGAGTATAAAGCTTCGTGATAAACCGAAGCCGATGATACACAAGCCAAAACCAGTCACTGCTATCAAAAGGTTACGCCAGGGTTTATTTAATGGGGAGAAGCGCACCATGATCACCATCGTCAATGCTGCCCCCAGCGATGAAGCCATTTTCATCAGTCCGAAACCCTGGGCGCCAACATGAAGAATATCCTGGGCAAAAACTGGTAATAATGCTACTACGCCCCCGAAGAATACGGAAAACAGATCAAGGCTTAATGCACTTACCAGCATACGGTTGCCAAATACAAAATTGATTCCTGCCTTAAGGCTTTTAGAGATACTTTCTTTGGGTACAAAAACAGGGGGGTATTTTCTTAACCTGATGGCTAATACCAATGTTACCAGCAAAAAAGTTAAGATCACTACAAAATTTGCAGTAATACCACCAGCCAGTGCGTAGATAAAGCCTCCGGAAAACGGACCGAGGATCGATGCGATCTGCCAGCTGGTGCTGCTCCAGGTGCTCGCGTTAGGATATAACTCACGGGGTATGCTATGAGCATAAACCGTGAATGTTGCCGGACCATAAAATGCTCTGGATATACCATTACAAAATATCATACCGTATAAAATGGGCACGATCCAACCAACAGGTATATAAGGTGAGGTTGATTTTAATGTGGCAATAAACATAATCAGCGATGAAAAAGCAACGCCGGTAAACACCAGTATCAACATCTTTCGCTTTTCGTATTTATCCGCTATATAGCCGCCGTATAAGGCCAGTCCTACTGCTGGTACAGCTTCGCTCAGGCCAATAAAAGCCAAAGACATTTTGCTATGGGTGAGTGCGTAAATATAGTAACCCAGTACTGCAGTTTGCATCTGATAGGCGAACGTGAAAAAGAAACGCATACCCAGATAGGAGCGAAAATCTTTGTATCGCAGGGCAGCAAAAGAGTCTTTTTTCGGTCGACTGTTTTCTTCGTCGGTCACTTGGAGTTTAAGTATTGATGCAGCGGCAATTTACAATTTCAACAGGATAAAACAGGGCCAGTCTGTTTCTTTACAAACATATGATCCTGAATTGACAGAAACGGCGGTCTTGAATTTAGTTGAATCCGTGCTGGTCTATCAGGTAAATGAGCGATGCCATTGATGCCGAACCTAACTCTAATTCGCGTTTGTTTACATTTTCAAATACGTCATTAGGGGTATGATGGACATCAAAATAGCGTTGTGAATCGGGCAGAAAACCTATCAGGATCACACCGGGCGCTTTTTCTTTTAGCGGTCCGATATCGCTTCCGCCGCCACCCGCAACCAATTTTTCCGAACCATAAGGCTCAAATAGATTTTTCCAGGCTGCCAGATTCTTCAGTTGTGCGTTTGTTAAGCCGGTAAACCCAAATCCGCGGGGAGTGAATCCGCCAAAGTCGGTTTCAATGGCAGCAATATGTTGTTCTTTGTTATTTGCAGCAAGTTCAGCGTATTTCAACCCACCCTTGTCGCCGTTTTCCTCATTCATGAAAAATACCACACGAATTGTGTTTTTAGGTTTATAACCAAGGGTTTTTAAAATTCGTACTGCTTCCAGTGCTCCGGTTACGCCCGTACCGTCATCATGCGCTCCTTCGGCCAGATCCCATGAATCAAGGTGCCCGCCAACAGTAATAAACTTGTTTGGATTTTCTGTTCCGGTCAATTCACCAACAACGTTATAGGATAGCGTATCCGGTAAATGGTGTGAGCTTTGTTTGAAAAAGAATTTGATACCGGCTCCTTTTTGTTTTAGCAAGGCACTCAGTTGGTTTGCGCCAAGTGTAGATATTGCAGCGGCTGGAATATTATTTCCTTTTGGGTTATAAAGTGTAGCACCGGTGTGTGGGAAATTATCCAGGCTTTCTGTGAGTGAGCGCACAATAACACCTACAGCGCCATATTTGGCCGCTGCCGATGGTCCCATAAACCGTTGATCGCCGGCAGTGCCGTATGCTATCATTGTCTCAATAAAACGAGGATCAAATGGCCGGTTAAAGAAAACAATTTTTCCTTTTATAGCGGCTTCGCCAAGGGTATCCAGCTGTTTCAGACTATGAACTTCTATAACCTCTGCGGTCAGGCCATCCGCCGGTGTTGAAACTGACATGCCCAGTGCGGCAACCGGTACCTTTATTTTATTACTCCCGTCTATGATAAATGCTTCTTCTTTTGCTCCTCTAACCCAATGAGGTACCATTACCTCCTGTAAAAAAACATGGTCAAAGCCGTAGCTTTCCATTACTTTTTTGCCCCATTCAACGGCCTTCTGCGCATTAGCCGAACCGCTTAGCCTTGCGCCAATGTTCTTGCACAGATAGTGAAGATTTTCATAACTCTTACCGTTAACCAGCGCTTCATCATAAATCTTTCTGATGGTTAGCGAGTCCTGGGCCATGGCTGCTGTTGCCAGGCATATGAAAGATACAAGGAGGGTCGATTTTAATTTCATGGTAGTAATTAGCTCTATAAACAAAGGTAGTATTTTGATAAATATTATTCTGTCGTCTTTAATAATAGAAGACGATGCATTTTCAGGATATTTTCTCCCAGCTTAAGCCGGTATTTTTCGACTGAAGTGCAATTTGCAATACCTGATTTTTTGGCAAAGCCAATTGCGGGTCGTGTGCAAATATCTCTTCAACACACTGGCGAGCCTGTATCAACAGCTGCTGATCGGCAACAAGATCGGCAACTTTCAGGTCGGTGATGCCACTTTGTTGGGTCCCTTCAATATTTCCCGGGCCACGCAGCTGAAGGTCGATCTCGGATATCTCAAAACCATTATTAGTTCTAACCATCGTGTCAAGACGTATCTTACCATCGTAACTCAGCTTTTGCGAACTCATGAGGATGCAATATGATTGCTCGGCGCCGCGCCCTACACGCCCCCTTAGCTGGTGCAATTGCGATAAGCCAAAGCGTTCGGCATTCTCTATGATCATCACTGAGGCATTCGGTATGTTGACACCAACTTCTATAACGGTAGTTGCCACCATTATCTGCGTTTCATGCTTCACAAATCTTTGCATTTCAAACTCTTTGTCCTTTGCAGACATTTTACCATGAACAATGCTTACCTGGTAGTCGGGCATCGGAAATTCGCGGCGCATTACTTCTATACCTTCCTCCAGATTTTTCAGGTCAAGCTTTTCGCTCTCCTGTATTAAGGGGTAAACCACATAAACCTGCCGCCCTTTGGCTATTTCCTGCTTCATAAACCCAAACATCCGGAGGCGTTGATTTTCGAAATAATGGAAGGTTTGAATCGGTTTACGTCCTACAGGCAATTCGTCAATAACTGATATGTCCAGATCGCCATATAGCGTCATAGCAAGCGTGCGGGGGATTGGTGTAGCGGTCATGACCAGTATATGCGGAGGTATGCTGTTTTTTCGCCAGAGTTTTGCACGTTGTTCTACCCCGAAACGGTGTTGCTCGTCTATTACTACAAAGCCCAGATTTTGAAACTGCACTGCATCTTCAATCAGTGCATGGGTACCAACCAGTATTTTTAATTCGCCGTTTTGCAACTGTTCATGCAATACTTTGCGGTTTTTTTTTGGGGTTGACCCGGTAAGTAAATCAACGGTTACAAAGTCGTTACCGACAAGATTTTTAATGGTTTGGAAGTGTTGGTTTGCTAATATTTCTGTAGGGGCCATCAGGCAGGTTTGAAAGCCGTTGTCTATGGCAATCAGCATGCTCATCAGCGCAACAACCGTTTTGCCGCTGCCAACATCGCCTTGCAGCAGGCGGTTCATTTGAACACCACGCTGCGAGTCCTGCCGGATTTCTTTTAATACTTTTTTTTGAGATCCGGTAAGTTCGAAAGGGAGTTTTTCCTGATAAAAAGTATTGAAATAATAACCAACCGTTTCGAAAATATGTCCTTTAAATTTTTGTACCCGTAGCAGTTTGTTTTTCAAAAGCTTCAATTGCAACAGAAATAGCTCTTCAAATTTTAGCCTTTTTTCTGCTTCATTTAACCTGGTGGCGTCCTCGGGGAAATGGATGTTACGATAGGCATCGGCTCGTCCCATTAAAATAAACTGTTTTAAGACATAAGCCGGAAGATTTTCTTCTATCTGTGAAGCATGCTGATCAAGCATTGCAGCCATCAGTTTTTGTATTCCTTTGCTGTCGAGCGCAAACTGTTTCAGCTTTTCGGTCGAACTGTATACCGGCTGTAAGGATAAATTGCCCCGCTGATTTAAAGCGGCCGGGTTGTAAAGTTCCAATTCAGGGTGGGCCATTTGGGGCTTACCATTAAATATCCCCGGCTTCCCGAACAGTACATAAACTTTGCCAACTGACAGGTATTTTTCTATCCATTTAACGCCCTGAAACCATACCAGCTCAATAACACCGGTATCATCTTTTGCTTGCGCTATCAGTCGTCGGGTGTGTTTTTCACCAGCAATTTCAAAATGTGTTAAACGGGCAAGTACCTGCACATACGGCAGGTCGGGTTGAATATCGCATACCTTGTAAAAGCGGGTGCGATCAATATGCCTGAACGGGAAATGTTTTAGAAGATCCTGGAATGTAGCTATTCCTAATTCCTTTTTCAATACTTCGGCGCGCGTAGTGCCCACGCCCTTTAAATATTCAATCGGAGTTTGGAATACCTGGTTCAAAGATGTTTTTCAGGATTTAATAGCGATGACTGATATCTCAACGTTAACATTTTTCGGGAGCGCTGCTACCTGAACGGTTTCGCGTGCTGGAAATGCTGTAGTAAAATAGCTGCCGTAAATTTCATTGACCTGTGCAAATGTCTGCATATCGGTTAGGAAAATAGTAGACTTTATTATCTGATCAAACCCAATACCGGCTTCTATCAATATGCCTTTCAGGTTTTCCATAACCTGACGGGCTTCGTCTCTGATACCAGAGGTTACAATTTCGCCACTTGAGGGATCAGCAGGAATTTGTCCTGAAATAAATAAAAAACCATTAGCCTCTACGGCCTGGCTGTAGGGCCCAATGGGTGCTGGAGCATCTTTGGTAACTATAATTTTTTTCATTGTATTCTTTTCGGTTCAGGCAGGCAAGCTGCCAGATATTCATCACAATTTTGGCCGGCAATGGTCAAATTAAAAGTGTTTTACTTTTTTAACACCAGTGTTTTAATCAGGTAAAAGATTATGCCGGCAACAAACATAATAATAGCCGTTGCATTGATGGTGTGCATGACCCTCAGATTAAAGCTCGTTGGCCTGTTAGGGTCTTTTTTTCTGAAAAAGTACATAAGCAAATTTAGTAAAAAAAAGAAGGCTTCCCGAAATCGGAAAGCCTTCAAAATATTTGTTTGGTTGAAATTATTTTTGTTTGAACTCAACGCGACGGTTTAATACACGTCCTTCTTCAGTTGAGTTATCAGCAATTGGATGAGTTTCACCGAATGCTTTTACTTTCAAACGTTTTGCGTCAACACCAGAGTTAACCAGGTAAGTTTTAACTGAGTTAGCACGGTCTTTAGATAAACGTAAGTTGTGAGCAGCAGTACCTTCAGATGAAGCGTAACCATCTAATTCAAGTTTCTTAGCAGCATTTGAGCGCAGATCAGCTGAAGTAGCGTCCAAAGCTGGGTAAGATGAAGTTCTAAGAACTGAGCTATCAAATTCAAACTGGATATTAGAGAAAGGTTTAGCAACCGGAACCAGGTCAGCTTTCTTAACAAATAATGAAGTATCGATCTTAGGGAAATTGATAGGGCAACCTGAGCCATCAACAACTGTTCCAGCCGGGGTGTTAGGACATTTGTCGAATTGATCAGCAACACCGTCACCGTCAGAATCTTTCTTCAAATCGTTGATCGAGTTTTCAACGTTTCCAACGCGGCCTTTAAGAGCCTCTACTTCCTGACGAAGAGCAGCATCATATAATTCATCATACAATAAAGCTACTGGGTTTACCCACTCCAAAGCAGGTTTTGATTTTGTACCGAAAGTATATTCTAAACCAGCATATGCATAAGAGAATTTGTTTTCTGCCGGGTATTTAGCATGAACGCCAGTAACATTGAAGCCGTCAACAAAATTTTCGGTATAACCTAAATTCAGTGATAATGGATCGCTTAACCTGAATTTAACACCGGCGCCTACAGGAATGTAGAATTCTTTGGCGTAGGTAGCATCGTGGTTAGATCCTGCTTTGCCTTTGTAATCAAGTAATAGGTTTGCCTGAGCATTGTCAGTATAAATTTTTGGAGAATACCATAATAAACCACCACCAGCAGTCAGGTAGAAGTTAACGGCATCCTTGCGATGTAGATAACTGATTGTTGCAACGTCGATAAGGCCGCTGAATGAAGCAGAAAGGAAAGGAGTTTTGAAACTTCCGGCAGCTAAACCATTGTTGATATCAGTAACGGTTGTGCTACCTGCATTACCTTCAATTGTTCCGCCATGGAAATCAAACTGAAGTCCGAATGAATGCGATAATTGATCTTTCACGCTAACGCCCCAACCGAAAGCTGGTTGAGCGTGATTAAATACGTTGACACCACCAGTTGCTACTAAAGGTGAGGTTAAACCTAAGTTTACGCCTACACTCCAGGTGCTGTATTGGCCCGCACCACCAAATACCTTGGGGGTAGCTGCTGAATCTGATTTGGATATGGCAGACGCTTTTTTACTGGAGTCAGATTGCGCATATACCATCCCAACAGCCAGCAGGGAAATTAATGTGAGGGCGACTGTTTTTTTTAATGTAGAATAGTTCATAGTTTTAAGATTAACAATTTAATTGTGATTTTTTTTCCAAAAATAGTAATTATGTTTGGATTGATTACCAAACATTGTTCCAAAATTTACTTTAGATAATACAAATAAATGAAAAAAATTGTTTTGGAAAAATAAATAACCTACTATTTCATGAAATATCTGCCAATTCAAAATATTTTATTTACTAATAATAGAAAAAATTTCTCAGAACGAATAATTGCTAATTCTCTGGCTATCTTTCATTCAAATGATGAATTCCCCAGAAATGGAGACCAAACCTTCCCATTTAAGCAAAATGCCGATTTTTTCTACCTGACCGGAATTGATCAGGAGCAAAGTGTACTTATTTTGTATCCAGACTGTCCTAATCCTTTGTACAGAGAAGTACTTTTTTTAAGACAGACGGATGAACATATTGCAGTGTGGGAAGGACACAAGTACACCAAAGAAGAAGCAAAACAAGCATCCGGGATACAAAGCATTTACTGGTTACAGGATTTTGATGCCATTTTGCATAGTATCATCAATTACGCCGATAATATCTATATCAATACCAACGAAAACGACCGTTACAGTTACCAGGTACCTTATCGTGATGTGCGGATGTTCGAGCAATTGCGCAACCGGTATCCCTTGCATCATTTTGAAAGGTCGGCCGTTATTCTTCGCGACCTGCGCGCGGTTAAATCGGATATTGAGATTGAACTTACCCGCAAAGCTTGTGAAATAACGAGGGATGGATTTGTAAGGGTTTTGAAATTTGTAAAACCTGGCGTTGCTGAATATGAGGTTGAAGCTGAATTCTCGCATGAGTTTTTAAGGCAAAGGGCTACTGGTCATGCATATAATCCAATTATTGCTTCGGGTGCCAATGCTAATGTTTTGCACTATATCGACAATAATCAGTTGTGTAAAGACGGAGACATGCTGCTTTTGGATGTTGGTGCCGAATATGCCAATTACAATGCGGATATGACCCGGACCATCCCTGTCAACGGTAGATTTAGTAAGCGACAGCGCGACGTTTATGAAGCGGTGCTCCGGGTTATGCGGGCAGCTGCTAACCTGATAGGTCCGGGTGTTATTTTATCAGAATATCAGGAGGAAGTAGGCAAAGTAATGACCGGCGAGCTCATTGGTTTAAAACTGTTGGAAAAGCATGCCGTGGAAAAGCAGGATCCTAAAATGCCATTGTATAAAAAGTATTTTATGCATGGTACATCGCACCATTTAGGTTTGGATGTGCACGATTTTGCTAACCGCTATAAGGCCTTTGAAGTTGGGAATATACTTACCTGCGAACCAGGTATTTACATTCCTGAAGAGGGTTTTGGCATAAGACTCGAAAACGATATTCTGATCACTGAAAATGGCAACGTAGATCTGATGGCAGATATCCCGCTGGAGGCGGATCATATCGAGGATATCATGAATAGTTGAGCGTGCAGTTATTGAATTTTTCAATTTCAGCGCAGCTGCAATTATTATTATTATTATTGGCTCAGTTTGTCGAGTGTTTGATCAACAAAACCATAAAGATTGAAAGAGTCATCAGCAATTGCTGATTTGATAGAAACTAACAAGGCAACTTTGTCAACGCCGATCATTCGTTTTTGCTGTATTAACTTATACGCCTTTTCAGCTAACAACATTGATCTCCGATCATTTTTTTGCTCAGGATGCGATATTATAAAATCCATCACTTCTGTAATGCCATTGCCCTGCGAAGCAATAGTTTTGAAAACTGGTATCTCCACTTCTTTTTGCTGTACCATCTTTTTCAGATTATTGGCGAAAAGATCCGCTCCTTCCCGGTCGGCTTTGTTCACAATAAACGCATCAGCGATTTCCATTAATCCGGATTTAATGTGCTGTATCTCGTCGCCACCCTCGGGTACCAGAACAACCATTGTAATATCGGCCAGGCCTGCAATTTCTATTTCCGACTGGCCAACGCCTACAGTCTCTACCAAAACATAATCAAAGCCTGAGGCGCGTAATACATCGGTCATTTCAATTGTCTTCGCCGATAGTCCTCCCAAAGACCCACGTGTTGCAAGTGAGCGGATAAAAACATCAGGGTGGTTAAAATGACCGGCCATGCGTATCCTGTCGCCCAGCAACGAGCCAAAGTTGAAAGGTGAAGTTGGGTCGATAGCTAACACAGCAACCTTACTGCCTTTACCTGTGAATGCTGAAATGATATCGTTTACGAGGGTGCTTTTGCCCGCCCCGGGAGGGCCTGTAATGCCGATAACCGGCACGTTTTTTGGAAACTGTAAAGACCGCAGCATCTCTTCTGACCCTTTCAGGTCGTTCTCAACAAGTGTGAGTTTTCGGGCAATTGCCCGAAAATCGATGTCGTGTAAATTATGCCTGGGAGCTGTCATGTTTACCGGGGACTAAAGTAACAAAAAATAAAGCAGCTAAAGATGAATCCAGCTTTCAGTCGCGATGGTTCAACCACCAAAACTCAAAACAGGAAAGCTATATTTGCGAAGTTTTTTTGAGAATTTGATTATGCCTATGAAGGTAGCTGGTTTTACATTTATACGGAACGCTGTAAGAAACGACTACCCAATAGTTGAGGCCATCACTTCTATTTTGCCTTTGTGCGATGAGTTTGTGGTAGCATTGGGTAATTCGGATGATAGCACTGATCAACTGATCGAGGGGATAAACTCACCAAAGATCAGGATCATCAGGACCGTTTGGGATGAAAGTCTTCGTGAGGGTGGGTCTGTTTTCGCTAAAGAGACGGATAAAGCCTTTGAAGCAATATCAGCTGATGCCGACTGGGCCTTTTACATTCAGGGGGATGAATGTGTACATGAAAAATACCTGCCCCTGATCAGAAAGGAAATGGAAGATAATATGAACGACGAGCACATTGAGGGCCTGTTGTTCAAATACATTCATTTTTACGGATCGTATGATTATTATGGTCATTCGCGGCGCTGGTACAGGCGCGAGATCAGGATTTTACGAAATAAAAAAGGGGTTCATTCTTACCGGGATGCCCAGGGCTTCAGGATCGATGGGCGCAAGATCAATGTTAAACTCATCGACGCTTATATTTACCATTATGGCTGGGTAAAACCACCTTCCGGACTAAAAAATAAGTTGCTCAATTTCAACCAGTTTTATCATGATGATGCCTGGATAAACCAAAATTTGCCAGAGACATTTGAGTTTGATTATAAAAATGCGGATCGGCTCTTGCTTTTCACCGATTCGCACCCTGAGGTTATGCAAAAACGTATTGAGTCAACCAACTGGAAGCTTAATATTGATTTAGGCAATCTGGCAAAAAAAATGACGCTAAGAAGGCGTATCCTGCAAAAAATTGAAGATATAACGGGCTGGCGCGTAGCGGAATACCGGAATTATAAGATCGTAAAAAAATAGTCTTTGAATAAGAAAAGTATATCAGTCGTTATTCCGAATTACAACGGTAAACACCTGCTCGAAACTTATTTGCCCTTCACCTTTGCAGCACTTGCCGAAGCAAATGTGTCGTATGAAGTGATCCTAGTGGATGATGGCTCAAAAGATGACTCCGTTGAGTTTATCAGGATGCGATACCCGGATGTCATACTTATCAGCAATCCCGAAAACCGGGGCTTTTCATATACCTGTAATACAGGCATCGCTGCGGCGCATTACGAGTTGATCTTTTTACTGAATTCTGATGTAAAACTTGAGCCGGGCTACTTCGACCGTCAGTGGAAATATTTTGAAACCGATGATACCTTTGGTGTGATGGGTCGAATTATTGATATGGAGGGTGAACGAATTCAGGATGCTGCCCGTATGCCCAAATTCAATGGTTTTAAACTGAAAACCGACTATTTCTTTTACAAGGAAACGCCGGGCGACTGGCTGTACACCTTTTACCTTTCGGGAGCAAACGCATTGGTAGATGCCTCGAAACTAAAGCAATTGCAAGGGTTTGACGAGCTTTTTTCTCCCTTCTATTGTGAGGATATGGAACTTAGCCTCCGTGCCTGGAGGTTGGGCTGGAAATGCTATTATGAGCACCAGGCTGTTTGCCGTCATCAGGTTTCGGCAAGCACAAAAAATTATCAGACAGCAAAATGGGTCAAAAGCGTGTATTACCGCAATCGTTTTTATATGCATGCCATTCATTTAGAGGGTTTTGCCCTATTTGCCTGGTATTGTCAGGTAACCGTGGTTGATCTGGTACCCAGATTGCTGGCAGGTCACTTTTGGATATGGCAGAGTTACCGGCAGTTGTTCAAAAGCGGTACAATGATCGGGCAAAGCCGGGCAGCATTTAAAGCAATCAGCCAAAAGCAAAAGGGAAAATCAAAATCGATTTTTGAGGTGGTTAGCATGTTACGTAGTGTTGCCGATACCAGCAATTTTATACGTTTTAAACCCTGAATACGTTGATTACTTATTTGCCTAATTACTATTAGCTTTGCATTTTATTTTTAATTGATGAAGACGTATTTCCGGCTGCTTTCTTTTGCCAAACCAATTGAAAAGTTTGCTATTCCTTATATCCTATCTACCATTTTTGCAGTCATTTTCAGTACCCTGAACCTGGCGCTCCTGGCACCATTATTGCAAACACTTTTTTCCGGAAAGCAAACAAGCTGCAGCCCGACTCAATTACCCACTGTAAGGCCCGATTGGTATGACATCATGGG
>CAISPD010000180.1 GCA_903887275.1 uncultured Mucilaginibacter sp.
CCTTTAGTGACTAATTCGTGTTGTTTTTGGATTGATTCGACTTTGGCTTCTTGTGTTTTGGGTTTCTTTAAAACCTATTTTGGTTTGTTTCCTTCATTTGATAAAGTTACGGCAATCCAGCATATCCATGGTTTAATGTTTACGCTTTGGTTCCTGCTGTTGATCATTCAGCCAATATTAATAAGTTATGGCAAATATAAGGCACACCGCATCATAGGCAAATTTACCTATGTATTGGTACCCTGTATTATCATTTCCATTCATTTTATTGCCCAGGAAGCCTATTTAAATAATGTTGCCGCGCATAAACCGCTTGCTGATACCCTTGCCGGAACATATTTTCAGGTTTACCAGATATTTGATTTTGCCGTACTATACCTGCTGGCCATCATTAACAAAAACCGTACGCCATACCATATGCGCTATATGATAGCCACTTCGCTTGCTATCTCGGGCGCCGGAATGCGCAGGCTACTTGTCTTTGTGTTAGGATTCAGTAAGGCACATGCTTTGTTCTACGGCTTTTTTATTCCTGATATGATCTTAGTCGGACTCATTGCTTATGACCTGATCAAAGGCAATAATGCCCGTGCGTATATCATCGCACTCATCATCCTGGCAGTATCACATTACAGCTTTTATTTTTTACCCTACTCATCGCTATGGCAATCGGTTGCCGGATATTTTGTAAGATTCTTTTAAGGTTTGAAGGGCGCTTGGCGGGTGGTGCAAGGCGTTTTTTCAGGCAACTTTTAACATAGCCAATAAGTATTCCGGAGTATTTATCAGCAGGGCGTTTCCCCGCTGATAGAAGCGGGGTCGCGCTATCCGCTCATACTGCGCAGGCCTTATTCACAAGGCAGGTATCCGCTGCTATCGCTAACGCATTTCTTCTGAAACGGGATTCGTAGGTCCTGATAGCGATCGGGAAAAGGACTGTCAGGATTCGGGCTATTCAATAAATTCAGTAAAATAATGTTCAGACAATAACCGCTTTGTCTGGCGTATAAGTATTCTCCTCGCGCCTGACACAGTCCACCTCCGCTCGTTCGAAATGACATTTTTTATATAGGAACCCGTTCAGGCTAATCCCTAAATCATACGAATCAAGGTTCAAAAACCTACCCTCTCACTTCCTGATTCACTACCAAAGCGCGCAAATCATCATCGGTAATGTCAAGTTTGCCATCAGCTAAAGTCAGGAAACGATGGTATGCATCAGCCAGTTCTTCTTTTTCCAGCTTAAAGCCTAAACGTTCCAGATGAAATTTGAGGGCATGGCGTCCGCTGCGTGCGGTGAGAACGATGGTAGCGCTTGGGAAACCAACGTCTTCGGGACGAATGATCTCATAGTTTTCGCGCATTTTCAGGAAACCATCCTGGTGAATACCCGAGCTATGTGCGAAAGCATTGCCGCCTACAATAGCCTTATTGGGTTGTACTGGCATGCGCATCTGTGTGCTAACCAGTCGGCTTATCTCGAATATTCTTTGTGATTTTATTTGGGTATGTAAACCAATACTCTGGTGCGTTTTAAGTATCATCACTACTTCCTCTATGGAAGTGTTTCCTGCGCGTTCGCCTATACCGTTAATAGTGCCTTCAATTTGCCGTGCGCCGTTTTGGAGTCCGGCGATGGAGTTGGCTGTTGCCAGGCCAAGGTCGTTATGGCAATGAACAGAGATAATGGCCTTGTCGATATTCTTCACGTTCTCTTTCAGGAACCTGATCTTGCTACCGTATTGCTCGGGCAGGCAGTAACCGTTTGTGTCGGGGATATTGACCACGGTTGCACCTGCCGCAATGACCGCTTCCACCATCTTTGCCAGGAAGTGAATATCAGCACGACCTGCATCTTCGGCGTAAAACTCAATATCTTCAACTCCTCGTTTGGCGTATTTAACAGCTTCAACAGCACGTTCCAGGATCTCCTCGCGGGTGCTGTTGAATTTATGTTTGATGTGCATATCCGACGAACCGATGCCGGTATGTATGCGTGGATGTTTAGCGTATTTTAGCGCCTCGATCGCCGCGTCAATATCGCCTTTATTGGCACGGGTAAGTGCACAAACCGTCGGGCTTGATACTGCCTTTGATATTTCAACTACACTCTGAAAATCGCCGGGACTTGATACCGGGAAACCGGCTTCTATGATGTCAACACCGAGCGCTTCCAGTTCGCGGGCTATCTCTATCTTTTCAGGGGTTGTCAACTGACAGCCCGGTACCTGCTCGCCATCGCGAAGCGTGGTATCAAAAACATAAACGCGGTTTGGATCGTGAAGCATATTATTTTATTTTATTGATTACACCGATTTTGATATCGATTACACTGATTTTTTTGTCATTTGGCTTTTGGCATTTGGCATTGGTCATTGCGCATTTATAGATTGGACTATTATTTCCTTTAACCAATCCAACCAATCCAACTAATACAACCCCCTAAATAAACTCCAGCACCTTTTGTCCCATGGCAGTAGTACCCAGAATCTTACTCTTATCCGTATTGCTATCAGCAATATCTCCGGTACGATAGCCGGCCTTTAAGGTTTTGTCTACAGCATCGGTAATGCGTTTAGCTTCTTCCTTCAGGCCGAACGCAATCTCGTACATTAGGGCTACGGATAGGATCGAGGCTAAGGGATTAGCTTTATCCTGACCGGCAATATCATGTGCCGAACCGTGGATCGGCTCAAAGAAGCCAGTACCATCGCCTATAGAAGCCGATGCAAGCATACCCATCGAACCAGCTATCTGCGAGGCTTCGTCTGTAAGGATGTCTCCAAACAGGTTAGCCGTAACAACTACGTCGAATTTCTTTGGATTTTTCACCAGTTGCATAGCCGCATTGTCGATGAACATGTGTTCGGTCTCCACATCAGGGTATTCCTGTGCGATCTCCTGTACCACCGAGCGCCACAAACGTGATGTTTCCAGCACATTGGCCTTATCAACCGAGCAAAGACGTTTAGTGCGTACACGTGCGGCTTCATAAGCCTTGCGTGCTATCCGTTCAACTTCATAGCGGTGATAGATCATCAGGTCGGACGAAAAGCCGTCGCCTCTTGTTTTTTCGCCGAAGTACACGTCGCCGGTTAATTCACGGAAAAACAGGATATCAGTACCTTTTAAAATTTCCGGTTTCAGGCTCGAAGCGTTCAATAATTCGTCAAAAAGAATAATTGGACGCAGGTTAGCGTACAGACCCAGTTCCTTGCGGATCTTCAACAAACCCTGCTCCGGGCGAACTTTTGCCGAAGGGTCGTTATCGTATTTCAAATGCCCTACAGCGCCGAAAAGGATAGCATCGCTCGCTTTGGCTTTAGCCAGCGTTTCATCAGGTAACGAAGTGCCGGTAGCTTCAATAGCTACGTGGCCCATCAAACCTTCATCAAAAGTGAATGTGTGCCCATAGATCGAGCCAATTTTTTCAAGCACCGCCTTACCCCAGGTTGTTACTTCAGGGCCGATACCGTCGCCGGGTATTACTAATATGTGTTTATTCATTTTTCTGTTTACACCGATGTGTCCCGATAGCTATCGGGATCATTAAACCGATTTTTTTGTTGCACCTAATATGTCAGACGTTAGACGTTAGTCGTTTTTGATTTCCAAGTAAAACGCCTAACCTTTATCCTTTGTCTTTTATCCTTTATCCTTAATCCTTTTACTTCGCTTCGAAAGCCTCGATCTCCGCCTTATGGCTCAGGATATAGTCAATATCATCATAGCCATTGATCAGGCAGGCTTTTTTATATGCATTGATCTCAAAGCTTTCCTGCTCGCCTGTTGAGGCTATCGTGATTACCTGGTTTTCGAGGTCAACATCAACCTGAGTTAACGGATCAGCGAAAACAGCTTCAAATATCTTGGCTAAAAAAGCATCGCTAACCTGTACTGGTAGCAAGCCGTTGTTTAAGGCATTACCTTTAAAGATATCAGCAAAGAAACTGCTTACCACCACGTCGAAACCATAGTCGACAATGGCCCAGGCAGCATGTTCGCGGCTGCTTCCGCAACCAAAATTCTTGCCTGCTACCAATACCTTACCCGAATAAGTTGGGTGATTCAGTACAAAATCTTTCGGATTTTCCTGGTTATCATAACGCCAGTCGCGGAAAAGGTTATTGCCAAACCCCTCACGGGTAGTGGCCTTTAAAAAGCGCGCCGGGATGATTTGGTCAGTGTCGATATTCTCTATCGGCAACGGCACCACGGTGCTCTGTACATGTTTGAATATTTTTGTCATTTTATTTCTCTTTTTGTCATTCCTTTTGTCTGAATCAAAATTCTGCAAATTCTGATTCAGACAGTTACCCCACCAATTCTTCTTCCTGTAACAATTCCCTTATATCCGTGATCCTTCCGGTAACTGCGGCTGCGGCAGCAGTTAATGGGCTGGCCAAAAACGTGCGTGAGTTTGGACCCTGGCGGCCTTCGAAGTTTCTGTTTGAGGTAGATACACAGTATTTTCCTGCAGGTATTTTGTCCTCGTTCATAGCCAGACATGCGCTGCATCCGGGCTCGCGCAGTGGAATACCGGCTGCTTCAAATACTTTGTCCAAACCTTCAGCAATAGCCTGTTGTTCCACCTGTTTTGAACCGGGTACAACCCAAACCGTTACGTTATCAGCTTTCTTTCTGCCTTTCAGGAATTTAGCCACCTGGCGCAGATCTTCGATACGCGCATTGGTACAGCTACCGATGAACACATAATCGATCTCTTTACCCAGCATCAGCTGATCGTCTTGCAGACCCATATATTTTAATGAGTTGGCATACGAAAGTTGTTCTGTAGCGTCGATATCTTTTGTTGCAGGTACATGTTGGGTTACACCAATACCCATACCCGGGTTGGTACCGTAGGTGATCATTGGTTCAATGTCTTCGGCCCTGAAACTTAATACTTTATCAAATTGTGCATCTTCATCGCTATAGAGTGTTTCCCAATAAGCTAATGCCTTATCCCACTCTTCGCCTTTTGGAGCAAATTCGCGACCTTTTACATAATTAAATGTAGTTTCATCAGGGGCGATCAATCCGCAACGTGCACCCATTTCGATGCTCATATTACAAACCGTCATCCGACCTTCCATGCTCAAAGAGCGGATAGTGTCCCCTGCATATTCTACAGCATATCCTGTACCACCGGCAGCCGTTATCTGGCTGATGATGTAAAGGATGATATCTTTAGCACCAACACCAAACTGTAACTTACCATTTACTTCAATTTTCATCCTTTTAGGACGCGATTGCAATAAACATTGCGTTGCCAGTACCTGTTCAACCTGTGAAGTGCCTATACCGAAAGCAATAGCTCCGAAAGCACCGTGCGTAGAAGTATGACTATCGCCGCAAACATAAGTACCACCCGGACGGGTAATGCCTAACTCAGGTCCGATAATATGAACGATACCCTGGTAAGGGTGACCTAAACCATAAAACTCGATGCCAAATTCCTTACAGTTTTTAGCCAATGTTTCTACCTGGAACCGCGAAAGTTCCTCCTTGATCGGCAGGTGTTGTTCCCAGGTTGGCACGTTATGGTCGGCCGTAGCAACAGTTTTGTTTGGCCTTAATACTTTACGACCCGCTTTACGCAAACCGTCGAATGCCTGCGGGCTGGTTACTTCATGTATGAAGTGTGTGTCGATATATAATACATCCGGAAATCCTTCTTTGCTGCTCACCACGTGCGCATCCCAGATCTTGTCAAATAATGTTTGTCCCATTTTCAATATGTTTAGAAGTGGCAGTTGCAGTAGCAGCAGCAGTCATTTTAACTGCCAATGCCACTGTAACTGCTACTTAATTTATGCTTCTACTACCTGGTTTTCAGGGCGCAAACTTCTAACAGTTTTACCTGCCTGCCAGATCTCGCTTTCGCGAAGTTCTTTCAATTCTGCATCCAGTTTCACGCGGTAATCAGGCTGACTGTTCAGATCGATGGAACGCTGAGATTCTTTACCTGTAGCAACGCTCTCGTATAATTCTTCAAATACTGGTTTTGTAGCATCACGGAATTTTTTCCACCAGTCGAGCGCACCACGTTGTGCGGTAGTTGAACAGTTGGCGTACATCCAGTCCATACCATTTTCTGCAACCAATGGCATTAACGATTGGGTCAGCTCTTCAACAGTTTCATTGAACGCTTCAGAAGGTGTGTGACCTTTACTGCGCAATACATCATATTGTGCTGCAAATACACCCTGGATACAACCCATCAGTGTACCACGTTCGCCTGTAAGGTCGCTGAATACTTCTTTACGGAAATCGGTTTCAAACAAATAGCCGCTACCAACTGCTATACCCAAGGCAACAACACGTTCTTTAGCCCTGCCAGTTGCATCCTGGAAGATAGCATAGCTGGAGTTCAAACCACGGCCTTGCAGGAACATACGACGCAAAGATGTACCCGAACCCTTAGGAGCTACAAGGAACACGTCTACATCAGCAGGAGGGATAATGCCGGTTTGCTCTTTGAAAGTGATACCGAAACCGTGTGAAAAGTATAATGCTTTTCCGGCAGTAAGGTGTTTTTTAACGGTTGGCCACAATTCAATTTGTGCGGCATCGCTCAGCAGGTAGCAAATAACGGTGCCACGCTCTAAAGCTTCTTCAATCTCGAACAGGGTTTCGCCAGGTACAAAACCGTCAGCAATTGCCTTGTCCCAGGTTTTTGAATTTTTACGCTGACCAACGATCACGTTGATACCATTGTCTTTCTGATTGAGCGCTTGTCCAGGACCCTGAACGCCATAGCCAATTACAGCTACAACTTCGTTCTTTAATACTTCCTGAGCCTTTGATAAAGGGAACTCTTCGCGGGTTACCACATTTTCTTCAGTGCCGCCGAAATTTAATTTTGCCATTGTTATTGTTTTTGATTACACCGATGTCCCCCGATCACTACCGGGTTGAATGCATCGATTATTGTTTTATTTTAATTGGTTAATTTTTTTTAGTCATTTGTCATTAGGCATTTGCAAGACTCAATTAAGCCTTTTACCCTTCACCCTTCACCTTTCGCCTTTCACCTTTTACCTTTCACCTCATTTCTTCACCACCAGCACAATTCCTGAGGCCCAATGCATTTTGGTTACTACCATATCGTCCCGGGCGTCCAAAGTTGATAATAAATTTGCTACTTTTTCAGCATGACCTTCGGGCCAGTTTGCTTGCGGTAGCATGTCATCAATAATATAAATACCCCCGGGAGCCAGCATCGCCAGTGTTTCTTCCAGCATCATGTACTTTCCCGGCCAGGTGTCTGCAAAGATAAAACTGAAACGCATTTTTGCATTGCGTTTCAACCACTCGTTCCCGTCGGTACAAATCAGTGTCAGGCGGCGATCGATACCCAGGTTTTCTTTGGCAACGTTTAACAATGTTTCATCATTATCCAATGATATTAACGTCGACTCATCGTCCATTCCATCCAGTATCCAGGCAGTTGCCAGCCCCGTACCCGTTCCCAGTTCCAGGAATTCACCTGATGGCTTTGTCGCCGCCAAAGTCTTCAACAACGAGCAGGTCGATATCTCCGACATCTGCAAAAAACCCAAAGCCTCGGTAGCTTTTTTAATGCTATCGTATGCGCTGGGTTGTTGTTGAATTATTGTTGATTCCATTGTTATCTGGTCTTTAGGTCATTGGGCATTAGGCATTAGGCATTTGGCATTGGTCTTTAACCTTTCTCCTTTCTCCTTTATCCTTTCTCCTTTATCCTCTTACTTACATCGTAAACACCTGATCACCTTCGTTCAAAAACTCATTCTCTATCACTTCTTCGCCTGGTTCAAGCCGTTCAAATTCGCGCAGTTTGGCGTTGAAGCCTTCGCTGTCTTTAATGATCGCTACACGTGCACTGCGAACAAATTCTATCAAACCATAAGGCTGAAGGATACTCAGCAGGTTGTCTGTTTCCTCGCGATGGCCGGTGGTTTCAAATACTGTATAATCCTTGCGGATAGCTACTGTACGCGCTCCGTTTTCGCGCAGTAAACGTTCTACGCTTACTTTCTCTGCAATAACGTCGGTAGAAAGCTTATATAGTGCAAGTTCCTGCCAGATCACATCTTCGTTGGTATGATAATATACTTTCAATACCTCTACCTGTTTTTCTATCTGGCGGCAAAGTTTGCGCACCACGTCTTCTGTTTCCGTGATCACAATATTGAAGCGGTGAACGCTGCCTACTTCCGAAGGGGAGGTGTTCAAACTATCGATATTGATCTTGCGACGTGTAAATATGATGGCAATGCGGTTAAGCAAACCCACCTGGTTCTCGGTATATACCGTTATGTTAAATTCCTGTTTACCCTCTTGATGTTCCATTTTAAATCTTTTTATCTGCCTCTTATTTTTAAAGCCCTCTCCTTAGGAAAGGATTTAGGTGAAGCCGGGTTATTTATTTAAGCCTGATCTCCGAAACACTGCAGCCCTGTGGTACCATCGGGAATACATTATTTTCCCGGGTAACAATTACTTCTAACAGGTATGCACCTTTATGGGCCAGCATTTCCTGTAGGGTTGAAGGCAGATCTTTACGGTCTGAAATTGATTTTCCGGAAATGCCATAAGCTGCAGCCAATTGTACAAAATCCGGACTCTTCATATCCACAAACGAGTAGCGTCGTTCGTTAAACAATTCCTGCCACTGGCGTACCATACCCAGGAATCTGTTGTTCAGGATGATGATTTTGATGTCGGTATTTTCCTGCATAACGGTACCCAGTTCCTGTAATGTCATTTGGAAACCGCCATCACCAATAATAGCAACAACTTCTTTTTCAGGTGTGCCAAATTTGGCGCCAATGGCTGCGGGCAGGGCAAAGCCCATAGTGCCTAAGCCACCACTGGTAACATTACTGCGGGTATTGTTGAACTGAGCATACCGGCAGGCTACCATCTGGTGCTGACCCACGTCTGTTACAATAACAGCTTCGCCTTTGGTAAGCTCATTCAATTGCTTGATCACTTCACCCATGGTCATTTCGTCTGTCGTAGGATTCAATTCCTGCTCAATCACCAGGTCAAATTCCTGTTTGGTATGCTCGCGGAACAACTGCAGCCATTCAGGGTGAGTTTTTTCTTCGATAGCAGCGGTCAAAAGCGGCAAAGTTTCTTTACAATCGCCCCAAACCGGTACTGTGGTCTTAACATTTTTGTCGATCTCAGCAGGGTCGATATCAAGGTGAATCACCTTGGCTTGTTTAGCATATTTGTCGAGGCGACCAGTTACACGGTCGTCAAAACGCATGCCTATGGCAATCAATACGTCGCAGGAATTGGTCAGTACATTCGGGCCATAATTACCATGCATACCCAGCATCCCTACGTTTAGTGGGTGACTGGTGGGAATAGCGCCTGCACCTAAAACGGTCCAGGCCGCAGGAATACCGCTTTTTTCCACAAATGCTGCAAATTCTTTTTCAGCTCCGCCCAGGATAACACCCTGACCAAATAAAATGAAAGGTTTCTTTGCTGCGTTGATCAGTTCCGCTGCCTGTTGAATGAACTGCGGACGAACAATAGGTTTCGGCCTGTAGCTGCGGATATGGTTGCAAGGGGTATAGCCCTTGAATTTGAATTTCTGTATCTGAGCGTTTTTGGTGATATCGATCAAAACCGGACCTGGTCTGCCGCTACGCGCAATATAAAATGCTTTGGCTATAACTTCCGGCAATTCGGTAGCATCTGTTACCTGGTAGTTCCATTTGGTAACCGGGGTGGTAATGTTGATCACGTCGGTCTCCTGGAAAGCGTCAGTACCTAAAAGGTGAGCAAACACCTGGCCGGTAATACATACCAGCGGCGTGCTATCGATCTGGGCATCAGCAAGGCCGGTTACTAAATTGGTCGCACCGGGACCACTGGTAGCAAATACTACACCAACTTTACCTGAGGTACGCGCGAAGCCCTGCGCAGCATGTATGCCTCCTTGTTCGTGACGGACAAGGATATGCTGCAATTGCTCGCTATAATCATAAAGGGCATCATAAATAGGCATGATCGCGCCACCCGGATAACCGAAAATGGTTGTTACTCCTTCGATGATCAGCGCTTCCAATAAGGCTGCCGAGCCCGTAATTTCTTTTGCTGGTGATTCAACCGATTGTACGGTGGCCTCACTTATTGCCTGTTGTGCAACTTCCATATCATTTTATTTATTTGTCCGCCCAAAGGCGGTCATTTTAATATTCCGTCTTAAAGACCGATTTTATTTTTTTAATTCCTGCTCTATTTCAGCAGCCATTTTTCGCATTCTTTCCGCCAGCCTTTTTTTGTGATAGATGCGCTCGTGCAAATAACCGCCATACCACATAATATGGTACCTCACTGCCGGGTCGTTTATTATTTTTGATACATGTACAACACCTTTGGCATCTATCGGTGCTTTAGCTCCGATATACATATTGTATCCTTCCCTTCGTTCGGTATAAAACATTTGGTCGGCACTTACCTCAAACGGTATGTCATCCGTGTATAAATAAGTTAGATGTTTAGCTAATACCTTATTTTCAATCAATCTCAAATAACCTGACGATTTAAATCCTTCATATCGACTGTTATCAAAAGTTAGAAAGCTGGTATTTGCTAACTGGAAACTATTTGTATCAATATATGCTGCATCAATCTTACCTTTTGACATTTGTTGCCAAGACTTGTCATAATAGGAAACGGTTTTCTCGAGAACGCTTACGTCGCTTATTTCATTGGCATCGTGATTTAAATCGTCTTTGATGCCTTCCAGAAATTCTTTTTCCATCCTGCGTTCATTGCGACTATCGTTCCAGTTATGAAAAGCCAGCGTAATACTTACCGCAAAAACGATAATAGCAATCTCCTCTGCCAACTCCTTGATCTTGTGTTGCCAGGCCTTATTTCGGTCCTCTGCTATGTGAACCGCCTTTTCGGCATGCTTTATTATCTTTTCTTCAGACATGGCTTTTTTTAGTCATTGGTCATTTGGCATTGGTCATTGGGCATTGGTCATTGGGCATTGGGCATTTGCTTTTTCCAAATTTCCAAATCTTCAAATTTTCAAATTCCCCAATCCCAACCAAATTATGGCATCTCGTCAGTAACACAACCTTCGGCTGCGGTGCTGACAGTTTTTGCGTACTTATATAACAATCCTCTTTTAACTTTCAGTTCGGGCTGCTGCCATTCGCTTCTGCGGTAGGCCAGCTCTTCGTCTGATATTTTGATATCGATACTGTTATTTACAGCATCGATTACGATGATGTCATTATCTTTCACTATACCAATATTACCCCCGTCGTACGCTTCGGGCGTAATATGTCCGACGACAAAGCCGTGGGTACCACCAGAAAACCTGCCGTCGGTGATCAGCGCAACAGATGATCCTAAACCGGCACCAAATATGGCCGAGGTAGGTTTAAGCATTTCGGGCATTCCCGGAGCACCTTTGGGACCAACGTTGCGTATTACAACTACATCCCCGTGTTTAACGCGGCCGCTCAATATACCGTCGATCAATTCAAACTCACCGTCAAATACACGGGCCGGGCCTTCAAAACGTTCGCCTTCTTTCCCTGTAATTTTGGCTACAGAACCACCTGTTGCCAGGTTGCCATATAATATCTGTAAGTGCCCGGTTGCTTTGATAGCTTGTTCAACGGGAAGGAATACTTTCTGCGTATCAAAACTCAGTTCAGGAACTTCCTCCAGATTTTCAGCAAGGGTTTTGCCGGTTGCAGTAAGGCAATCGCCATGCAGCCAACCAAGCTTTAATAAGTATTTCATTACGGCAGGAACTCCACCAACATTGTGCAGGTCTTCCATCATGTATTTACCGCTTGGCTTCATATCGGCCAGCAGCGGAATGCGGTTACTTATCGCCTGAAAATCGTCCTGGGTAAGCGGCACTTCAACACTTTTTGCTATTGCGATGAGGTGTAGTACTGCATTTGTTGATCCGCCCAAAACCATAATAGTGGTGATGGCATTTTCAAATGCCTTGCGGGTCATGATATCTCTTGGTTTGATGTCGCGCTCAAGCAATAGCTTGATAGCTTTACCTGCATCGCGGCATTCTTCCTGCTTATCTTCGCTCAGCGCCGGGTTGGATGAAGAGTAAGGCAAGCTCATACCTAATGCTTCGATAGCAGCAGCCATCGTATTAGCCGTATATATACCACCACATGCTCCTGCACTCGGGCATGCATTTTTTACAACACCCAAAAAATCCTCGGGCGTTATGGTGCCGGCGATTTTCTTACCCAAAGCCTCAAATGCCGATACTATATTCAGGTCTTCACCTTTCCAATGCCCAGGTTTAATGGTGCCACCATATACCATGATCGCAGGGCGGTTAAGCCTTCCCATGGCCATTACTGATCCCGGCATATTTTTATCACAACCCGGCAGGGCGATCAATCCGTCATAATACTGCGCACCGCAAACTGCCTCTATCGAGTCGGCTATAATATCTCTGCTCACCAATGAATAGCGCATACCTTCTGTGCCGTTACTCATACCATCGCTAACGCCGATGGTGTTGAAGATCAATCCAACCAGTCCCTCTTCCCAAATCCCTTCTTTTACTACTTTAGCCAGGTCGTTCAGGTGCATGTTACAGGTATTGCCGTCGTAGCCCATGCTGGCCACACCAACCTGCGCTTTCTTAAGATCGTCCTCGGTAAGGCCGATCCCGTAAAGCATGGCTTGCGCAGCCGGCTGAGTTGGGTCCTGGGTAAGGACTTTGCTGTATTTGTTGATTTCGGTAGTAGTGGTAGTTGGCATTTAGGGTTGTATTGGTTTTATTAGTTGTATTGGTTGCATTAGTTGTATTGGGACTTTGGAATGGTTGAACAAGGTTAACCCTCCCTAAACAACAATTCCTAAGTTAAGGCGACTACCGGCAACGTCCAATAGTTTAAAAAATAAATTTAAAAACGATATATAATTTCGAAAATTTTGTAAATTAATGCATATATTCTAAATTTGGTACAAATATCGGAATAAAATTATTATGATACTATACCAAAGTTAAAAACGGTTTTCGGTATGTATTTTATGCATGCATAGTAAAGTGCTGATTTTCGGCGTAAAATGAGGGGAGCCGTGAAGAAACCTGGACACGATTCAGGGATTTGAAGACACGATTTTAGGATTTGAAAGACACGATTTTAGGATTTAAACGATAGGAGTGATTTGAAAATAATGTCTGTAATTCAATATTTTGAAGTCCGTACAAGTATTGTGAAGTACTGCTTCCGGACTTCCGCGGACTTCCGGACTTACACGGACTTCCGGACTTACACGGACTTCCGGACTAATTAATCTATTATACCTATCGTATAAGTATATTTGAAAAAAATTACAGTTATGAATTTAATTTCACAACCATGGCCATGGTACGTTGCCGGGCCGCTCATAGGACTAATGGTACCGGCTTTACTATTGCTGGGCAATAAGTTGTTTGGTATATCATCGTCATTCAAGCATATATGCGCTGCCTGTATCCCCGCCGGAATTCCATTTTTTAAGTATGATTGGAAAAGTCAGGTTTGGAACCTGTTTTTTGCTGGGGGTATTGTGTTGGGGGCCTTTACAGCTGCGCATTTTTTACGTGGAGCTGAGGCAGTTCATATCAACCCTGCAACAACCGCACAACTACAGGCACAGGGGGTGAAGAATTTTGATACGCTTGTACCCACTGATATCTTTAATATCGGGGCATTGGCTACAGTTAGGGGTTGGGTGTTTATTGTCTTGGGTGGATTTTTAGTTGGTTTTGGTACTCGTTATGCCGGCGGCTGTACTTCGGGACATTCAATTATGGGTATCGCTTCGCTGCAATGGCCGTCGTTGGTGGCTACCATTTGTTTTATGATCGGTGGTTTTACCATGACCTGGTTTATTTTACCTTACCTTTTAAAACTCTAAGCCATGAAGAATATCAAGTATTTACTGGCAGGTGTCGTTTTTGGCATTATCCTCATTAAATCGCAGGTTGTTTCCTGGTTCCGGATTCAAGAGATGTTCAGGCTGCAGGCTTTTCATATGTATGGCATTATTGGCAGCGCCATTTTTGTTGGTATGATATCCATCCTGATCATTAAACGCTTCAACATAAAATCCATTTCCGGCGAACCGATAGTAATTCCTCAAAAAAAATTCAGCTGGGGCAATATCATAGGCGGACTCATATTTGGCCTTGGCTGGGCAATTACGGGTGCGTGCCCCGGACCCCTTTACGCTTTGTTCGGCAGTGGCATCTGGGTAATTGGCATTACATTGCTTAGTGCTATTTTCGGTGTCTGGGTGTATGGATTGGTGCAGGATAAGTTGCCGCATTAGGCATCAGGCATCAGGCATTGGTTAATTGGCATTTGTTGGCGAATTTTTTTTGGTTGAAACGTTGGAACGTTGAAAGGTTGTAATGTTATTGATGCTATAATTGTTTAATGGCTTTTTTTGGAATCACAGATTTAGGATGATTTTGGTGATTGCACAGATTTTTACAGGCTTTTAGCAATGACCCAATGACGCGTAGCAAATGCTGCGCAGCATTTACCCAATGACTAAATAGGTGGAAATGTTGAAAACCTGAGCGGTATTTGCCGTTGCTAAAACCCTATTTTCGCAGGCAACGATGAGAACCTTCCGCACAATTTATTTTTTGCCGCTGATTGCGGCTGTTAGTCTTGTTTTTTCCTGTAAATCGCCTCAGCCCGATGCTGCGCTAAAGCGTCGAGCTGATAGTCTGGATGCCCAACTTAAAATTGCAAAACTTGCACAGCAACAGGCGCAACGTACCGCCGACAGCGCATTGCGAGCTCAGCATGTCAAAGATAGTTTGGCCAAAATAGCTGCTGTTGAACATAAAGAAGCGCCAAAAGCAACGCCTCATTACGGGCCATGCCCGGTAATAGTGAAGGCCAGTTACCTTACCGGTAGTGCTGTAAACAAAGCCATCATCGTATCGCTTAAAAACAGCTCGAAAAAGAAGATAGACGCCGTAAAACTGACATGGACCGTGTATAACCATGCGGGTAAAGCTATAGGTAGTTCAGGCGGAATGGCTAAAAAGAATCTGGCAAAAGGACGCGCAGGATCCTACTCCTGGTCGGTTAATGCGCCAACAGGCACCAGGGCCAAAGCTTCTGTGGCTTATGTGCATTTCACTGATGGAACGGTTTGGGCGACGAAGTAGAACACGATTTTTGGATTTTTTTAGATAAACAGGATTTCTTTTTCGCACAATAAAAATTGTTGTTGTACGATAAAAGGTGCTGTATAGCAATTTGGCCTATTGGCAATAGGTATCGAACGATGAAAATCGAAATCTGGATATTGAATAAAAATTATTGTTTTGAATTTGCCTTTGTCTTTGCGAGGAATGAAATGACGTGGCAGTCGCAAGGCATGCCTTTAGGTTCGTCTTGCCGTCGAGCTTTCTGTGCATAACCAACAAGCGAATCGTCCTCCTTGCGATTGCTTTGTCGCTGACCGGCGCACAGGCCAACCCAGGTCCGCACAATGACAATTCTTTCATTTATTCTTTGTGATTGCTTTGTCGCGGCCAGATGCACAGGCCAACGCGGCTCCGCGCAATGACAGATTTTTGGGGTTTGCTAACGGAACTATCTAAATTCCCTAAAACCAAAATCAGCGTCACCAAATAAATCATCTAAGAATCAGCGGTTAAGATTGCGTTAGTGATGGAAACGGATACCGGCCCTGCGCCTAATGCGTGAGGGCGTATGAGTGTACAGCACGGGCCCCGCTTCTATCAGCGGGGTAACGCCCAGAGTTGAATATTGGACACCGAATTTCGTATGCTGAATATCGGACAAAGTATAAATGAGAACAAACAAAAAAGCCCGGGCGATCAACACCCGGGCTTCTGTTTTTAATGTCGTTAACTTTTATTCCGGTATAAAAATACCTTCTGCCAATACTACCACATGGTTATTTAAATTTTCGACTACACCACCTTTGATGAAGAAAAATTCTTCTTTACTGTTTCCGCGAACAGTTACTTTACCGTCTTCGAGGGTAGAGATGATAGGTGCGTGGTTGTTCAGTATCTCGAAGCCACCCATTGTACCTGGCAGGCTTACAGAGTTTACTTCGCCTTCGTAAACTTTTTTATCGGGAGTAAGGATCTCTAAAGTCATTAGTCTTGAGTCTTGAGTCTGAAGTCTTTAGTTTCTAGTCACCGGCTGATGACTTTCGACTAATGACTTCGGACTATTTTAAGAATTTGCTTCTGCCAACAGTTTCTTGCCTTTTTCGATAGCATCATCAATGCTGCCTACCAGGTTGAAAGCTGCTTCAGGATATTCATCCACTTCGCCGTCCATGATCATGTTAAAGCCTTTGATGGTATCTTTAATATCAACCAATACGCCTTTAAGACCGGTAAACTGCTCAGCTACGTGGAAAGGCTGGCTCAGGAAACGCTGAACACGACGTGCACGTGATACAACCAGTTTATCTTCTTCGGAAAGTTCGTCCATACCAAGGATGGCGATGATGTCCTGCAATTCTTTGTAGCGTTGTAAGGTTTCTTTAACGCGCTGTGCACAATTGTAGTGCTCGTCGCCCAAAACCTGTGCACTTAAGATACGAGAAGTAGAATCCAATGGATCCACCGCAGGGTAGATACCTAACTCGGCAATTTTACGCGACAATACCGTGGTAGCGTCCAGGTGGGCGAAAGTAGTTGCCGGTGCAGGGTCGGTCAAGTCATCCGCAGGTACATATACAGCCTGTACAGAGGTGATTGAACCACGTTTGGTTGAAGTGATACGTTCCTGCATGGTGCCCATTTCAGTTGCCAGCGTTGGCTGGTAACCTACCGCAGATGGCATACGACCCAACAGTGCCGATACTTCGGAACCTGCCTGGGTAAAACGGAAAATATTATCGATGAAGAACAGGATATCACGTCCTTTGCCTTCTGAGTCGCCATCACGGAAATATTCAGCAATGGTTAGTCCGGAAAGAGCAACACGAGCACGGGCACCCGGAGGTTCGTTCATCTGACCGAACACAAAGGTTGCTTTTGAATCTCTAAGATCTTCTTTGTTTACTTTGCTCAGATCCCAGCCACCTTTTTCCATAGAGTGGAGGAATTCGTCGCCATATTTAATAATGCCGGATTCGATCATTTCGCGGAGTAAGTCGTTTCCCTCACGGGTACGTTCACCCACACCAGCGAATACCGAAAGACCAGCGTATGCTTTTGCGATATTGTTGATCAGTTCCTGGATCAATACAGTTTTACCTACACCGGCACCACCGAACAGACCGATCTTACCACCTTTTGCATAAGGCTCGAGCAAGTCGATAACCTTGATACCTGTGAATAATACCTCGGTTTCAGTTGAAAGGTCCTCAAAACGGGGAGGGAAATTGTGGATTGGTTTACCATTGGAATTATCCAGGTCGCCCAAACCATCGATAGATGCACCAACCACGTTAAATACGCGACCTTTGATATCTTCACCTACCGGCATTTTGATAGCCGACTCCAGATCGAGTACATCCATGCCGCGGAGTAAACCATCGGTTGAGTCCATCGCTACAGCGCGAACACGGTCTTCACCTAAGTGCTGTTGAACTTCTAAAACAATTTTCTGACCGTTTTCCTTTGTGATCTGTAAGGCGTCATAGATCTTTGGTAAGTGACTATCGCCAGAGAAGCTAACGTCGACTACCGGACCGATGATCTGAGATATTTTTCCAATGTTTGGCATATGAAACGTGGTAATTTAAAAGAATTTGTAAATCAAATTTTTTCTTTAAAAAGATGCTCTTCTTTCGAGCCGCAAAGCTAAGATTATTTAATAAATAATTAAAGCTGGTGTTGAAATATTTTTTGGAAAATGTTAATGGGGAGTCCATAGTCCATGGTCCATAGTCGACAGTCCATAGTCCATAGTCGATAGTCCATGGACCATGCTATAATGCCCAGCTGATAATCACTATAGACTATCGTCCTTGCTATAATACCGATCTGATAATCACTATGGACTATGGACTATCGACTATGGACTTAGTTCTAAAGGCTATCGCCAATGATCAGCCAACGTTAACTTTTTGTCAAATTTTCGTTATTTACTGGTGATCAAATTACTATGTTTGCATAATATTTAACCAATTATTATCCTTCAATCAATCATTTTATGAGGAAAATCATACTCCTGGCGCTAGCGTTAGCGCCCGTTTTGTCATTTGCTCAGGGATTCCAGGTTAATCTGGAAGGCGAAAAGCAGATAGGCATGGGGCACACCGGTACTGGCCTGGCCCAGGATGGCGCAGCCATTTTTTTTAACCCCGGAGCAGTAGCTACACTGCCCGAAAATTATATACAGGGTGGTGTTAGTCCCCTGGTGTTTCAATCGGTGTTCAATCCATCGGGCACCAATGAACAATTTCATACGGCAAACAAAATCGCTCCACCTTTTACATTTTATGGTGTTTGGGGTCCTAAAAATGCTATATGGAAACTCGGACTAGGTGTATACACGCCATTTGGTGGTTTGACAGATTGGGGTACTACATGGCCGGGCAAGTATTCGTCGGAAAAGCTTGATCTGAAAGCCTTTTATTTTCAACCAACTTTAAGTGTACGACTTACCGACTACCTAAGTATTGGAGCAGGGTTTGTTTATAACCGGGGAACAGTTGATCTTACTCAGGCACTACCTTTAGCCAACGGCTCGGGGCAGCCGGGGCAGGCCGAACTTAAAGGCAGCGGTAAAGGTTATGGCTGGAATGCAGGTATTTATTTCAAGACCCAATCGGGTGTAACCATAGGTATCTCGCATCGCTCGCAGGTAACTACAACTATTAATAATGGTGATGCTATATTTACCGTTCCGGCTTCATTACAGGCAGAATTTCCGCAGCCTAACCAGTTTACGGCAAGTATCCCGCTTCCGGCTACAAACTCAATTGGATTTGGATTTCATCCCAATAATAAATGGACCTATGCGCTGGATTTGAATGTTGTTAACTGGCATGCTTACAAGGCATTGATATTTGACTATAAAACTACTACGCCTTTATTGCAAAATACCGTTCAACCGCGTCAATATCAGGATGCTTTTACCTTTAGGGCAGGCGCACAATACCAGGCTTGCAGCAAATGGGCAGTACGTTTTGGTGGCGGACTTGCTACAGCTGCAGCTCCGGATAATTTTGTAACGCCGGAGGTTCCGGATGCGCCGCGCTATTATTTGACAGGCGGTTTGGGTTATAAACTGGCCAGCAGACTCGATCTTGATCTATCCTTCGAGTACGAACATTTGTTTGCCCGTACCCAAACCAATGCATACACACAACTATCAGGTACCTACACCTCTCATGTGTACATTCCTGGTATTTCACTTTCCTACCACTGGTAATCCTAAAATTTGAAAGAGATGAAGAATTTAAAACTTTACATATATATACTAGCGGGTGTTATTTGGCTAAATGCCTGTAAGCCGGAGCTAAATACTCCGAAACCGACACCGGGAACGGCTGATTTTTCGAGATACATTGCTATTGGTAATTCGCTTACGGCGGGCTATGCTGATGGTGGTTTATATCGTGCCGGTCAGTTGAATTCATACCCAAGCATTATTGCCCAGCAAATGCAGGCTGTGGGTGGCGGCACATTTACGCAGCCCCTGTTCAGTACCGAGCAGGCAAATGGTTCGGGTTATTTATCGCTTACAGGATTTAATCCTGATGGTACGCCAATTACCGCACCGGTTACAAGCAACCTGGCAATTCGCGGTTTTCAGGCTATTCCTGGATTTGGGAACGTGACCTTATATACAAAATACACCGGTGATCTGAATAACTTTGGAGTACCAGGAATAAAATTACAGCAGATCACTTATGCGCCATACGGAAATCTGAATGGTTATTTTGAGCGTCTTCTTCCCGGTAATTCGCCTACCAACACAACTTCATACCTGCAATTCGTAACTGCCAAACCTTTTACTTTCTTTTCAAACTGGCTGGGCAATAATGATGCGTTAGGGTATGCTACTTCTGGTGGTGCAGGTGATGTATTGACAAATAAAAATACTTTCGCCTATTTATACAATTTGCTGATCACTACCATGACCGCTAATGGTGCGAAAGGTGTTGTTGCTACTGTGCCCGATGTAACTTCTATACCTTATTTTAATACGATCACGGTTCCGGCAGTTTTGGGTGCAGTTCAAAAGGCGCACCCACAAGTACAAGCCATATTTATCAATGCCCTGGTATCGGCGTCAACATATGCCCCCCGCGCAGCTACGCCAAACGACCTGTTTGTTTTAACTTTCCCAACAAGCAAAATTGGCCAGCCGGTTGAAACACCCTACGGTACTTTGCCCTATGGCTTAACACCTTATACGCCTATCGACAACCAGTATGTATTAGATGCCAATGAAGTTGCGTTAACCGAAGACTATGTTAATTTTTACAATACTACGATCAAGTCTGTTGCAGCATCAAAAGGTTTGGCGGTGTTTGATGCCTATACCTTCCTTCAAAACATCAAGAGAAATGGTATTGTGGTACAAGGTGTAGCTTTAAACTCTAGTTATATAAGCGGTGGCATCTTCTCTTTAGATGGTGTTCACTTAACGCCGCGTGGTTACGCGATCGTGGCTAATGAATTTATCAAAGCTATCAATGCTAAATACGGCTCTACTGTACCGTTGGTAGATGTTGCTAATTACCCGGGCGTTAAATTCCCGTGATTTTTGAGTAGCAGTTGCAGTAGCAGTCAAAACAAAAAGGCAGCTACTGCAACTTTAATCAGCGCTGAAAGCCCTTCCTGGTTTGCTTTTAGCAAGATCCAGGTATTTTTTATCGAGTGCTTTTTTCGGTATGGTGATACTCAAAGCGTTGATCCCGAAGTAATTCACTGACAAATAATCAAATCCTTTAAAAGGTGTAGGTCCGAGTGAATCCTTCAATATAAAAAACAGTTTCCCGTTTGTACTTTTAGCGATACCTACCACATTGATCAGGTGATCGTCTTGTGTAACCAGGCTCTCAAACAAACGTTGACGTAATTCCTGACTATAAGCCAATTCAGCTGTATCCGGATTTGCGACATGATTGAATCGGTTTGCCTCAAATAATGCATAGCCGCTTTGGGTGCAATTCCAACCATTATTGCTCAGGTCAACGTCGATTGCAAAGGTATAGCCCCGTTCGATGCTGTTTTTGGCAATGTTCGTCAGTTCGTTCAATGGTACGTTCAGGTAAGGTTCAGCCAGAAGAAAATTATCCGGTATTTCGAGTGCGAAATTGCTATAAAAAGGATGGTGTGTAAATGAAGTGATCGTTACATAATCGTTCGGATCAAATTTCAGCACTTCCTTTTGAAAGCTTAGTGGTGTATATTCCTTGCCTTCCCAGGTAAACTTTTCGGGTGGTACGCCAGCAATAGCATCATGTTTTTTGATAAATCCTGCTAACCAGTTGGGGTCGATAGGCTTTTGTTTTAATACTGAATCGAGGTAATTTTTCAGAATGGCATCCAGCTGAATACTACTACGGTCAGAAAAGCTTACCGCTTTTTCGCGTTGGTAAAACTCATTGGGTATTGCGCCATATTTTTGGATGATGTATAGAGCATCATGAGAAAGGGCACCAGCTTCGAAAAGTGTGGTGCCATTAGAAAGAATATAGCGCTTAGCCTTCTCGATAAAAAGATTCCGGGCAGTATACAATTCTGATATGTCGATATCCTTTTTGTCGTATTTGATCTTTTCTGTCTCTATCATTGATGTTGTAGAGAACGACCAACAAGTATTTGTATTACCCTGGTATTTGACCGATCCTGCCGGCAATTGCTTAATAGTTGCAGGAATAATTTGCTGGGAATAAGCAACGCTTGCGACAAAGGCGAATAAGGAGGCGATGTAGTATTTGAACATGATCAATTAACTTGGTCCGATAAAATTAGAAATAATATCTGATTCAGAAGCTTTTGCCCGTTTGAGGGATTTGCTTAACGATCAAATACCTGCAAAATCTAAAACGATCTTCCCGATATGCCCGCTACTTTCCATCAGAGCATGTGCCTCAGCTGCTTTAACGGCCGGGAAAACTACATTAACTACCGGTTTGATCTTGCCGGATATCAAAAATGGCCAAATAAATTGTTCCAGTTTTTGGGCAATAACGCTTTTGAATGCGGTATCGCGGTTGCGCAATGTTGAACCGGTAATGCTGAGCCTTTTACGCATCACAATTGATAGGTCTACAGCAACATCTTTGCCCTTCATAGTGTTGATGGGTACCAGGCGACCATCATTGGCCAACGAGCGTAAGTTTTTAGGTGTATAATCGCCGCCTATCATATCCAGAATCAAATCAACGCCATTACTATTGGTAAGCTGTGCGATCACTTCTTCAAAATCCTCGTTTTTATAATTTATCCCCCGGCTAGCACCCAGGTTTTCGCAGAACCGGCATTTATCATTGCTCCCGGCGGTGATATAAACCGTAGCACCCAGGGCCTTTGCCATTTGTATGGCCGCTACACCAATACCGCTCGAACCGCCATGTACCAGCAAGCTTTCCCCGGCCTGGAGTTTGCCCCTATCGAATACATTGCTCCAAACAGTAAAAAAGGTTTCAGGAAGCGAGGCTGATTCAATAAAACTGAGATTGTCCGGAATGGGCAGGCATTGCCCGTCGGGTACATTACAATATTCGGCATAACCACCACCGCTAACCAAAGCGCAAACTTTATCGCCAACTTTCCAGCGCGAAACATCGGAACCAACCGATTCGATTACGCCGGCAATTTCCAGTCCCGGTATATCAGGCGAAGCCCATACCGGAGGCGGATAGTGCCCTTTGCGCTGGGATACATCGGGGCGGTTAATACCCGCAGCTTTCACTTTTACCAGCACCTCGTTGGAAGCAAATCCGGGGATAGGCATTTCTGCTAATTGCAATACTTCTGGTCCGCCGGGTTGGGTGATTACGATGGCTTTCATTCAGCTGTAAAATTAAAGGTTCAATTGATTGTAAAAAAAGAATACGGTACAGTTGTTTTATTATTTATTATCTTTCTTTGCACAAAAAACTATAAACATGTCATTACAACCCGGTCAACCCGCACCACAGTTTACTTTAGTATCTTCTGACAAGCAAGAAGTATCATTATCAGATTTTAAAGGCAAAAAAGTTGTTTTACACTTTTTCCCATTTGCATTTACTGGCGTTTGTACAACCCAGCTTTGTACCATGCGCGATAATTTTGGCTACTATGATGGTTTGAATGCACAGGTTTTAGGTGTTTCGGTTGATTCTCCTTTTACACTGGCAAAGTTCAAAGAAGAAAATGCTTACCAGTTTCCACTGCTGTCTGATTTTAATAAAACGGTATCAGCAGCTTATGGTGCTTTTTACGACGAATTCTTTTTCGGTTTAAAAGGTGTTTCTAAAAGAGCAGCTTTTGTGATCGATGAAAATCAAAATATTATACATGCAGAAGTGCTGGAAAATGCAGGCGACCTGCCTGATTTTGCTGCTATTGCCGAGGCAGTTAAGTAATTTTTGAAAAATATTATAGCGGATTGAAAAGAAATCCTATTTTTGCAGTCCGTTAAAAAAAGCACTTGTAGCTCAATTGGATAGAGCATCTGACTACGGATCAGAAGGTTAGGGGTTCGACTCCCTTCAAGTGCACTAGTTTTAGGCCTTTCTGTCATTATACCGGGGAGGCCTTTTTAAATTATAAACCGCCACTAACTATGCTAAACTTAGTTCTGTTTGGCCCACCCGGGGCCGGTAAAGGTACCCAATCGCAATACCTGGTTGAAAAATATGGTTTGATGCAACTTTCTACAGGCGATATGTTGCGTGGTGAGATAGCGCAGGGAACAGTTTTGGGTTTGGAAGCAAAATCGTTAATGGCAGAGGGCAAATTGGTGCCTGATGCTGTGGTGATTGGCATGATCAGCAATAAACTGGATGCTAACAAAGACGGTGCCGGATTTATTTTCGACGGTTTCCCCCGTACTGTTGCTCAGGCTGAAGCTTTAGATGAATTAGTGAAAAGCAAAAATGAATCGATAGCTGCTATGATAGCACTTGAAGTTCATGACGAAGAGTTAGAACGCCGCTTGTTAGATCGTGGAAAAGACTCTGGAAGGCCAGACGATGCCAACCCGGAAGTTATCCGTAAGCGCATCAATGAATATAATGATAAGACCGCTCCTGTAGCTGAATACTACAGAAACCAAAATAAGTTTTCAAGTGTTAATGGTATCGGATCGAAAGAAGAGATTTTAGCTTCGATCGTTGCCATTATTGAATCACTTTAATTTCGGATTTCGGATGCAAGGTTTCGGATTTTTGATCCGGGACCATAACCCTTAAAAAGATCCGATAATTAAAATTCGAAATCCAATCATGTCTCAAGGTTCCAATTTTGTTGATTACGTTAAGATTTGCTGTCGCTCCGGACACGGTGGGGCAGGCTCTGCGCATTTACACCGTGATAAGCTAACTGCTAAAGGCGGACCTGATGGTGGTGACGGTGGTCGCGGCGGGCATGTTATTGTAAAAGGCAACGCGCAGCTGTGGACCTTACTTCACTTAAAATACCGCAAACATGTTATCGCTGGTGATGGTGAAGGCGGGCGTTTATCCCTGCAAACAGGCAAAACCGGTCAGGATGAAATATTGGAAGTGCCACTTGGTACTATCGCTAAAAATGCTGAGACGGGGGAAGTGTTGTTTGAGATCACCCAGGATGGCGAGACCAGGATACTAACACCGGGTGGACGCGGTGGTTTGGGGAACTGGCATTTTAAGTCGGCTACGCAACAAACACCACGCTTTGCCCAGCCCGGCGAGCCCGGCCTGGAAGACTGGAACATACTCGAGTTGAAATTACTGGCTGATGTAGGCCTGGTGGGATTCCCGAATGCGGGTAAGTCTACTTTACTTTCCGTTGTTTCGGCAGCTAAACCCGAGATTGCCGATTACGCATTTACTACCTTAGTGCCTAACCTGGGCATCGTAGCGTACCGTAACGGCCGGTCTTTCGTAATGGCAGATATACCGGGTATTATTGAAGGCGCTTCTAAAGGCAAAGGACTCGGATTCCGGTTTCTAAGGCATATTGAAAGAAATTCTGTGTTACTGTTCATGATACCGGCAGACACCAGTCGTTCGATCAAAGAAGAATACCAGATATTGCTTAACGAACTACAGGAATACAATCCCGAATTGGTGCACAAACCCAGGGTATTGGCCATAACCAAATCGGATCTGCTGGATGAGGAATTACAGGAAGAGATCAGGAAGGAACTACCTGGCGATCTGCCGGCAGTGTTTATTTCCTCGGTGGCTCAGAAGGGGATAGACCAGTTGAAGGATATGTTGTGGACGGAAATAAACCGGTAGAATTTCGGAGTTCGAAGTGTCGATTTCGGAGTTATTGATTGCAGTAAATCTTATTTGAATCATTTCTTGAATCGATGAAAGACCTGTCTTCCATCAGTCTTATTTGACAAAATAAGTGTATCATTTCCTTTAGTTTCAATTTTAAAGGTATCTCGGTAATCTTTATAGTCAATCACCAGGGAGTCATTTACAATGTTATATTTATAATTTGATGATTGATCGGGGTAATAAAAATAATGGGTATTTATTTCGAACGTAGCATTTAATTCATCCTTAGCAGCCCAAATTCCAAATATCTGGCGAACTAAATTGGTATTTCTCAAAGTGTTTTTTCCAGTTTTTAGCTCTCGTGTAGCTGGTATGTTTTTTTGGGATTTTGATGTGCCGATCTGGTTAGATTTTGTTTCGATCTGGTTTTGACATGAAGCCATCCAGCACATCAATATTACTAAAGTCAGTTTAGTCTTCATAACCTGTCACCCAAAAAATATCAATGAGAGGCATACATCACATACCAATCACTTAGCATTGAACCATACCAACCTTTGTATTGGGGAAATGATTGTAAAATCATTTTTTCTTTAGGCCCGGCATAGCTTTCGGGCAGTATGATATACAAAGGCCCGGCATGTCCGCTTTGCTGGTAGTCTTCGGTATCTATAGTTAGGCCGTCACCAATTGGATCAAGCACGATGACGCGGTTGTGTTTGATCTCGGTGGACAGACTTGCATCTACAAAAACAAAAATGGCATTGGTGTTTTGCTGGTCAATAGCTATGATTTGATCCAGCGCCTTTTGATCAATTGTTGGTTGTGCCAGACCGGATGTGCCCCGCGCACTGTGGTTTTTATTGTAGGCAAAACCCGTACTCAGGTATAAAATACTGGTAAAGGCTATCGACAAACCGATCAGAATAAATGCGGTACGATAAATTATGCGCGTTTGGCCTATCAGGTAAATTATACCGGGGACAATCAGCAGGCCCAGAATACGGAAGTGCCTTGCCTCGTACGTAATGGTGAGTTGCCTAAGGTATGCCGCTGTAAAAAAAAGGAAAGCCACGGTATAAAATACTTTGATGACCAACCGGTAATTTTCATCCGGAATTTGTTTTAGCAGTTGGAGTACCAGCCACAAACTAAGTATGGCTAATACAATGATAATTGTCCGAGCAGCCGAGTCGGAGAATATCACCTTACCTGTGTGAAAGATCAGGCCACGCGATAGGTCGTCAATCGAAAAGCCGGCCAGCAGGGGTGAGGCCAGCGGGAAACTGAAGGCTTTTAAGGAGAATTTTAAACCGGCTGCATCCGAGCCAGGGTTGGGGCCTTTTGCAAGATAAAATAACCAGATGAGGGCCATCACGGTAATTGCGGGTATGCCTATCCAGATTCCGTTCTTTAGCCATTGAAGAATTGGTTTTTTGGAAGATAACCTGATCCATATTATGATCAATCCTGCGGCATACATCCATAAAAACGAAGATTTGCAAATAAAACCGACCAAGCCTGCGATCAATACAAAAAACACTAACCCGATACCAGTAGTTTTGAAGGAAGTGCAGCCCAATAAAAACCAACCAAGGAAACCAAATAGCAAAAGTTCGCCGCCACTATAAAAAACAAAGGGTACAACAAAAAACTGCTGGCCAGCTATAAACAATAAACTTAAAGCCGCTAACAGTGGTGTAAAGCCTATTTTTTTGAAAAAAAGGTAGAAACCCCAAAGTCCCAGAAGCTGAAACAGCGTTATGGTCAGTGCTGTAGCCTGGCCGGTATTAATACCCAATGCGAGTTTAAAGCCGTAAGGAACAAGGTATTGTCCCGGGGTCCACCAACTTAGAAATTGGGAGGTATCTTTGCCAAGATCGTTGGCATCAGGACTTACTAAATGGTTAAAATTACCACCCATTTCCATCGAGCGCATCACCTGGAAACCATTTGCCGGGTCCGGAAATAATGCCGGAGGAAATAAAAAAATAAGAACGCCGAGTACAACGATCATAACCGTTAAACTGGCCATGATTGTAACCGGTGCGGTATTTTTATTCAAGATCTGATTAAAAGCTAATTATTCAATAACCCGTTCACGTATTTTAACAGCGGGATTACCCTGATAGATGCCATAGGGATCGGTATCTTTTGCTATAACTGAGCCGGCGGTAACAATAGAATGACTACCAAGTGTTACTCCTTTATTGATCAAAGCACCGGCACAGATCCACACGCCATCCTCGATTGTGATGCTACCCGTAATTAGGTCGAACGAAGGCTTTTTATAGTTATGGCTGCCTGTATACAACCGTGCATCCTGAGAGATACAAACATTGGATCCGATACTGATAGGGACCAGGCTATCAAGCCAAACATTTTCGCCTACCCATACTTCGTTACCTATCGTCAAATTCCATGGGTATTTGATGTTGACACATGGTTTAAACTCTACCATTTTCCCAACCTTAGCTCCGAACAGGCGCAATAAGAACACCTTGATACCATAAAAAGGGAACAATGAGCTTTTGAAGAAAAATGCATTGATATAGTACCATAGCAAGCGTTTTAATACTCCGCCGCCCGGGTTGTAGGGATAGTTGTTATATAAAACCAGGTGGGTTTTGCCTTTTTGGGTATTTACGTCTTTCATCGATTAAATATAAAAATCTTCTATAAATGCTTCGAAAAGCAGCACACTCTTTCCTTTTCAGCACCGGAATCCCGATGTTTTTTACGGGAATCAGGATTTTTGGATATTTACAGTGCTGCCATCGGCTCTTTTTACCCAGAAATAGAGACTGACGATAATGATCACATAAATCAGGGTATTGAAAACCGTGTGATGATCTACAATTTGTCCATCCTGGTTTTTATCCCAAAAAATAGCCAACACTAAAAAACGCATGATATTTAAAACCTGTAGACCAAGCAGTGCCGGTAAAAGAAAGAACAACTTGGATCTGAGCTTTGCGGGGTAGGCGGCAACAAACGCGATCAGGAAACTCATTACTCCTAAACCAAGGCAGGAATAGATGAGTTTGAGTCTGCCATGGCCCGCTATCAGAATATCCGTGTCATCTGTAATAGCCCCATAGCCCAGCAAGTTGAGTATTTTGGCAGTTGTACTCAGTAAAAAATGCCGGAGTAAACGGATATAATCCAGATGTTCGGCGGCAAAATTTATGTAATGATGCCCCGGAGAAGTAATGCCGAAAAATAAAATATTAAGGAAATACAAGAACGCAAATAAGCCGAGAAATAAGGTTAGAAACCTTATTGGTGAACCTTTTTCAAATAGTTTGCTCACGCTCTTTTTGTTGTTTCAGTAGTTCGTCTATCTTGATATCAACAATTAGCCGGAACCAAAATGCCTGTAAAAAATGAAAGATAATACCTGTACGGCCATCAAGTATCCCCAATTGAAATATCATGCGCTGTGTAAAGTAAAGCGTTGGTCTGACGTAGCGGGGCAGGCGCCACCATTGCTTTTTGAACCATGCCTTGCGCTGGTTGGGCGAACCCCAAAAACGCGGCTGCTCGGTTTGTCCTCGGGTATTTTGCATGCGCTCAATTTCTTCCAAAGCCAGCAAATCACTGTACCGGTTATGTTTATCGATCCAGAAACGAATTTGATTTTCTTTCAGGTTTTCTTCCTTAATTATTCCATCTTTCCAAACTATGCTTGCACCAGGTGATGTAAAACGGTGGTCCATCGCTTCATTGGTATCAGAAAAGCCGATACCGAACCTGAACATTTTTAAAAGGTAAAAGGGGAAATAGCCCCCATGCCTGATCCATTTGCCTTTAAAAAAATTCTTTCTGTTAAAATAGATACCGTTGATATTTTGGTGCTCCTCATCTTTGAAATTTTGCAGGCGCAGCTTTAGTTCAGGCGTAACAATCTGATCTGCATCAAGGCAAATGACCCAGGGGGTAGTAACTTTGAAATTCTTAAGGGCAAAATCCCATTGTTTCGGGTGATTTTCAAAGGCATTAAATTGGAAATGGGCTCCGGATTTTTCACCTATTTCAACGGTTTTGTCGGTACTTCCCGAATCAAGGATAAATATCGGGGCATCCAGGTCTTTGATCGATTCAAGCAGGCGGGGTAGATGCTGCTCTTCGTTAAAAGTTAATATGATAAACGAAAACTGCGTATTCAAGGTAATTTAGCTTTGATGATCATCGACTTCCAAAAATAAGGTATGCGACCGCAGCCCTTAAAATTTACAACTTCAAATCCTTTTTTCACCAGCAATTTACTTAAAGTGGCCCTCGACCACATTTTTATATGTCCGCCGTACCAATTAGGATCTAAATGTGAATCCCATTTATTGAACAAAGCCAGGCTCAGGTTTTTTAAATACCCATGATAAGGCGTAGTAATGATCAATTCGCCACCATTACTTAGTTGATCTCTGCAAAATTCAATAAAGCCTTCCGGGTCATACAAATGCTCTATAACCTCGGTTGAAACAATGATATCAAATTTAATCGACTGCAATTCGGAAGGCAATTTTCCGGTAGACAGGTCTTGCAGAAAAAATCTATCAGGATATTCCTGTTTTGCAATAGCTATGCCTTTTTCGGAGGCATCGGTTCCGTAAGCGTCATAGCCTTCCTTCACTAAATAACTTACCAGGTACCCATTGCCACAACCCAGGTCGAGTATCGTGCGACTTTTATAGTTTCCGATTAGCGAAAGCACCGGGTACAATAAGTAGTTGAAGGTATGCGCAGCCTGATTGTGCGTAAACCCGTAATCTTTATAAATTGCCATTGATTATTTCAGAATACATTTTTAGATACTTGCTACGTAAATTTTCCTCTTCAAAGTCTTTACGGATTGTGCCTGGTGCTTGTTGCCGTATAGCTGTTAAAATATCGCTTTGTTCCGAAAGCTTTGCAATAATTTCTGCAAATGCAGATGAATCGTTTTTTACCACCCATCCAAATTTATTTTGCCGAACATAATTGGCCAGGCCAACATTTTCGCTGATGATAACTGCTGTTCCAACACTAAGGCTTTCAATTACTACGTTCCCGAAATTCTCATCATAGGAAGGAAGAATCATTACATCATGCTGCTGCAACACTTCAAATTTATTGGGGCCCTGGAATCCTATCCAGCTTACATTTTTTGTAATGCCAATTTTTTCTGCAGAAAGCTTTAAGCTTTCTATGTATTCCGGCTGTCCGTCTCCAGCGATCGTAAGTGTATAATCGACGCCAATATTTGCCAGTGCCTGGAGTAAAATTTCAAGCCCTTTTTTTTCTTCGATACGCGAAAAGAAAAGCAATTTTAATGACCTGGTTTTGTCGATTAAAGCCCCGGTCGGTTCTGCCGGCAGGGATATAAAATTTGGGATATTATAAATTCCTTTTGAATTTACGAGTTGCCCAATTGCAGCCTTTTCTCTTTCGGAAGTAACGTGCACAAAGCTTTGTTGAAGAAGTCTTTTGCCCAGAAGGCCATGGATCAAGCGTTTTGGTAAACTATTTCGGTTTGTGAATGAATAAGCACTCAAGGTCCCCCGTGGCGAAATAATCACCGGAACCTTGTTAGCAATGGCGACCCGGCAAGCCAGAACTGACACAAGATTCCACCAGGCATGAATATGTACGGCGTCAAACTGCTTTACCAGTTTGCGCATTTTTTTTAACAGTTGAGGCGAATAATGAGTGTGATCTTTTGTTATCCTTTTAAAATAAGTCACGTTCACGCCGTCAATTACAATTTCTTCACCTGCCTCAACCGAAAGTTCATCTTTTCCATTTGCGGTGGTCGTCAAAACCGTAATATCACACCCTGCCAATGTCAACTGTTCGCATAATTTAGAAACCGACATAGTAGGACCGCCATAGATGTAGGCGGGTTTATAAGAAGCATTGATGTGAAGGATCTTCAAACTTTTTTCAATAAACCGGTTCCGACAAAGATCATATGAATCAGCAACATACTGATGTAAGACCAGAATACAGAATTGATCAGAAATTCAAAACTGAGTCCCCGCCAAAGTATTTGAAACAAGCCGCTGAAAACAAGCGCTGTTCCCAAAACATATCCTCCAAAAAGTTTTTCGGCATGGAGCGAGATCAATTGTGCTATGGCTCCATACAAGAAAAGGCAAATGAAAATGCCCGGAGTGCCGTCGCATAAATAAGCATCAACTATAAAGGCTGGCTTGGCTGAAACATTTGATCC
>CAISPD010000181.1 GCA_903887275.1 uncultured Mucilaginibacter sp.
CGATAATGTAATGCTGAATAAGATTTTTGGCAGTTTTTTACGCTAAAAATTGGTCTTATATCATTTAAATAAGCTCGTTCCATCCATTGCCAATAGTGTTCTAAACTATGCCGGCGCTCCTAAAAGGTTTTACTACTATCCCAACGCTATTGAAAAAAGTCTGTACCAGGGGTTCCTGCAATGAATTTATTCATTTATTAGCATTACCGGTTTTCTGCAAGGCAGATCAAACAAAATCAGCATACTTCAAAAAAAGACTTGTACTTTTTTATTTAAAAAAAATATTAAATTCGATGGAAAATCCTGAACAATGAAAAAAACACAAAACTATTCCAATCACGTTCGAATCGTACCCGGCTATCACCTCGTATTAAGTACGCTTTTGATCGTTGGCACAGTGATCGCTGCGATCAATGCACTAAGGCACCCACCAAATGCTGGCGGATTTGTTAGCGCTATATTAATTGAAGACGCATTTGCCAGCGGCTTGCTTTTAATGTGGTATTCGCGTCAATTTCCTCTTAAAGCGCAGGACCGTGCTATTCGGGCCGAAGAAAATCTCCGGTATTATACGCTAACAGGCAAGTTGCTTGACGATCGCCTGAACATCAAGCAAACTATTGCTTTGCGCTTTGCCCCCGATGAAGAATTTGTTGAATTAGTAGATAAGGCAGTTGCAGAAGGCATGAGTCCGGAAGATATTAAAAAGGCAATTGTTGATTGGCGTGCCGACCACCATAGAGTTTAAATATTATTGATATATAAAAAAAGCATCCGCGCTAATGCCGGATGCTTTTTTTGTGCCCATTATTTTATTGTATAGCAGGCCTCCGTCTGGTTGTATCCAGTTTAGGCTTTGGTGCCGGAGTGCTTTTATTTGGCAGGTGAACGGGTTGTAAATTAGGACGTAATGCAGGGTTTTGTCCTGCTGGCTGATTGTTTTGATTACCGCCCTGCTGTTGTACCGGTTGCTGTTGTGCCGGTGGCTGACTGGCATTTGGATATACGCCGGGACGTGGGTTTTGCTGGCCTTGCCCATTATAGCCACGCTGATTCTGTCCCTGCCCGTTATTGGGGTTATTTCCATTTTGCTGTTGCCCGTTATTACCCTGCTGGATTTGTCCCTGCCCGTTATTAGGGTTGTTTCCATTTTGCTGGTTTTGGCTGTTATTTCCGTGCTGGTTTTGTCCCTGTCCGTTATTAGGGTTATTGCCATTTTGCTGGTTTTGGCCGTTATTTCCGTGCTGGTTTTGTCCCTGTCCGTTATTAGGGTTATTGCCATTTTGCTGGTTTTGGCCGTTATTTCCGTGCTGGTTTTGTTGCTGCCCGCTATCAGGGTTGTTCCCGTTTTGCTGGTTTTGGCCGTTATTTCCGTGCTGGTTTTGTTGCTGCCCGCTATTATTTCGTTGCGTCTGACCTTGTCCGGTATTTAAATTTACACCCGGTACCGGACTTTGGCCATCATTACGCTGTTGATTTTGATCGTGTTCGTTTCTGTCATTCTGCCGGCCTCTGTCGTTGTCATTATTCCATTGCTGGTTATTGCGCCTTCCGCTATAGCCGTCATTATCACGATATTGTTTGTCTTTATAGTGATCAAAAACACGAGGAGCCGGTGCCGGATAATCTGTTTGCACATCGGTATTGATCAGTGGACGGTAAATTCTAATTTGATTGTTGGTGATCACTGTTGCACCTGGCCTGCCATAGTCATCGATACCTATAATGCCCACCCGTCTGTTGGTTGTGGTTTCAACATCGATCAACTGCGGACCACGGTTGTATTCAGTAAACCCGTTGGCACCATTATGAAATACACTGCGATCATATCTATTATAGTTATCAATCACCTGTATGTTATTTCTGAGCCTGTCATCAAAAAATACCGACCTGGATAGGTTTACATCTGTAAAACGTCGACCCGGAACAAAAGCCCAGTAATTATCCCATACCGGGTTAATTCCATTTGGAGCAAGCGGAGCCCAGCAGTAATAACCGTCGGCAGTACCCCATTTAACCCAGGCAGGCGCCCATTCGTCGCCAGGAGCCCAAATCCAGCCATAGTAATCGTCAAAAAACCAACGACCATAATGGAAAGTCGCCCATCCCCATTCATAGTTGGATGCCCAGGTCCATCCGTAATCACTAAATACCCACGAACCATTGGTAACATAAGGTTTAAAATCGTAATCAACTGCTGGTACCCAAACATAGCCGTAATCGGGATAGTCGATCCAATTTCCATAAGGGCTCAATTCGTCAAAAAATACTTGTTTTATCTGTGCAGCGTATCTGGCATTTCGTTGACGAAAGTCTTCCTCGCGATCATAAGCAAAACCCTGCGATTGCTGGAGTTTAATGAGCGAACATCCGCTCAATAAGGCTATAAGGGGAACTATTAAATAAATTAGCTTTTTCATTGTTCCGGTGTAATTGTTATTTAGATTATGGATCGGTATAGGTAGCAAAGGTTTAATCTGATGCTAATGTAACGCGCCAGTTACAAAATTAAACTTATACCGCATATAGCAAAGTAAACGCCAAAATTAAAAGCCTGAATGAGACGGAAACAACAGCACGCTTACCGGCCAATTACTTCGGCGGGGAAATTCTGGTTACCGGCAAGCTACCCGCCGCAACAGCTATTGTTAGACATAGCATTGAAAGCCTAAAAGAAAAGATCTGTAAATTTTACCAGATGGCTACTGTACCTTGTAATGGTATACATACCAGCCTATATTACCATCTTTATCAATGCCCTGAACGATGGCCCGATATGGACCTACGCCATCAGCATTATAAAATTCGAGGTTGGCCAGGCCGTTTTTATCTGTCAAAACTGTTGGACTCCAGTAAATTGTGCTTCGGTAGTCAATTACCTCCAGCGCTTTTGAGGGGTCTTCATATTTAGGTGAATAAAAAAGACGTGTTGAATTGTAGCCAATTGGAGAGAATTCGGCCTCGTAAGTTTTTGGAAGCATATTTAGAAAATCCTCTTTACTTATTTTTTCGCCCTTTGGCTGTTTTTTCAAATTCACTTCAAGAACACCCTTGGTATTGGATGTACGGTTGATATTACTGAAACCATCGGTATTGAATATTTCAACCGATTCGATATTGTTGCCGTCGATATTGCTCAGGTAACTGTAATCAACCGCCATACCATTCACATAAATGGCCATTGGAATTCGGGTAGAAGAAGCCGCATTGTATTCGCGGGTGAGGTAAAAATTATAATTATCGTAGGTGATTCCAACAGCTTCTGTGGCCAGGCATTGCACAAATGCAATGCATCCGGCAAATTTAGTACCCGAAACGGTATGGTCAGGATCAAGTGCTAAACCTTGCATGGCCGGGAAATCCTGGTGGCTTACCTTGGTAGGGGCTGCTTTTTCTTTTATCACCACTTCTTTCAATTCATGAGGTTTATTTAAAGCATTTTGTTGCTTTACACTATTTTGCAAATATGGACGTAATGTGCTATCAATATTAGCGATAGTACCAGCCGGGTTGATGAATTGCGAATTGGGCGGTTGAACGAGCGGGTCTATTTTTAGCACCATATTAGTGCCGTTGGGGTTGTCGCGTGCTGATAGTTTGATTTTCGACGAATCGGCAAGCAAGACATTGGGGAAACGGAAGTTTCCGTTGATATCTGTTGATACCTGGGTTGAATAGGCCTTGTCAGGAATGTATAGCCTTACATTACCTTTTGATACCGGTAAGCCTGTGTTGGTACGCAGCGAGCCTGTAATATCAATTCCGTACTCGGGTAAATAGTTTATTTGCTGATTTTTATCTGCAATAATATTCTTGTAAGAAAATCTGCGATAGCCCTGGGTAAGCATTAATATATCCAGATTGCTATTGGCAGTCTCATCGCTGTGGGCAAAATAATAATTGGGCTTTTCAATAAAACCCCGTAAATCAGAGCTGAGCAATAAATGGCTCAATATGGTCGTCTCGTCGTCCTGATCATAAGGTACAAGCGCTTCATCTACAACAGCAACCGAAAAATTTCCCTCTACCGGCGTAAGTCCATTTTTTGCCGAAACCTGCATTTTAACTTTTGTTTTTCTGGCATAAGTACTTTTATCTGTATTCATGCTAAGGTTCAGCAGATCGTTATGTCTGATAAAGGCTATCCGTTCACTTAAAGGGGTGCCTTTAACAGAAAATAGTGTTACCTGTAATATGCCGGTAGGGAACTTATTTTTAGGAATATTAGCAGCATAAACAGCATTGCGTAAGGTGGTTTGGGCGGCATAACAAATTACACCATTGCTCTGTGCAATTACATAAAATGCTTTATTGCGGTATTTTTGGAAGTAAGGTTCATTGGCAGCAATTTTCAAATTTATTGTATCCGGATTGCTGTTGTTGAGCGACAGGTTAATACCCTCATCGCGGGGCGTTGGCAGATCGATACTCGACTGCGTTCCATCGGCAAAAGTGAAATTTGCCTTATAGGTTTTACCTGCTTCCGGGATCATCGGAAATACCCCCATGCCAAGGTGTTGCGACTTAAATTCGGCTACTACTGCACCGGTATTATCGGTAATAGTTCCCTTTGTATCTATGCCAAATCCATTGGGCTTAACGGCTTTAAAAGCTACCCTGGAACGGATACCATTAATGAGATAACCGCCTTCAGGGAACAATTGAACATCAATTCCGGGTGGCGTGGTTTCTACTAAAAAGGCTTTGGTAACTATCTTTTTGTCCTCCAACTCAATATCTGTAGTAATATGTGCTGAATTTACTTCCGAAGCTTTTTCAGTGATGAAATTAATGGCCAATTTGCCACTTGCGTCGGTCTCGCCTTTTCCTCTGCTCAACACGTCATCGTCGCTCATTGCTTTCCAACTTACTTTTTTGTTGGCATAAGGCACTCCATTTTGGTCCTTATAAATGATGTTGGCATTTATTTTAGCTAACTTTTCAGTGATCGAATTAGCGAAGGTGATCTTTGGCAGTACAACACCTGATTGCATTGTTCCGATACTTATGGTACGATTGAAAAAGTAGGCCTCGTCAAAATTTCGCATCCATTTTGTATAAGCCCGTACATGATAATAGCCATGTTTGAAAATTGCCGGAAGCAATGGTAAATAACTGTTGGCAACACCGTTGATCAGTTGTAATTTTAATTGTGCCGTAAATATGTGGTCCTCGCTGATAAAATCAATATAAACTATCTTGCTGAGTGATGTTGGCACATGCAGATCCACGGTAACATATGCTTTAACCCATATGGTATCATTGAGCGCATAATAAGGTTTGTCAAAATGGAGAAAGACTTTTTCGAAGGGGTGTCCGCTGTTGAATTTTTGTGTTTTTTCAATAATGTTTGTAAGGGCTATACTATCGCGCTGGCCAAATACGGATAAGTGATTGATTAATAGGAATAAAGATAATAACGCGAAAAATTTTCTTAAATTCATCTGGAATATTTGATTAACAGAGGCGGGTTAAATATAGTTATTTCATAGTATAGCCTTTGCAGTTAGGCTTATGTTTAACATATTTTTACAATTAGCGCCTTAGCAACAGCCGCTAAATTAAATAACAGATATTTAGGTTAGTAATAAAACAACCCGACCGTTATTACCTTTATCAGGGTATATATGAAACGAAAAATAGAAAAAGCATATCTTAATCAATTGTGGCAGTTGATGCTAAACAATTTCGATGAGTTTGTAGCTACCGGACAGCAGGAAAATATACACCAGTTTAGAGTAAGTGTAAAAAAGTTACGTGCCTTTTTTGTTTTACTTGATGATTCATTAAGCCAAAATAAATTATCAAAGATCTTTAAACCTGTGCGGAAAATTTTCAGGCATGCCGGAGAAATTCGTGAGGCCTACCTTAACCTGCAAATGAGTTCGCGTTATAATATGAACAATGAAGCTTTTATTTTAACGCAGGTTGATGAAATGGACAGGTCTATCGGTACTTTTAAAGAGTCGGCTAAAAAATACCGGAAGATTATTGACCAGGTACACGAAGCGATCATTGACGAATTGTCAGAAATACCTAACAACCGAATTCAGGCATTTTACGAGAATCAACTTAACCTTATCGGCAGCGCATTGTCTAAATTAGAATTCAGCGAATCCCTGCATGATTGCCGAAAGCGGATCAAAACACTGGTTTACAATAGGAAGGTAGCCGATAAAGCATTGAATGGTAATTTGAATCTGAATGCAGTTTACCTTGACCAATTACAGGAAAATATTGGCAATTGGCATGATACTGTAATAGCTATCCAATTATTTTCTACAGATGCCTTTGAGAGCAAGCCCCTGGTTGTAAAAATTAAACGGCAAAACACACGCCTGAGAAAATCGATCAATGAATTATCGAAGAATTTTTTAGACAGGGCCACACTGTATACTCAGCCGGATTTGCTTCAGAAAGATTTGAAATAGATGGGGATAGAAATTGAACGAAAATTTCTGGTTGACCATCAAAAATGGGAACTGGTTACAAAACCTGCAGGTACACCCTACAAGCAAGGATACTTACTGGCCGAGAATGGCCGCACGGTGAGGGTGCGGATTTCGGACAAAATGGGCTATCTGAATTTAAAAAGTAAATCAACCAACAGATCAAGAGCCGAGTTTGAATACGAAATTCCCCTTGAGGACGGCAAAGCCATTTTGGATGCGTTTACAGGTACTGTCATCGAAAAAGTTCGATACCGGATACCATATGCCGGCAATATCTGGGAGGTAGACGTGTTTTCGGGTGATAACCAGGGCCTAATTGTGGCCGAGATCGAACTCAAAAGCGAAGATCAGGAATTTGATACGCCTGCCTGGGTTACAGACGAGGTAACGGACGAGCCACGTTATACCAACGCCGCGTTATCAAAGAATCCCTTTGGTCAATGGTGATCGATAATTGCCAGTGTTAGTAATAATATACGCTGAAATATCGATCGTGGTACAATCTTTACCGCAGGTTTCTGCTGTGATCATAGAAAAAAAGTCCCGGGAGCATTCGCTCCGGAACTTTAGTAAAAAAAATCTTTGAACCCGAAGGGCAATTTGGGAATTAATCCCAGCCGGTACCTTTTTTTGCGTTGCCGTCTTTGATATGACCTTCAGCGCTTGCTTTGCTCATAATTGCCGATAATTTATTACCGGCGCTATCTTTACCGGATGCAATATACCTGCCCGATTTAATGTCAATCACCGGATCAATAATAGGAACATTCTTAGTTTTTGTTTTTACCGAGTAGGCGGTAATTCCACTTTCTTTTGCCATGATAAGTTTGTTTTAATTTAAGGTAAACTCAAAAGTATACGAATTGTTTAAGATTTTTTCAAATATTTAAAACAATGCTGTTTTTATTGGTTTTAAATAGGATGAAAAATCGCAGATCATGAAAATTTAGCTGGTATCATTAATTTAAAATATCAGTATTTTTAAGGTCGGCGCTATTATTTTTTATCCTAATTTTATTCAAAAATCCCTTATGGACCGTAAACGAGATTCCGGCATAGCTTACTTTATTCTTGGGCTTTACTCCCTGATGATAAGCTGGTTTTACAACCATTCAATAATTTTGCTTATTATATGTTATATCTTCTGGCCATTATACCTGGTATTTGAAATACTTACAGGGCACCTTTCACATGGTATGTGGAAAACCATACCGCTTTCTTACTTCAAATAACAAAAACATGGGTAAATTTTTTGAACAGATCATCCAACATCACCGCGATTTTATAGCAAAACAGAAGATGTTTTTTGTTGCCAGTGCACCTATCAGTGCTACAGGACATGTTAACCTCTCGCCTAAGGGCATTGATAGTTTTCGGGTATTGACAGATAAGCAGGTAGCCTATATGGATATTATCGGGAGTGGCAATGAAACATCGGCACATCTGCTGGAAAACGGCCGAATTACTTTGATGTTTTGCGCCTATGATGGTCCGCCTAATATCTTACGTCTTTACGGGCGTGGGCGTACCCTGCTTCCGGGAGATGCTGAATGGAGCGATATTGCTTCTCATTTCGAACTCCAGCTGGCAACCCGTCAAATCATTTTGGTCGAAATTGATATGGTGCAAACCTCCTGCGGATTTAGCGTACCCCTATACAATTATCAGGGCGAGCGCGACCAGGCCGTTAAATGGGCAAACGCAAAAGGTGCCGAAGGGCTCGAGACTTATAAAAAAGAAAAGAACAGGGTAAGTCTGGATGGATTGCCCACTGCCTTATATGATCGCTTTTAAGCTATTTTTTGGGGCGAATTCTTCTTATATTTAAGGCATAAACCCTTGCCATGAACTTTCGCTTTTATACTTACTGCCTGGTATTGTTATGCCTTTTTGGAATCGATCAAAAGGTAACTGCCCAAAAAGATGTTGTCGATAATAAGTTGTGGGATGCGCATTGGATAACCTTGCCTGGCCCGGCAGCCGACTATCAAATTTGCCTCTTTCGAAAAAACATTGATCTTAATGAGAAGCCGGCAGCTTTTAAAGTTTTTGTTTCCGGCGATAACCGCTATAAACTTTTTGTGAATGGGCAGCTGGTTTCAATTGGACCTGCCCGGGGTGATTTTTACTATTGGAACTATGCAACTGTTGACCTCGCGCCTTACCTGGTCAAAGGGAAAAACATTATTAGCGCGATTGTGGCTAACGAAGGTTCATGGAAACCCGTGGCTCAAATGTCATACGGTACGGGATTTATTTTACAGGGCGCGACTGCTGCTGAAGATATCATCAATACCAACAAAACCTGGAAATGTAAGTTGGATAGTGCTTACCGCCCGCTTCCGGTAGAATTGATCTATAGCTATTATGTAGCAGGTCCTGGTGAATTGGTTGACATGAAAAATCAGCCTAAAAACTGGCAGGGAAGCGATTTTGACGATACCAATTGGTCAAATCCAATTGAAATGGGAAAGGGCGAACTGAAGGGCCAATTCAACTTTAGTGATGCCTGGATGCTGGTTCCTGAACCGATACCCCCGCGTGAATTAGTAATTCAACGCCTGAAATTATTGCGGAAAGCTGATGGTATAAATCTTTCAGGTGTCTTTCCGGCACAGCAGCAGGCCCTTACAATCCCCGCAAATACAAAAGCCACCTTGCTACTCGATCAAACTTACCTGACCAATGCTTATCCCACGATTATTTTCAGCAAAGGAAAAGGCGCAGGTATTTCCCTGAGCTATGCCGAGGGTCTGTATGTGATCGAACCGGGTAACAAAGACTGGCGGTCGCAGGGGCGGAAAGGTAACCGCAATGAAATTACAGGGAAACGTTTTGTTGGACGAAAAGACAGTGTGATCAGCGATGGTAGCGAAAAGCAACAGTTTACTCCTTTTAATTTTCGCACTTACCGGTATGTACAGTTGATTGTCCAGACCAAAGACGAACCGCTAATTATTGATGATTTCTACGGTACAGCCACCGGCTATCCTTTTCAGTATCGGGCAAAGTTTGAATCGGATGATAAGCAGATAGATACCATTTTGCAGATAGGGTGGCGAACTGCGAGGCTTTGTTCCTGGGAAACTTATATGGATTGCCCTTACTATGAGCAGTTGCAATATATAGGGGATACCCGCATACAGGCTATGGTATCCTATTATAACAGCGGCGACGACCGGCTGGCACGTAATGCCATCAATCTGCTTGATCATTCGCGCATGGCTGAAGGAATTACGCAAAGCCGATACCCAACGGCTGTGCCACAGCAAATACCAACCTTTTCGCTCTGGTGGATCGGGATGTTGCGCGACTATTATTATTACCGGAACGATAGCCGTTTTGTAGCCGATAAACTGCCGGGCGTTGAACAGGTGCTCAACTTTTTTAGCCGCTACCAGCAAGCCGATGGTTCGTTGAAAAATGCGCCTTATTGGGAATTTACAGATTGGGCCGACGGTAAAGATTGGGGCGCTGGTACCGCACCGGTTGGAGCAAATGGAAACTCTTCGGTTTTGGATATGCAATTGCTTTGGGCATACCAGGTAGCTTCGAAACTGGAACATGACCTGGGTAGTCCCGAAAATGCTGCAAAATATGAAAAAGCAGCTTTGCTGTTAAAGCAAACCATTCAGGCTAAATATTGGGTGCCATCAAAAAATCTATTCGCCGACCGCCCTGAAAAAGACGTTTTTTCGCAACATGCCAATGCACTTGCTATCCTTAGCGGACTGGCAGATGAAACACAGGCCAAAGCGATCAGTAATAAATTGCTGACCGATACGACGATGGTACAGGCTTCCATTTATTTTAAATATTATGTGAATCAGGCTATGGTGAAAACTGGACATGGCAACGATTATCTCAGCTGGCTGGGTTTATGGCGGGAAAATATCAAAATGGGAATGACTACCTGGGCCGAGATGTCGGATATCAGCGGCACCCGTTCTGATTGTCACGCGTGGGGCTCGAGCCCGAATATCGAGCTCTACCGGACACTCTTAGGGATTGATAGTGATGCTCCTGGTTTTAGCAGCGTTAAAATTGAGCCGCACCTGGGTGCATTTACGCATATCGGTGGCTCAATGCCACATCCACAGGGTGAGGTTTCGGCGAGATATGACAAGGAAGGCAGCAAATGGACGGTAAAAATACAGTTGCCCCAAAGTACCTCAGGGAAGCTGGTTTGGGAGGGTAAAACTTATCCGCTTAAACCGGGTTATAATAAATTGGAACTATAACTTTGATCAACCTGACTTGCTTCATCACAATAGCTAACTAATGAGCTGGATAGCATTAGGCACCGGTATCTATGCAATCGCTATTATTAGCGTTTGCCTCCGGATCATATTCGATACCAGATCGACCGAAAAAGCGCTGGCCTACATGTTGGTAGTGATATTTGTACCCCTGCTGGGCGTAGCCATCTATTTTTCATTTGGGATAAGTTACCGTAAAGAAAAGCTTTACAGCAAAAAGATAATCAATGACAAAAATGCTTTGGCGGAGCTGCAGTTAAAGACAAAGCAGGAAACCGAAAAAGCCTGGGACAACAGCGAACCCTCGATACAAAGGCATAAGAAGCTTGCTCTATACTTACTGAATGATGGGATGAGTCCTTTATCAGGAGGAAATAAAGTAAAACTGCTGATTAACGGAGAAAATAAGTTTCCCGAGGTATTGGACGCTCTCAGGAAAGCCAAAAATCATATCCATATACAGTATTACATATTTGAAGACGGAGACATCGGCACCCAAATAAAAGATATTTTGCTGCAAAAGGTAAAAGAAGGTGTTGAAGTGCGTTTCATTTATGACGATTTCGGCAGCAGCTCCATCCGCCGTGAATTTGTAGATGAAATGGTGAAAGGGGGGGTGCAGGCTTTCCCATTTTACAAGGTGCATTTTATATTGCTGGCTAACAGGGTCAATTACCGCAATCACCGTAAAATTATAGTCATTGATGGCAGCGTTGGCTTTACAGGAGGTATTAACGTTGCCGACCGTTATATCAATAAAGCTGGCAAACCCTATTGGCGCGATACCCATTTGATGATCGAAGGCCCCGGGGTACACTATTTGCAATACCTGTTCATATGCGACTGGAATTTTTGTTCGGGGAGGCATTTGAAGCTCCAGCAAGGGTTTTTCAGCGCGGTTCCAACGCCTGGGGGTAAAGCAACAGTACAAATTGTTGCCAGCGGCCCCGATTCAGACCAGCCTACAGTGATGTTTTCCATTGTTGAAACCATTATGCTGGCCGAAAAAGAATTGCTGATAACAACGCCATATTTTATCCCCGGCGGAAATGTCCTAAATGCTTTACAGGTAGCTGCCGGGAGTGGGGTTGCAATTAAATTGCTGGTACCTTATCGATCTGATTCCAAATTGGTGAATGCCGCTGCCAGGTCGTACTATGCCGAATTGTTGGATGCGGGTGCCGAGGTGTACCTGTATCAGCAGGGCTTTATACATGCCAAAACATTGGTATCTGATGGCGACCTAGCGATCATCGGCACTGCCAATATGGACCACCGCAGCTTTGAGCTAAACTTCGAAGTGAACGCAATGGTTTACGATAAAGCCCTTGCACAGGAGTTGAGAATAGTTTTTTATGAAGATATCAATCACGCAAAAAAGATCAACCCTAAAACATGGAAAGCGCGGTCGTTTTACAGGCAATTGCCGGAAAAAGTTGCACGCTTGTTTTCAGGATTGATCTGATTTAGCAAATGCGTATAAAGCCTGATAGTTAAGCTGGCTCCACTATAACTGCAGTACCGTAGGCCAATACCTCGGTAACGCCCTGCATAATTTCATTAGCGTCATAGCGCATATTGATAACAGCATTGGCACCCATAACCTGGGCATGCTGAATCATCAATTGATAAGCTTCTTCGCGGGTGTTTTCACAAAGTTCTACATAAATAGAAAGCCGGCCGCCAAAAAGCGACTGAAAACCGCCTGCAATATTGCCCAAAGCGCTACGGCTGCGAACAGTAACGCCACGTACAAGGCCTAATTGTTTAGTAACTTTATATCCCTCCAGGGCAATGCTGGTAGTAACTAAGGTGTGATCCATGGTTTTTATTTTTAGGAATTGGATAGAAGATTTGGTTATTTGTTACCAAATATAAAGTATTGCCTGCTGAAAATTCTTTTAGCGGAGATCAATAAATAAAATTACAGACCGATATTAAACGATGCGCTCCAGCATCCCGATATAGAGTTCGATACCTTCCCTGATCTCATCAAGGTAAATAAACTCATCAGCAGTATGTGAGCGGCCTGAATCTCCGGGGCCAACTTTTAGTGAGGGGATATCAAGCAGTGATTGGTCAGAGGTAGTAGGAGAGCCATAGGTGCTGCGCCCAAGAGCGATGCCCGCCTGAACAATAGGATGGTCTTTGTCGATCTTTGAAGGTTTTAGTCTGATAGACCTTGGTGTTACTTCACTTTTCACATGGCTGCGGATTATCTCGAGTACTTCTTCATTCCTGTAGGCATCAGTAACACGAACATCAACCGTATAATTACAGGTAGCGGGCACTACATTGTGCTGCGAGCCTGAATTGATGATAGTAACAGACATTTTTACCGGACCAAATACTTCCGACTCCTTTGGGAAACGAAAATTCTGAAACCAATTGATGTCAGTTATCGCTTCATAAATAGCGTTAACGCCCTCTTCCCGCGCTGCATGCCCTGATTTTCCATAGGCAACACAGTCCAATACCATTAGTCCTTTTTCGGCAATGGCTAACTGAGTAAGCGTTGGTTCGCCAACAATGCCAAATGCCAGTTCGCCCAGTTCGGGGATGATCAATTCCAGGCCGTTTACACCTGATATTTCTTCTTCAGCCGTAGTGGCAAGGCAAAAATTGTATTTAAGATCTTCCCGATCATAAAAATAAAGAAAGGTTTGTATCAAAGAAACCAGACAACCTCCGGCATCATTACTGCCGAGGCCGTAAAGCTTACCGTCTTCAACTGTCGCAGCAAAAGGGTCGCGTGTATAACCCGAATTAGGTTTTACTGTATCGTGATGCGAGTTTAACAGAATGGTTGGTTTTGCAGCATCAAAGTGTTTATTCCGGGCCCAGATATTGTTGATGGTGCGCTGCGTTTTTACACCGTGTTCGTTTAAATATTTTTCGATCAGGTCCGCGGTCAGGTTTTCTTCGCGACTAAAAGACGGAATCTCAATAAGTTGTTTCAGCAATGCTGCTGCCTGATGGAAATGTTGTTCGATGCCTGTCATGTATGATGGAAGATATCCCGTTTAGCTATTGACAAAAGTAAAGGTTTTTTATAAGCCCGGTATCATCAGTAAAATAATTACACCGGCCTGATTTAGCTAAGTTTGATTTGGAGTTATTGACTTTGTTAAAGACCTTAAAAATCCGTTAATTCGACTGCTTATATAATTCTTACATGCAGTTCGGTCGGGTTGATTCAAATCAGTTGCCATTTATAGAAGTAAACCTTCCGGCCGACCCACCGATAACGTCGGCTACGCTAAAAAATGCAGGTCGGCAAAACGATTTGCAGGTACACATTGGTTGCAGCAAATGGGGGCGTAAAGAGTGGCGCGGATTATTGTATCCGCCAAAAACCCGGGAGGCTGATTTTTTAGGTGAGTACGCAAAGCATTTCAATAGCATTGAGTTTAATGCTACATTTTACAAGATATACGGGTCCGACACCATAGCCAGGTGGCGTGATCAGGTATCGGCAAACCATGATTTTAAATTTTGCCCTAAGTTTGCTCAACGTATCTCGCATTTTCGCAGGCTGAAAAATGCCGACGAAATTACTACCCAATATTATGAAGGCATTATGGCATTTGGGAAACATCTTGGGCCCTTGTTTCTGCAATTGGCGGATAACTATTTGCCAAAAAACTTTGCCGATATGAAAACATACCTTCAGCAATTACCCTCAGATGTTCCGGTGTTTGTAGAGGTTCGGCATAAAGACTGGTTTACCCGGCCTGAAAATTTCCATCAATATTTTAGCCTTTTACAAGAACTTAACCTGGGCGCTGTAATTACAGACTCAGTTGGCCGGCGTGATGTGCTGCACATGGCACTGCCCACACCGCATGCTTTTGTTCGTTTTGTTGGTAATGGCCTGCATCAAACAGATTACCTGCGTATCGACGCCTGGGTAGAGAAAATTAAGATATGGCGGGAGCAAGGGCTACAGTCGCTTTGGTTTTTTGTGCATCAACATGATGAACGGCATTCGCCGGTTTTGGGTGATTATATTGTTAAAAAGCTGAATGAAGCTCTTGGAATGAAATTGAAAAGACCGGCGTTTCTAATCCCCTAAAGAAAAAAATTTATTTATACGCCGGTAAATCTGTGAAATCAAAAAAATTAATTAGAAATCTGTGATCTGTAACAATATATTTAGATATTTGTCTAAATATAAAAATAACCCAAAAACGTGAATACGCTATTCAAAGCATTAAACGATCAAACCCGCAGAGACATTCTGGAATTATTGAAGGATAAGGATATGACAGCAGGTGATATTGCCGATAAGTTTGCCATATCAAAACCCAGCATCTCGCACCACCTTGACCTTTTAAGGCAAGCCGGGTTGGTTTTATCGGTTAAAGAGGGTCAGTTTATCTATTACTCGATCAATACAACCGTTATGGATGAAATGCTGAAATGGATAATTCAACTTAAATCACCAAAAAACAATAACGCAAATGAAGAAGTTTAATCGATTGGACGCTGCTGCCTTTATCATCTGGTTGCTGCCTGCTGCATATCTCTTTCATATTTATCCAACATTACCGGCATCCTTGCCCATACATTTTGGAATTGACGGCAAACCCGATGGTTATGGCGATAAAAATGACCTGTTGAAAACCATTGCCATTTTAATGATCACAGATATTGCCATTTACTTTTTGTTGAGATTTTTGCCTGCTATTGATCCCAAAAAGACAGCAAGTTTAGGCGAGGGGCTGTTTCAAAAATTAGCGCTTACTGTGGTATTCTTCTTATCCGGACTGGGTGTTATTATTTTGATCGCTTCTACACATCAAGGGATACAGATCAATAATATTCTTTTGCCCGCACTGGGTATAATGTTTGCCTTTATTGGTAACCTGATGCATAATATCAAACCCAATTATTTTGCCGGCATACGCACCCCCTGGACGTTGGAAGATCCGGAAAACTGGCGCGAAACGCACCGTTTAGCCAGTAAGTTATGGTTCGTGGGCGGAATTGTATTGACTGTGCTTACGCTGATCTTGCCCGCCGTTGCCAGTTTTGTAGTTTTTATGATCTCCGTTGCTATTTTGGCATTGGTGCCGGTTATTTATTCTTTTATTTATTTTAAAAAGCATCAGGTAAAATAATCTCCTGCAAAATGTAATTTCTAATTTTATCAGGCGTTAATACCATCATTAACGCCTTTTTTATGCGAAAGATCATCCTTGTTTCCCTTGCTGTTTTGTTTTTATCCAGCCCTGGTTTTAGCCAGGATCTGTTAACACAAATTAAAACGATTTCCAAAGATGCCAAAGGAATTGTTGGTGTATCCATACTTGGTATTGAAAGCAGGGATACACTCAATTATAATGCACATTCGCGTTTGGTAATGCACAGTGTTTTTAAATTTCCCATTGCCTTAACTGTACTTAACCTGGTTGATAAAGGAAAGTATAAGCTCGACGAAAAATTCAAGGTCCGCAAAAGCGATTATCCCAAAGCCAAACTATACAGTCCGCTACGAGAAAAATATCCTGATGGGACTGAAATAACACTGGGTGAATTACTGAGTTATGTGGTATCTCAAAGCGATAATACTGCCTGCGATTACCTATTAAAAAAAATAGGCGGCCCGGGAGTAGTAGAAGCACATATCAAAAGTTTGGGTATAAAGGGTATTGCTATCAAAGCTAATGAAACCGAAATGGCTTCCGCCTGGGAAGTACAATATACCAACTGGGGAAAGCCAGCCGACCTGGTGCAATTGCTTGATCTTTTTTATCAGGGAAAGACTTTAACCAGACCCAATACTGATTTTCTGCTAAAGCTGATGCTTGAAACCACTACCGGTCCTAAACGCTTGAAGGGCCTGCTTCCTCCTGATGCCGTAGTGGCCCACAAAACAGGTACCTCTCCAACCAATAGTGAAGGACTTTCACCGGCAACCAACGATATCGGTATCATTACACTACCTAATGGTAAACACCTGGCTATAGCCGTTATGGTTTGTAACTCAACAGCCGATGAAGCAACCCGCGAAGCAGTAATCGCACGTATTAGTAAAGCGGCCTGGGATTTTTATGGTCATTAGTCATTGGGCATTTGTCATTGGTTGTACCGTTGGACTTTTTTGATGTATTTGACGACCGTGGTAATTAGGGTTATTACCTAAGACCCCAATGACCAATTACAAATGACTAAATAACCGCCGTTTCAACATCCTCATCTTTATAACCGGCAAATACCGCAAAGTTGAGGTTTTTGTAAATGCAGTCGACGTCGGTAAAGCCGGCCTCTTGTAGCCATTGGAGCTGATCCTCAAGCGGTGCAAATTTATCCAGCTTGGTACGTTCAAAAGCTTGTACTATGGCGTCATGATTAAGGCCTGAATGTGATACCTTTTCGCGCCACAGAAATTTGTAAAGGTTATCAAAAGTTAAGTTACGCCCCGAAACCTGGTCGGCATTGATGAATAAGCCACCATCGTTGAGGCTTTGGTAGATGCTTTTATATAAAGATGCTTTTGCCCGATCATCAAGGTGGTGGATAGCAAGGGCTGAAATGATCAAATCATATTTACCGGGAAGTGGATCCCGGGAGAAATCAAGCTCAATGAATTCAAAATTTGGTTCCGATTCAAAACGCTCACGTGCTACACTAAGCATTGACGCTGACAGATCGACCAGCGTAAACTGTAATCCCGGATTGATATCCAGGATAAACTGGCTGAAAAGGCCAGTTCCTGCGCCAATATCCAAAACTTTACGGGCATGTGTAAGGCTTTTAACAAGCGGAAGCGCAGCCGTGTAAAATTCGTTGAAACAGGGTATAAGAAACTGGCGTTGTGAATCATATTTTGCTGAAACACTGCCGAATTGTTCTTTAATGTTGTTCATAGCTCAATGAATTTTTTAATACCTGGTTTGATTTTGTACGTTCTATTTTTTTATAAGCACCTTATTTGCTATTTGTTTGGTGCCATCTATTTTTTCGGTATAATTTAATCCGAGTATCTGGGTAACTACCGGATAAACGTCTACGTTAGGGAACGACGGTATCTGTGTATTTGGTTTAAATGCTGGTCCCCAGGCAAAAAAAGTGGCCTGCATATCCTTAACCACGGCCGGGTCGTAGCCATGCTGCCCGGGGTCGGGTTTGTATTTGCCAAGTACAAAAATCCTGGGCCAATGCGGAATAAGCAAAATATCACCAATACGATTATGCCAGTCGTCCGATTTATCATAATGCAAATTTCGGGGCATGTTTACCCTTAGGTAAACCTCATAGTCTTTTGCGGTTTTTTTCAAAGTTTCATAAGCTGCCGGGATATTGTCGGTATTTTTTGCATAAAGCTCCACCAACAAGCCATCGCCCGAAACGATAAACTTTGAGGTATCGGCTGCTGCCGGCAAAGACAAGGCATGATCGGCATCTACACTGGTCATACCATGATCGGATAAAAAAATATAATTTACCTGAAGCCCGGTGGTTTTAACGGCTTCCGTTAGTTGGTAAACTGCCGAATCGATAAAATGAACTGCTTGTTCAACCTCTTTCGAATCCGGACCATGTTTATGCCCTTCATGATCTACCTGAGGTAAATAAAAGGTGATCAGGTGCGGTCGTTTGTCTTTAGGCAAGCTAAGCCAGCTTACTACGGTATTGATCCTTTGGCTAATCGGCGCCAGGCTATTGTATTTGTAATAGTAGGTAGGTAGGATTCCTTGTATCGGAGCTTCGGAGCCCACCCAAAAATAGCTTGCTGAAAGCATATTTTGTTTTTCGGCCAGCACCCAGAGCGGCGTGCCTCCATACCAGATCCCTTCGGATGCCGTTGGCCCCTTGTAACTATAAAAGCGGTGCAGCGTACGGTCGTAAAAGTTATTGATCACAAGACCGGTATGTGAAGGGTATAAACCGGTGACAATGGTATAATGATTGGGAAAAGTTACCGAAGGAAAACTGGGCATCATGGACGCTGCTTTGACGCCATCGCTGGCAAGGGCCAGTAAATGTTCGGCATGGTATTTTTCTGCATAATCATACCGGAAGCCATCCGCAGAAATGAGGATCACATAGGGCTTATCCTGCTGTTCTTTGCTGTTTGAACGTCCGGATATTACTTTTTGCGCAGTATCGGTTTGTCCAGATACGACACCCGAACAAGCGAGTATGATAATCAGCATCAGGTATTTCATCATAGGAGTTGAATGTTGTTTCAAATTTAGGCAATTAACATTATCTTGCTGCTAATATCCCGTTTCCTGCTTTGTTCATATCATAAAATTATTTAATTCACCATGATGAAAAAGTTCATTTTATTCTTCGTAATGCTTTCGCCGTTGTTTGTGCGTGCGCAAAACGCCGACTCTGCCTGGTTTGTGAATAACTACACTAAAAAAGAGGTAACCATTTCCATGCGCGATGGCGTAAAGCTTTTTACCGCTATTTATACGCCTAAGGACCAATCCGAAAAGCATCCGATTTTAATGGAGAGGTCGCCTTACAGCAGTGCGCCTTACGGAGCAAAGTATTATCCTTATTGGGCAACACATCAATTGCAATATGCCAAAGAAGGGTATATCCTGGTGTCGCAGGACGTACGCGGCAGGTGGATGAGCGAAGGTGAGTTTGTAGATGTACGCCCGTTTAACCCGGATAAGAAAGGCAAAAAAGATATTGATGAAGCCAGCGATGCTTATGATACCATTGACTGGCTGGTGAAGAATGTTGCCAACAACAATGGAAAAGTGGGAGTGATGGGTACCTCATACCTCGGCTTTTACTCTAATATGGCCTCCCTGAGCGGACATCCGGCATTAAAAGCTGTTAGTCCTCAGGCTCCGGTCACCGATTGGTTTGTTGGTGACGATTTTCACCACAACGGGGTGTTTTTTCAAATGGATGCCTTCGATTTTTATTTCGGTGGCGGCTTTGGTCAGCCGCATCCTAAACCAACACCTTTTCCGGCTAAAACCTACGATTTTCCAGTACACGATAACTACGAGTTTTTTCTACGTGAGGCTACTGTGGCTAACCTGACCAAACTGGTTGGTGACAGTTTGGTATTCTGGAATCAGATGATGAACCATCCCAATCGTGATGCCTTTTGGCAGGCCCGCAATGCAAGGGTTGGTGTTAAAGATGTGAAACCAGCAGTTTTAGTTGTAGGTGGTGAGTTTGATGCGGAAGACTGTTTCGGAGCATGGAACCTGTACCAGGCATTGGTAAAACAAAGTCCGGCTACCAATAGCCGTTTGGTGATGGGTCCCTGGTATCATGGCGAGTGGGATAATAATGATGGTACGCATCATGGTAATATCCAGTTTGGCAGTAACACCAGTAAATGGTATGCCGATAATATTGAAATACCCTTCTTCAATTTCTATTTGAAAGGCAAGGGAACTACTGACAGCATCAGCAAAGCCACGATCTTTTTTACGGGTGAAAACAAATGGCGCCATTTACCACAATGGCCACCTGCCGATCTGACCTCTACTCCGGTTTACCTGGAGCCACAGGGGAAATTAACGTTTAGCGCTATAGGTACAGCTAAAACTTCTGCCGATAGCTATATCAGCGACCCTGCTAAACCAGTTCCATACGATGAGGGTGTGCATTTTAACCGAACCCGCAAATACATGAGCAACGACCAGCGCTTTGCCACCCGCCGGCCCGATGTGTTGTCGTACCAATCAGATATTCTGGAGAATGATGTAACCTTAGGCGGTCCGGTTGTGGCCGACCTGCTGGTTAGCCTTTCAAAAACGGACGCAGATTTTATTGTAAAAGTGATAGACGTTTACCCGGATAA
>CAISPD010000182.1 GCA_903887275.1 uncultured Mucilaginibacter sp.
GAACCTTTCAACATTACAACATTACAACATTACAACATTTCAACATTCCAACGTTCCAACATTAGAACAAAAGATCATGGCAGAAGCAATAGATTATAGTGAAGACAGTATACGGTCGCTTGACTGGAAGGAGCATATCCGCTTGCGGCCAGGGATGTATATCGGTAAGCTGGGCGATGGTTCGGCATATGATGATGGCATTTACGTTTTGCTGAAAGAGATCATCGATAACTCAATAGATGAGTTTGTGATGGGTGCCGGAAAAACCATTGAGGTGAGCATGAGCGATCACAAGGTATCCGTGCGCGATTATGGTCGCGGTATACCACTGGGTAAAGTGATCGATTGCGTATCCAAGATCAATACGGGTGGCAAATATGATAGCAAGGCTTTCCAGAAATCGGTGGGCCTGAATGGAGTGGGCACTAAGGCTGTTAATGCTTTATCAAATATTTTCACGGTGCAATCGTACCGGGATGGCAAAACCAAAGTAGCCGAATTTGCCAAAGGCGAGCTGGTGCGAGATGAACCGGAGAAGGAAACCACGCAGCGCAATGGCACCTCCATCGTATTTACACCGGATGATACCATTTTCAGGCATTACCACTTTATCCCGGAGTTTGTTGAGAACATGATCTGGAACTATGTGTTCCTCAATTCGGGTCTGACCCTTAATTTTAACGGCACTAAATACTTATCCGAACGCGGCCTGTATGACCTGCTGGTACGTAATGCCGATGCTGAAAATTTGCGATATCCCATCATCCACCTTAAAGGTGAGGATATTGAAATAGCCATGACCCACGGGCAGCAGTACGGCGAGGAATATTACTCGTTTGTCAATGGCCAGCATACCACTCAGGGTGGTACGCACCAGGCGGCATTCCGTGAGGCGGTTGTGAAAACAATCCGCGAGTTTTATGATAAGGATTATGATGCGGCCGATATCAGGGCATCTATTGTAGCAGCAATCGCTATTAAAGTACAGGAGCCGGTATTTGAATCGCAAACCAAAACCAAACTGGGGTCGCAGAACGTAGGCCCTGAAGGACCATCGGTACGTACCTTTATCAACGACTTTGTAAAAAAGGAACTCGACAATTACCTGCACAAAAACCCAGCTACCGCCGATGCGCTTAAAGCAAGGATATTACAATCTGAACGCGAACGCAAGGATATAGCCGGCATCAAAAAACTGGCCAATGAGCGTGCCAAAAAGGCTTCATTGCATAACCGTAAACTACGCGATTGTAAGCTGCATTTTGATGATAACCACGAACGCAAACAGGATACGACCCTATTCATCACCGAGGGTGATTCGGCCAGTGGTTCGATCACTAAATCAAGGGACGTGCAGACACAGGCGGTATTCAGCCTAAAGGGTAAGCCGCTTAATTGCTATGGGCTAACCAAAAAGGTGGTTTATGAGAACGAAGAGTTCAACCTGTTGCAACATGCCTTGAATATAGAAGACGGCCTGGATGCCCTGCGCTACAATAACATCGTTATCGCTACTGATGCCGATGTGGATGGCATGCACATCCGCCTGCTGATGATGACCTTCTTCCTGCAATTTTTCCCCGACCTGGTAAAGGCAGGACACGTTTATATTCTGCAAACGCCATTGTTCAGGGTACGGAATAAAAAGGAAACCATCTATTGCTATAGCGATGAGGAAAGAAGAAACGCCATCAGCAAATTAGGCAATAAGCCTGAAATTACCCGATTTAAGGGCCTTGGTGAGATATCACCTGAGGAGTTTGGTTTATTTATCGGCAAAGATATGCGGCTCGATCCGGTGATTTTAAAGGATGCCAATATCAAAGGCCTGCTGGAATACTTTATGGGCAAAAACACACCCGACCGTCAGCAACACATCATCCGCGAATTACGGGTTGAAAAGGACGACGAAACAATCAATCCTACCTTAGTTGCTGCTGAGGAAGAATTACCGGTTGCTATTTAGTTGTCCCGATAGCTATCGGGATAGTTGAAGTGGTTGTATTAGTTGAAGTAGTTGTATTGGTTGTACTGGTTGGGGATCAGGCTTTGGGTATTGTTTATTATTAAAATGATAAAGCGAATCAGTGACAGATTCATTCAGGCATTAGTTAATTAGTCTCTGGTTAACTAATCACCGATCAACAAGTCACCAACCAACAAATCATTGACCCGCAAAGGCATCGGAATGGATAGTATAGTACACGATCCGGATCTTGTTGTCGGGATCTTTGTGCAGCCTGATGGTTATATGCCCGATGGCTTTTTTGTAGGTATTACCGTAGAAGAAAGCGTAATCGGCTGATGCATTTTCGCCGGTGACCACCTGCGTTTTCCAATCTGTTAAATGCGTATCGCCAAGGTCGCCTAATTTTTCCTGGGTCACTTTAAATACCTCATTCAACTTTTCTTTGGGTGTAACCTTGAAAAAGTCTCTACTGAACAGGGTATCAGCAGCTGCATAATTTTTTGTTTGGAGGTTTTGAAATAGCAAAGTCGTAACCTGTTCTGCCTCTATTTTATCTTCTTCCCTGTTATTACGGGTTGCATTTGAATTACATGCAAAAAAACAGGTTACCAATAAAATCAGTATTAATTTAAAAGGGAGGCCGGTGGTTATTCTATGGGCAAGCATTGTATGTGATTTGTAATTATTATTAAAGGAAGAGATAAAAAGACAAAAAGCAAAAAACATCTGCGTTAATTTTCAATTTGCATTCGGCATCGCAATTAAAGTTTTTTATCATTTTTGTAATTCACCATAGGGTTCAAAGCATCGACCATGAAATTTAAAATTTTCCTATTTGTATTGCTGGCAGGGATCAGTCTGAAAGCTGCGGCCCAAAACGGCTTTCCGTTTGACAACGAGATACGCGACTTTAAACACCAGGACAGCCTCTCGTTTCCAAAACCAGACGGCATTTTATTTATTGGAAGTTCTTCTATTCGCAAATGGACCGACCTTGAACAGCGTTTTGCCGGAAAAAATATCATCAGGCGCGGCGTTGGTGGCTGCGAGTTATCGCAATTGGTTAAATACTACACGCCGTTTATTTTGCTCCCTTACCACCCGGCAAAGATCTTTATTTATGCCGGCGAAAATGATCTGGCAGCCGGAGAAAATGCCGACTCAGTATTTAGTAACCTGAAAGCCTTGTACACCTTGATCAACACCAATTTGCCAAATACCAAAATCTACTATCTCTCCATCAAACCTGCACCAAGCCGTATCGGTATTGAACCAGAAGAATTAAAGGCTAATGAAATGATCAAAAATTTTCTGGCGGATAAACCCAATAGTCTTTTTATAGACGTGAGTTCGGTCATCTATAAACCGGGAACTATCGAACCCGATCCTGCTCTTTTCGAAAGCGATATGTTGCATTTAAAAGCGATAGGCTACGATCGCTGGCAGAAAGTATTGGAACCCTATGTAAATTAGGCACGACTAATTTTCTCCTTAAAATAGATTAAATAGTCAAAATGGCTGATACAGACTGCCATATTGCTATTTTATACCGTTCGGTTTAATTTTTGACAGCGCTGAACTATGGATTCATATTCACAGATCATTATAGATGCAGTAGAAAAGCTGCGTACATCGGTTGTCAAAATCGAACAATTTGAAAGTAAAGCAGGCAAAGATACCGTTACAGGAACCGGGACAGGGTTCCTGTTTTCATCAGACGGATACCTATTCACTAACAGTCACGTTATAAAAAAAGCGAAGCACCTTCGAGCAATGCTTTATGATGGCAATACTTATCATGCAACGCTTATAGGAGAGGATAGATTCACTGATCTGGCCATATTGAAAATTGATGCGATCGATTATTCGCCCGCTATCCTTGGCGACTCAGACCAGTTAAAGATAGGCCAATTGGCAATAGCCATAGGTAATCCGCTAGGCTTTCAGCATACAGTAACTTCGGGGGTAATTAGTGCTCTGGGCAGAACACTGGCAGGTGAATCCGGCTTTCAAATGGACAGCATGATACAAACGGATGCATCACTCAACCCCGGGAATTCGGGCGGACCACTGATCAATGCCGAAGGAGAGGTTATTGGGGTAAATACAGCTACCATCAGGGGAGCTCAGGGAATTTGCTTTGCTATAAGCATCAACACTGCCAAATCAGTGGCTAACCAACTGATTCGTTTTGGAAAAGTTAAAAGGGCTTATATAGGGGCAAGTTTACAGCAGATAGAATTGGTTCCTAAATTGCGGACGATTCATCAGCTAAAAAATCAGCAGGCGCTGTTTGTGACACAGACCGAAAATAATGGGCCCGCCGAAAAAGGTGGTATATTAAGTGGTGATATCATTTATGCATTTAATGATAAGGCGGTTGAGACTTCAGATCAGTTATTCAAATTATTAACCGAAGACAAGGTTGGGCAGTTTCAGTATATCAGCGTGTTACGGAACAATCAGAAGAAAGAACTGAGAGTGACGCCGGCAGAGCGATGATTGTATAAATAGAAGTTAAGGAAGATACGACTTGCTGAATATTTTGCCTTTAAAATCATTTGAACTGGCTATTCAAATGATCGATAATTGAATAGCCTCATTAACTGCCTTAACCCGCGAGTTTACGCCCAGCTTAAACAAGATCGCAGAAATATGATGATCTACAGTTTTTGCTGAAATAAACAAGCGTTCAGCTATTTCTTTGTTTTGCAAACCTTCTTTCAGCAATCGCAATACATCAACTTCCCGGTCGGTCAGATGCGCATGGTTTGAACGGGTTGTGTTCCGGATACCCCTTGGTATATTTTTAATGCCCGATTCTCGCATTTCGCGTTTCATTTTTTCGTAGATAGCGTCAGCTCCCAGGCTACGCATAGTGGACAGGGCTTCTTTTTTATCATTGTCTTTACCTTCAAACAAGATCAAAGCTTGCTGATACTGGCAATTGATGTTTTTCCAATAAGTTGCAGATCGGCGCAATGATTCCGGACTTCCGATATTATATCCTTCATACGATTCATTTTCCGGCATTTTTATTCCCTGCTTTTTACAAAGCCAATATTCAAATTCTATTTGTTCGTCCCGCGTCCCACTTATTGCTAACCTGGTCAAGGTGGCATCAATTTCATTGCCCTCCAGGATATCAGTGGTATTTAACCATTCATATTCAAATATTGCGATCAGAACAGGCACAATACGCATTAATTCGTTGGTTTCAAATGCCAGATTTTTTGCTTTCAATAACAGCGGCAAAGCCCCCGACTCGCCATTTCTCATCTTTAGCGTTGCTAAAACAACCAAGGCGCCAATTTCGGTAACGGGTGATTGTCCGCCGGTGTCAATAAGTTCAGATGCTAACTGCTTCGCTTTTTCCCATCTTCCCGTGATCATGTAAATTCTGGCCAGATGTGTTGACATATAGGTTGACCAGGGCCATAGTTCGTTTTGCTGACAATACGCTATACCTTCACCTATAATCTTTTCCGAATAGGCATAGTCTCTGATCCCTTCATTAACCGATCCGAGGTTCGTAAACGCCCTGGCAGCATGTTCATGAAATGAATTTTTCAGGGCTATATCCAGGCTCTTTTTTAATAGTTCCAAACCATTCACACGCAGCTCAGGTATTGGTATCTGGGCGGTGCCCACATTATTCAGGGCATGACAAAGGACTTCATCATCCTGGATATTATTTGCAATCCGGATTGCTTTTTCACCCCAAAAAACACAGTCGTCAACTTCATTGCTAAGCATTTTTAGTTGCGACATATTGCTGAAAGCCATAGCCTTTACCCGCGAATCGGGCTGATCATTTAATACATCGATCGCTTGTTGGGCATAATATTCAGTCTTTTTACGATTGCCTTCAAACCACCATAAACGGGAAAGGAAACGCAGGCAGTCGCCTATTTTCTCGCGGTCGCCCGATTCCTTTAGCATTTCCAATACCTTACTCTGGTAGTTTATGGCCTCTTTGGTCTGGTTAGTTAAATAACACTCATATGCATAATTGATGTAAAGGCCAAGCAATAAATTCTTATCGTTACCCTGGTAATTGACTAATGTTGTATAATATAGTTTAGCAGCTTCGATATGCGCCCCTAATTGTGCAGCAGTTTTGGCCGCTACAGGAGCATATTTGGTGATAATATCCTGCGCATTGGCATTTCTTGCGTGGTGAACGATACGTTCGATCTCGCCGTCCCGATCAAAATCTACCAGCAACTTTTCCAGAATTTGCTTATTAAGCCCTATCCTGATTATTGGCGAAAGCGACCCCTCGATAGTCAATCGATATAATTCATGTTTAAAAAAAACAATACCATTTTCTATTTGCAGTACCCTGGTGGATAAGCAGTTTTCAATAGCCGCGAGAAAGGCTGGGTCAAGTATTTCGAGATGAGCAATTTTAATACCCATAGGCGAAACCGACAAAATGCTAAGGGCACGTTTGGTAACTTCTTCATATAAATGAAAAACGGCAAGTACTGCATCTTTAATATTATCGGGCACACCCGGACTATAACTTGCCAATATTTCGGTTACATAAAATGGGTTTCCGCCCGATATATAGTAAACCTCCTCGCCTCTTAACCCTCTTTTTGCCGCCAGATTATTTACCGCCTCTTTCGAAAACGGCACCAATGGCAACCTGCTGAAGGAACGGGGCGGCAATTGTCCGAGTACCGATCTTAAAGGATGCGCTGTATGTATCTCGTTATCGCGATACGTAATGATCAATAAGCATTTGGTGAGGCTAATGCGCCTGCCTATGAATTTGATCAGATCGAGCGTTGCTTCGTCTGCCCAATGAATATCCTCGATTATGATGATCAAGGGCTTCCTATCATCACATAATTCATTAAAAAAAAGGCCAAATAGTGCAGTCAGATCACTATTATTCCAATTCTTTAGCAAATCGCCTGGCAACTGGGCTGCAATATCATATAAAGGCGCAAGCGGCCTGGGCGTAAACAAGGCATCGCAACTGCCCATAACAACCCGGTATTCTGCTTTTTTTTCGGACGCAAATGCTTTTACCAACGAAGTTTTGCCTATACCCGCCTCGCCGGTAATAAATATGCAATGACCCTCGCCCGATAATACAGCCTTAAACTTCTCGTTCAATGAAGCTAAGAATTCTGCTCTTTCAACCAGTTCAATCATTGCCTTTTTTTAATTTGCATAAATCATCCGAACGAGTTTTTCAAATGATCTCTAACTGAATAGCCTCATTAACTGCTTTTACCCTCGACTTTACTTCCAGCTTCAACAAGATCGATGAGATATGATGATCTACAGTTTTTGCTGAAATAAACAAGCGTTCAGCTATTTCTTTGTTTTGCAAACCTTCTTTCAGCAATCGCAATACATCAACTTCCCGGTCGGTCAGATGCGCCAGGTTTGAGCGGGTTGTGTTCCGGATACCTCTTGGTATATTTTTAATGCCTGCTTCACGCATTTCACGTTTCATTTTTTCATAAACTGCGTCGGCGCCTAATTCTTTGATTGTTAGCAGCGCTTTCTTTTTGCATTCTTCCCCTTGTTCGGCCAAAGCCAGTGCCTGTTCATAAGGACAAGTCCATTTTTCCCATAATTCGGTTTGCTTTTCAGCAGTAGTTAAATTTTCTTTATCCAGATCGTCATATTGTCCATCCGGAATAAGGTGCTCTTTACCCGCTTTCCAAAGCCAAAAATAAAAGCGACTTTTCTTTGAAAATTTACCAAGGCCGACGAGCCAATTGATAGCATAGGTAATTAATTCCGTTTCCAGATAACTTTCACCTGTGATCCATTCATATTCCAACAAAGCAAAAATTGTAGGGATTATTCGTTGCAATTCCTTGGTTTCAAAAGCTAACTTTTTGGCTTCCAGTAAAATAGTCAGTGCATCCTGGTGCCCTTTCCGCATTTTTAAAGTTGCAAAAACTGGCAGGGTACAAGACTTAAGTATAGGCAACAGATCATCATTTCTAAGAAGTTCTTCTGCTACAGTATAGGCCTCATTCCAATTTCCAGTCTCAAGATCGAGCCGCGCCTGATAAGCAAGCATATAAGTTTTCTGCGAATCGATATCCTTTTCTTCGCAATAAAGCAATCCTTCGTTCAGTGCCTTTCTGGCTATCTCGTACTCTTTTATTGAAACTCCAATAGTTAGCAAACTTGTATAAGCTCGTGCAGCAAATTCGTGGTAAGAATTTTTGAGGGCGATGTCCAGGCTCTGGTAAATAAAATCGACTCCTTTTTGAAGAGTTGATCCCGAAAGCATCAGTGCGGAACCCATATTATTCAATGAAGTGGAAATTGTCTCCTGATCATCAACTTCCCGTGCGATCACTACTCCCAGTTCGCCCCAATACAGGCACTCATCTGCCAGATCCTCCGACATTTTCAATCGCGACAAATTACTATAAGCCATGGCCTTCGCTTTGGACGAAGGTTGATTTTGCAATAGCTCAATGGCTTGTAAGGCATAACTATGCGCCAGTTCGGTTTTCCCTTCAAACCACCATAATCGCGATAAAAACCGCAGGCAATTACCTATATTTTCCTGATCATTTTGCTCTTGCCAAAGTTTAAGCGATTTCTCGATATATAAGATAGCGTCCTTGTTTTTACTGGTCAGATAACATTCATATGCATATAATTCATAGAGTTCGATCAGTTGACGTTTATTAGTTCCCCGATAATTTTCGATAGCCGACAAGTAGAGTTTAGATGCTTCAATATGTGCGCCTAATGTTGCGGCATGCCGGGCTGATAACAAAGTATACTGCGCAATTAACTCATATTCATTAGCGCCTTTTGCATGGTGAAGTATACGTTCATTTTCGTTTTTATACTTGAAACTTTCAAGAAAACGATCGAGTATCTTTTTATTGAGTGATACCCGGCGCAGCGGAGATAAAGATGATTCGATAGCTCGACGATACAATTCGTGTTTAAAAAATATAAGACCCTGATTTATGATCAAAATCTTAGATTCGAGTGAATCACTGATGGCATCAGTATATAAAGGCTCCATTTTTGCCAGGTATTCGCATTCAAAACCACCGGGAACAATGGCAATAAGTTCCCAAACCTGCTTTGTTTTTTCAGGCTGTTGATAATAAACAGACAAAATGGAGTCTCTGATATTGTCAGGCACTCCGGGACTGTAACTGGCAAGGATCTCGCTTACATAAAACGGATTTCCACCCGATATACTGTATACATCTTCGCCATTATAGCCTTTTTCCATAGCCATTTTTTCAACCGCCGGTCGGGATAGCGGCACAAGCTGCATACGGGTAAAAGTATCAGGAGGCAATTGCCCCAGCAAACTCCTTAATGGATGGCGTGCGTTGATCTCGTTATCACGGTAAGTAAGTATAAACAGGCAACGTATACGCTTGATTCGGCGCGCTAAAAATTTAATAAAATCAAGCGTAGCTTCATCTGCCCAATGTATATCCTCAAAAACGATCAGCACCGGCTTTTTTTGCTGCTCCAGCTCCTGCAATACTGCTGTAAAAAGGGCTGCCCGATCATCATTATGTTCATGATTGCCCCACAAGTCATGCCGAAGTTGCGAAGCGATATCATAAACCGGCGCAAGTGGACGCGGAGTGGTAAGCGCATCGCAACTTCCCTGAAATATTACTGCATCGTTTTTGTATTGGCGGCAAAAAGTATTTACCAGCGATGTTTTTCCTATCCCTGCTTCACCACATATAAGCATCGTATGCCCTTCGTTGCCGGCAACCCGCTCAAATTTGGTCTCTAAAAAGCTAATAAAAGATTCTCTTTCTACCAGCTGCATATCGGTATAACATAAAATAGGGAATTCACCTTTCTAAAATAGGGAAAACTTCTTATATACCACCAGTGGGAGTTAGCGTCATTTGTATAAACGAAAATTATTAAAGAATTAAACTAAAAAAACCACATGAAAAATCATTTCGCTAGAATAGCAGCAGCAGTTATTTGTTTTCTTTCATTCGGAGCAATGGCTCAAACCAAACAGAATGCCCCTGTTCTTTTTATTGATGTACATCACCTGGGCGCAGGCAAAGTAAAGTATAGCGATGTAGAAGCCGCACATAAAAAAGACCTGGCCGTTGAAAAAAAATACCACGTAAAATTTATCAGGTTTTGGGTTGATGAAAAAAGAGGTAATGTATATTGCCTTTCACAAGCACCAGATTCAACTGCTATAGCTGATACGCATAAAGAAGCTCATGGCTTATTGCCAGACCAGGTGCTTGAAGTTTCGCCGGGTATGCAGGCCGACATTATCAAAGGCAAAGATTTTTACCTTGATATCCATTACCTGGGCGCAGGAAAAGTTACTGCCGACGCCGTTGCAGGTGCACATAAAAAAGACCTGGCCGTACAGGACAAATACAACGTAAACTTTATAAACTACTGGGTTGATGTAAAAAGCGGCACCGTAGTTTGCCTTTCTCAGGCACCCGACTCGTCTGCTGTGATAGCTACGCACAAAGAGGCACACGGTTTGTTGCCTAACTCGATCAGCAAAGTTGAACCGGGACAATAATCCCGTAAATCGGGGGTGTTAAACATGCTCCAGTTCAGTCAACGACGTTACAAAACCACCTATCACCCAATAGGTGGTTTTGTTTTGTTGCAATTATATCTTCTCGCAAGCCACCACAGTTATATAATGCTTTGACACCATCTTCCGGGACGAATATCCATTTAATATTTGCCGCGAATACGTTAATTTGGCATTATGGTTGAATTCAGCGCGATGATGTTGCAGTTTGCAGAGCAGGGTGAAAAAACCGGCTGGACGTATATTGACATACCGGCAGATATTGCACAACAACTCAAACCCGGCAATAAAAAATCATTCCGCGTAAAAGGCAAGCTCGATTCGCTGCCGGTGCAAGGCATGGCGCTGATGCCTATGGGCGATGGTAATTTTATCCTCGCACTAAAAGCAGAAGTACGCAAAGCTTTACATAAAAACGCAGGCGCAGTTCTGTACGCCAAATTGGAAGAGGACACCGATTATAAGGTCGAGATCCCCGACGATCTGCAGGAATGTTTTAATTTTGAACCCGACACCTGGGTGTTTTTCAATAGCCTGCCTAAATCGCACCGCGACTATTTCATAAAATGGATCGAAAGCGCTAAAACAAGCGAGACACGAGCCAAACGCATAGTCAATACGGTTAACGCCATGTTGCGGCAATGGCCTTATAATGTGATGATGCGGAATTTGAAAATTTGAAAATTGGGGTGATTGGGTAATTTGAAAATATTGGAGTGGTGGTGTTTTTTTCTCTTAAATTTATTTCACCAATTATAAAACATGAAAACGATCAACACTACCCTTTCATTCAATGGCGAGGCTGAAGCTGCCTTTAATCTTTACAGATCCGTTTTTGGCGGAGAATTTATTCACCTGCAGCGCATGAGCGATATTCCGGGGGTACAGGGCTTGTCGGCTGAAGAGGCAAACAAGGTTTTACATGTGGCTTTGCAGGCAGGTAATTCGATACTTAATGGTATGGATATTCCCGGCAGCAGGACTCCGGCTATTTTCGGAACAAACATTTTTATTGGCATAGAAACCAGCAGCGAAGAAGAAACCGACAGGTTTATGGCCGGGCTTGCCGAAGGTGGTCAAATTATGATGCCTGCAGCTCACCAGTTCTGGGGTTCTTACTTTGGCATGGTAACAGATAGGTTTGGGGTACAGTGGATGGTGGGGTACGCGAAAGAAAGTTAATTTGAAAATTTGGTGATTTGAAAATTTGAAGATGAATTAGGGGGAGCAAGACTTGCGAAGTTTTAAAATTGATGATTTAAAAACCTTGCTGGCCGGTAATCTCTAAATATTGCTGAGGACTGCACACAGGAAGTAGTGGAATACCTTCTTTCTTTAAATCTTTATCACTTGAAATAAAGTAGTTCAATCTATGGTGGATAGCCGTATAATACTGGAGCGAATCTTCAATATCTTTAAACCTGGAGGATAACGCAACAACAGCTACATCATGCGGAATGTCTACGATCGATACCTCCATCAGTATCGCCTGCAGTAGTACTTTAGTTTGTTCACTTCCATAAACTTTAGAAAGATAATGACCGGTTATGTGTAGCACCGAAGATGATGTAAATGCCTGTACATGCCCGGTTAAAACAAGCTTAAATATCCGTTTCACAGCATCGTAGGAATCGCGTTTAAGTGTAAAATCGAGTAACAGATTTGCATCCAGAAATATTTTAGAAGCCATATTTCTTAGCCTTTTCCTGATAGTATAATTCCTTTAAGTCTACATTAGGTTCCAAACCAGTTGGACCAAGTTCTTCTACCAAATCGATAATTGTTTTTTGCTTTTCTGGTTTGGTGATCAATCTAAGATAGTCCTCAACCATTTCAGATACGCTCAGGCCTTTTTTTTTCGCATAGGTTTTTGAATCCTGCAACACGTTTTCCTCGATTGTTAGATTTAATCTCGCTTTCATAAATCGAATATACGTATAAAATTTTTTTATGCGCATTTCATATACTGGATTTATTTTTAGTAAAAAAGTTTTCGCTAAACACTATATCAGAAAAAGCTTTAAAAATTGCATTCTGTGGTCAAACGAAATAACCTTTTCCAGAATAAACTGTTCCCGACAGATTTACGAAGTTTAAAAACTTCGTAAATCTTCCACGTATTTAAACCCGTACTACCACTTCAACCAATACAACCATTACAACCACCCCCGATGACAAATGTTAATTAAAACCCCCGATATCAACATACCTACATCTTAACAATCCATTATATTTACCCATTCTATTTTTTGCTGAGAATGAGTGACGAACTGGGCAATACTACGCCTGAAAATACTGAAGACAATAAACTGCATACCGTAACCACCCTGGGTGGTTTGTACGAGAACTGGTTTCTGGATTATGCTTCCTACGTGATCCTCGACCGTGCCGTCCCACACATCAATGATGGCTTGAAGCCGGTACAGCGACGAATCCTGCATTCGCTGAAAGAAATGGATGACGGGCGTTTTAACAAGGCAGCTAACGTTATCGGTAACACGATGAAGTATCACCCACATGGCGATGCTTCTATTGGAGATGCCATGGTGCAGATCGGGCAAAAAAACCTTTTGATCGACTGCCAGGGCAACTGGGGCGATCCTATCACCGGCGACTCAGCTGCTGCTCCCCGTTATATTGAAGCGCGCTTATCCAAATTTGCCAATGAAGTTGTTTTTAACCCCGATACTACGGAGTGGCAGGCAAGCTACGATGGCAGGAACAAAGAGCCCATTACATTGCCGGTCAAATTCCCGCTCCTATTAGCGCAGGGTGCCGAGGGTATTGCTGTAGGTTTGGCAACAAAAATTTTACCACATAACTTTATTGAACTGTTAGATGCTTCCGTAGCCGTTTTGCGCGGCGAGCGCCCAAATCTGGTGCCCGACTTTCCTACTGGCGGCCTGGCGGATACCTCAGCCTATAATGAGGGCCAGCGCGGCGGACGTGTGCGCGTTCGGGCTAAGATTGTGGAGCGCGATAAAAAGACTTTAGCGATAACTGAAATACCCTTTTCAACCACAACCGGCAGCTTGATCGACAGTGTGATCGCAGCTAACGACAAGGGTAAGATCAAGATAAAAAAGATCGAAGATAATACGGCTAAAGATGTGGAGATCATGATCCACCTGGCACCTGGCATTTCGCCTGACGTCACGATCGATGCGCTGTACGCGTTTACTGATTGCGAAGTATCGATATCGCCTAATACCTGCGTGATTCAGGACGACAAGCCGCGCTTTATGAGCGTGAACGACATGCTGAGCGAAAGCACGCATTATACCCGCGAATTGCTGAAACAGGAATTGCAGATAAGGCTGAAGGAATTGATGGAGAAGATATTTTTCAGCAACCTGCTGAAAATATTCATCCAGGAAGGAATGTACAAAAACCCCGATTACGAAAGCTCGGGCAGTTTTGATGTGGTAATTGAGGTATTAAACAGGTTGTTTACTCCCTTCTTCCCAAAGTTTTATCGGGAGATATTATCGGAGGACTATAAAAAGCTGATCGATAAACCGATGAGCAGCATCACCCGCTTTGACGTAAAAAAGTCTGACGAGCAGATGAAAACGCTGGAGGCTGAGATCAGGGAAGTAAAACATCATCTTAAAAACCTGACAGAATATACCATCTCCTGGTTCACAAAACTCAAAGAGAAATATGGCAAGGGACGCGAGCGAAAAACAGAGTTGCGCACCTTTGATAAGGTAGAAGCTACACAGGTGGCATTGGCCAACGTAAAACTGTACATGAACGCCGAGGACGGTTTCATCGGTACCGGCCTAAAAAAAGACCTGTTTGTTTGCGATTGCTCGGACATTGACGAGATCATCGTTTTCAGGGCGGATGGTAAGTGTATCATCACCAAGGTACAGGATAAGGTTTTTGTGGGCAAAGAGATCATCCATGCACAGGTCTTTAAAAAGAACGACGAGCGTACGGTTTACAACCTGATCTATCGTGACGGGCAAAGCGGTGTCAGCTATATCAAACGGTTCAGCGTTATCGGCGTAACCCGTGATAAGGAATATGACCTGACCAAAGGCAGCAAAGGCTCCAAAGTGCTTTATTTTACGGCTAACCCTAATGGCGAGGCCGAGGTGATCAACATCCAGTTGAAGCCACATGCCAAACTCAAAAAGTTGCAGTTCGACGAGGATTTCGCAGCTATTGCCATTAAGGGTCGCAGCTCGATGGGCAATATCGTAACCAAATACCCTGTTAAAAAGATCGTATTAAAAACCAAGGGAGTTTCAACCCTGTCCGGGCGCAAAATTTGGTATGATGAAATATTAAAACGTCTGAATCCAGATGGCCGTGGTAAGTACCTTGGAGAATTTGACGGCGACGACCGAATTTTGACTGTTTTGAGTGACGGTACCTACGAACTAACCAGTTTCGACCTTAATAACCATTTCGACGATAAGATGATCCTGATCGAAAAGTATCAGCCTGAGAAAGTCTTTTCCGTGATACACCTTGAAGGCAAGTCGAAAAATTACATGGTGAAGCGTTTCAAATTTGAGCCGACCAGTATCGGCAAGCAAACCAATATCATCAGTGATGAAAGTGGGTCGAAACTTGTGATCATCTCAGGCGCTCAACAGCCTATTATTACAGTCGAACAACTCAAGGGTAAAACCGAAGTAGCAGAGACAGTCGAATTGAATTTATCCGAACTGATCGATGTTAAAGGGATGAAAGCTATGGGTAATCGGATTTCGCAGCACCCGGTAAAATCAGTTGCCCTATTGGCAGAAATTGAGCCCGAAGTGTTAGAAGAAGAGATAATACCCGAAGAAGAAACATCAGAGGAATCACCAACCATAGCATCGCTGGAATCAACTGAAAACGAATCGGCGGAATCTGCCAAAACAGAATCGACGGAATCCCCTTCAAAAAAGAAAATCGACTTCGAAATAACGAATCTCGATGATCTGGATATAGATGATAAAGGACAATTGGGACTATTTTAGGTATCACCAGTTATACTTTATCACGCTGAAAATGTCGCTGTAAACGTGTCTCCAATTGCTTAAGTAGCGTTTTTGATGTTATTTTAAAAGAAGCATAGGGTGTCATGGTGAGTTTGTCGAACCTCTGTGCGCAAAGGCTTTACCCGATTCATTTCTATAGGCATACCTTGCGATTGCCACGTCGCCGCCAACCCGCAATCCCTCACTGGCTCCTCGCAAGGACAAAGTTTTTAATAACAGATAAATTAGCGCTGGCCTGTGGGTGTCATCGCAGCAGCCTCGGGTGAAAATAAAACAGAACCGGGCTGGGCAGTGCGACAAAGGCATCAAAGATTTGTCCATTGCAGGTTAATCAAATGATAGGGTAATCCGGGACAAAGATTTGCAGCCTGGGGTTCTGTTTTATTTTGCAGGGTAGGCCTGCGGGTAAAGAGGCATCTGCGATGACGGGTGCGCCTTTGGTTACTTTGGCGCAACAAA
>CAISPD010000183.1 GCA_903887275.1 uncultured Mucilaginibacter sp.
GATAATGCAAGATTGAACTTTACTTTATCATCACCCAGTTTCTTGATCATTTTTGCAATACCGGCTGTGGATACAGTAATACGTTTGGGCGACATATTTAGTCCATCCTCTGCAGTTATCCGTTCAACTGACTTTAATACATTGGCATAATTCAGTAGTGGCTCGCCCATACCCATGTAGACAATATTGCTGAGCGGAATGCCGTAATTTTCTTTGGCCTGTTTGTCAATCAGCACTACCTGGTCATAGATCTCATCAGGGTTTAAATTTCTTTTGCGTTCCATATAACCGGTTGCGCAAAACTTGCAGGTGAGGCTGCAGCCAACCTGCGAGGAAACGCAGGCGGTCATCCGTTCAGGCGTCGGAATAAGTACACCCTCTATCAGGTGATCGTCGTGTAAAACGAAAGAATTTTTGATAGTCTTATCCGAACTGAACTGCGAGTTGTTGATCTTTACAGCGTTGATAACAAAGCTGTCATTCAGTTTTTTACGCAGTTCTTTTGAAATATTACTCATTTCATCGAAAGAAACGCACGATTTTTGCCAAAGCCACTCATAAACTTGCTTTGCCCTGTAACCTTTTTCGCCAAATTGGGTAAAATGGTCTGTCAGCGCTTCCGCACTTAAGCTACGAATATCAATTTTGCTTTTGATGGTCACGCGGCAAAGTTACTTAATTTAGAATCAATGCTTTTGGGGTAGTAATTTTTATTACTCCGAAATAACAAAATTGGCAGATAGCCAGTCGTTTCAATTCGAGATTAAGCATTTTACGATTCGCGCAGAGAGGGTATATTTAACAAAGTTTAATGAAAGTTTTTAGAGCTGATTACGTTTTTCCGGTAAATGCCGATCCAATAAAAAATGGGGTCGTAGCCGTTGATGATGATGGGAGGATAGTTTCCGTCTCAAATCAACATTTACCGGATAACTTGCCGATCATTCAATTGGAAGGAATTATTTGTCCGGGTTTTGTCAATACCCATTGCCACCTCGAACTTTCACACTTACTGGGCAAGATCACACCACGTAAAGGTTTAATTGCGTTCATCAAAGGTATACAGGCAGTACGTGGTGCCGACCCGGCTGCGATCACTGAAGCAGCTATAAAAGCTGACCATGACATGTACGAGAACGGCATTGTTGCCGTAGGTGATATTTGTAACAGCAATATAACTGTACCTATCAAAGCTAAAAGTAAAATTCACTACCATTCGTTCTCTGAAGTATTTAGCTTTCAACCCTCAAAAGCCAGGGAAAGTTTTGATAAGGCGGTAGCTCTTGCAGGTGAATTTAAGCCTGGCTCCAGCTCTGTAACGCCTCATTCGCCATATTCTGTTTCGAAAGAATTATACAAGTTGATCAAGCAGTACAGCGATGCTGCCGATAAAAATTTGCTTAGTATCCATAATCAGGAAAGTGAGGAAGAGAACAAGTTCTTCCGTTATCGTACGGGTGAGTTTCTCGACCTTTATGCTCATTTTGGGATAGATATCAGTCATTTTAAATCACAAGCCCGAAATTCAGTACAAACTATTGTACCGCTGCTGAGCAAAAAACCAGAGGTATTGCTTGTACATAATAGTTGCACCAACCTGAAGGATATTTACTTTATTAAGCGATTTGACAAAAAAGTCCACTTCTGCTTTTGCCCGGGTGCTAACTTATACATCGAAAATAAATTACCCAAAATTGAACTTTTCATCGACCAGGGATTCAATCTTACACTGGGAACCGATAGTCTGGCCTCCAATACCAAACTTTGTATCCTGCACGAAATGCGTTTGATACAGGAGAAATTTCCAGCTATTACAATCGAGAGGCTCATCAGTTGGGCAACCCTTAATGGAGCCAGATTTTTAGGCATCGACGACGAAAAAGGTTCCCTTGAGCCCGGAAAAGCCCCGGGTTTAAACCTCATTACCGGTTTGGATGGCCTGCGAATTACTGCGGAAACTAAAGTTAAGCGGTTAATTTAGTTGTAAGGTTGTAAAGTTGAAATGTTGTAACGTCACCATTTGTGCAAGTGCTTTAACGTTGGCAATTTAATTTTCGATGTTAAATTTGTAACATTACAACGTCCCGATAGCTATCGGGACAACATTCCAAAAAAAATCAATGAAATCCCACCTCAATATCACCGTTACCGGCCAGGTGCAAGGCGTATTTTTTAGAGGCTCTACCAAGGCCGTTGCTGATCAGCTGGGGGTAAAAGGCCAGATTAGCAATGAAGCTGACGGTAGTGTTTTTATTGAGGCTGAAGGGGATAAAGTTGCCCTGGAAATGTTTCTCGACTGGTGTAAAGAGGGCCCCGAACACGCCAGGGTAATTTCTGTTGTAAGTCATGAAGGCGAATTAAAAAACTATCGTAATTTTGAAGTGGTAAGAAAAGGACGTTAGCGTTATTTCGTAATTCGGTGTTCGGATTGCGGAATAATATCCGGACTTTAAAATAATCCGCAACACAAGATCATACATTGTCGACCGCTAGAAAATTTGCAGGCCAAACCACCGTTTACGGAATAACCACCATAGCGGGAAGGGTATTTAGCTTTTTCCTGACACCACTTTATACCAAAGCCTATCCTACCGGGACCTATGGTATATTAACCACTATGTTTGCCTATGTCTCTATCCTGAATGCCGTAATGGCATTTGGTATGGAAACAACTTTCTTCAGATACCTGAATAAGTATGAAGATAATAAGCAAAGAGTATATAATAATGCTTTTGCCTCTGTGGTCTCCATTACCCTCATCTTTTTATTGCTGGTATTGCCATTCATAAATCCAATAGCTGATTTTATCAATGTAAGCGCCTCGGCGAAACTGGGGCATGGTCATGTTGGTGTTGTTGGCACCAGTCATGCTGATTTTATCACCTATATCGGATATTTTCTGGCTATTTTAGTTTTAGACGCCTGGTGTGTAATTCCATTTGCCAAGATTCGTGCCGATGGCAAACCGGGAAAATACAGCCTGATCAAAACTATCAATATCGGGATTTTTATTAGTCTGAATTTGATTTTCATCTGGTTGATACCCTTCTGGATGCGTCATCAGTTGGCAGGCTCAGGTTGGATAGGCCAATGGTATGTAAAAGGCTGGGTAGGTTATGTTTTTCTCTCAAACCTGGTAGCAAGTATCGTAACCTTATTGCTTTTACTGCCCGAATTGTTAAAGATCAGATTTGATTTCGACCGTAAAATGCTGTTAGAAATGTATGCTTACAGTTGGCCGATACTTATCGCTAATCTTTCCTACCTCATTAACGAAAATGCAGATAAGTTGATGCTGGGGTGGTTGCTGCCCCCAAAAATAGGTCTGCGGGATGTAGGTATCTATGGGGCATGTGCCAAAATATCCATCTTTCTGAGCATTTTTATCAATGCATTTCGCCTGGGTGCCGAGCCTTTCTTTTTTAGCCATGCCCGTAATAAAAATGCCAGTCAAACCTATGCGAAGATCATGGATTATTTCGTCATTGCTGTTTGCCTTATTTTCATTGGCCTGATAACTAATATAGATTTGCTGATAAAATATTTTATACCCAATCGTAACTATTGGGTAGGTATTGATGTTATACCACCTTTGGTGTTTGGTTATGTTAGTTTAGGCATCTACATGAACCTCTCTGTTTGGTATAAGCTTTCAGATCAAACTAAATACGGACTATATATATCGGGTATCGGCGCTATTGCTACTATCCTATTAAACGTGCTGTTTATACCACATTACAGTTATATGGCCTCGGCATGGACCTCGTTAATTGCTTACACCATAATGATGATACTTTCATACATATGGGGTCAGAAAAATTACCCAATACCGTATAACTTAAAAAAGAATGCAGCCTATATAATTTCCTCTGTTTTAATCGTTTTCTTATCGTTCTATATCTTTAACCACAATATATTTGCTGGCGATGCGCTGTTGGCATTATTTGCGTTTACAGCATATTTTATTGAACGAAAGGATATCAAATCAATACTCAGCAGGCAATGATCATAAAGATTATCAATCGTTCGAAAAATATACTTCCCGCCTATGAAACGGCCCACGCTGCTGGTATGGACCTGCGTGCCGACCTTGATGCGCCTTTAGTGCTGGGGCCATTTGAGCGCAAGCTGATACCAACCGGGTTGCAAATTGAGTTGCCTCCTGGCTTTGAAGCACAGGTGCGGCCACGGAGCGGTTTGGCATTTAAACATGGTATAGGCATCGTAAATTCTCCGGGAACTATTGATGCCGACTACAGGGGCGAAATAAAAGTTTTGCTGATAAATTTATCACAAGAGCCTTTTCATATAAATACCGGCGATAGGATAGCGCAAATGGTAGTTGCCCGGCACGAAACTGTTGAGTGGCATCAGGTAGAGATGCTGAATGAAACCTCGCGAGGGGCAGGTGGGTACGGACATACAGGGGTAGGGTAATGAGAAAAAAGCAGGCGGTATTTTTTTTAGTGTTATTGTTCCCATTGTTAGCATTGTCGCAACAAAGGAGCAACACGGTGTCTGATATTAAAGCCAGGCAATTAAGCCAGGCGGATAGTATGACGGTGAAACAGTTATTCTACTCGGCCTTGCGTGAAAAAACCATCGAGAATTTTACCCTGGCATCCGAAATGTTTAACCAGGTGTTACAAGTCGACCCGCAGAACGATGCATCGATGTATCAACTGGCTACTTTAAAAAAAGTGCAGAATAATTACCCGATGGCGCAGGAGTTACTGGAAAAAGCAGTTGTCATTAAGCCGGGTAACGAATGGTATTGGGTAGCCCTGGCCGATTGTTATGAAAAGACCAATGATATCTCAAAGCTTGAGAACGTTTTCGCAGCGCTGCTTAATATAGACCCCGATAAGCCTGAATATTATTTTGACCAGGCCAATGTTTTTATTCTGGAAAAGAAATACGATCAGGCACTGGCAGTTTATGAAAAACTGCAGGATTTGCAGGGCCCTTCTGATGAGATCATCGCTAAAAAGGAGAGTCTATACCTGAAACAGGGTAAGGTAGATAAAGCTGCTGCCGATTTAGAAGCACTTATAAGCGCAAATCCTCAGGAAATACGCTATTACCTGTTGCTGAGCGAAATATACAATGCCAATAATTTTCAGGAAAAGGCGCTTAAGGTATTGAAAAATGCAGAACAAATTGACCCGAAGCAAGGTAAAGTTCACCTGGCGCTGGCCGATATTTATCGCGATAAAAGGGATTATGAAAATAGCTATAATGAATTATTGCTTGCCTTTAAATTGCCAGCTATGGATATCGAGCAGGAGATCAAGATCATTATGGGCTATCTGCCTAAATTTCAGGATCCGAATGCACGGGCAAGCGCACTTGAATTAACCCGTTTGCTTACCCTGGCACACCCCGACGATGCACGGAGCTATGCATTATATGGAGATGTGCTGGTACAAAATGGAAAATTTTATGAAGCAAAAATTAATTATAAAAAATCCATCGGCTTAAATGCACAGGTATATGAAGTGAGAGAACAATTGATCAGGCTTGAATTGGGTGATAATGAATTTGCCGATGCTGTAAAGGACGGCGAAGATGCATTATCACTTTTCCCCAACCAGGCATGGCTAAATTATCTGGTGGGCATTGCCTTCGAACAAAAGAAAGAAGTTAAAAAGGCACTGGCTTATTTCAATAATGCCATTGCACTTGAGAGTCAGGATAAAGATTTTTTAAGCCAGAGTTATTCAGCAATTGGCGATTGTTACCATTCGCTTGGAGAGGATCAGAATTCTGACAATGCCTACGAGAAATCATTGAGTTACAATCCTGACAATGCCTATACTTTGAATAATTATGCCTATTACCTTTCGTTGCGGGGAGCATCGCTCGACAAGGCTTCTGAAATGTCAAAACATTCAAACGAACTGCAGCCGAATACGGCTTCTTTTGAAGACACCTATGCCTGGATATTGTTCAGGCAGCAAAGATTCGCTGATGCACGTACCTGGATAGAAAAAGCCATTTCCCACGATAAAGTCAACAGCCCTGTGCAGACAGAGCATTATGGCGATATATTATTTAAACTTGGCGAAACAGGCGCTGCATTAGATATCTGGAAAAAGGCAAAGGAATATGGAGGCAACTCGCCTTTGCTAAACCGTAAGATCAACGAAAAGAAATATGTCGAATAAGATACTCCTTTTAGCAGGCTTACTGGCCCTGGCCGGCTGTAAAGCTAAAAAGCAGCTTTTGGCAGCTAAAAAACCTGAAGATGTGGTAGCTATCAAGACGGTTTCAAGCCAAATAAGTAAAATTGACAGCATCAGAGCCGCCCAGCTCAATTTCAATACGTTTTCTGGCAAGGCTAAAACAGAACTCAGTATTGGTGGCAGTAGCAATAACGTAACGCTGAACATCCGTATAGAAAAAGGTAAAAGGATATGGGTTTCCATTACTGCCATAGCAGGAATTGAAGTGGCCCGTGCTTTGATCAGGCCTGATAGTATTCTGGTAGTTAATAAATTGCAAAGTCTTTATCTCAGCAAACCTTTTAACTACCTCTTTAAGTATGCCAGCGATAAACTTGATTATAGTTCAATCGAGGCCTTGCTTGTAGGTAATGCTATACCGCAGTTAATAAATAATGAAGCTGTTTTAAAAGCAGATAGCGCAAATCTGCAGGTAACCGGCTCGCTTGATGAATTATATTATAACCTTACCCTTGGCCGTACTATGCATGTTGTCGAAACACACCTTTCAAATCAGGGTGCCGGGCAATTACTTGATGTATTTAACGCTCAACCCATACAGGTTGGAGAAAGGGCAATATCTTCACAAATAGATATCAATTCTGTTGCAGGCACCAAAAAAGTTAAGATCAGTCTACATTACAATAAGATCGATTTTGATAAACCACAGGAATATCCTTTCAGTATACCAGCCAGCTACGAACCTGCGAAATAAAATTTCTATTTTTGCCCTATGAAATACCTGGTCCTGTTTCTTTTTAGTTTTAGCCTGCTGATGGCGGGTAATGCCCGGGCCCAGACCGGTAGTGATGAGTTAAAAAAGCGCGTTGCCAGGTACAATGAGGAACTGGATCAGCTGAATCGTGAGTATGAAGAAACGGCAAACAATAAAAAAAGCACACTCAAACAACTGAATAACCTTAAACAGCAAATTGAGATCCGTGAATCTAAGATCAATTCTATCAATTCGGAATTAAGGGTGCTGGATAATCAGATAACGGAAAGTAATACCACGGTGCATAACCTGCAGAACCAGCTTGATCAGTTAAAAAAGCAATATGCAGCTATGATACTTTTTGCCTATCATAACCGGAATTCCTACAATAAACTCATGTTTATTTTTGCCGCAAAAGACTTTAACCAGGGTTATAAGCGGATGAAATATCTTCAGGAATTTGCCGGGTATCGCCAGCGTCAGGCCGAATATATTGAAGGTACTGAAAAAGAACTCCACGTTAAGATCAATGAGCTGGATAACACGAAAAAAGAAAAAAGCAATATCCTGGTCGATCAGATCAAAGAGAAGGTAACACTAGGTAAACAAAAGAAGGATGAAGCAAAAGTAATAGCCGACCTTTCAAAGCAACAGGGCCAGTTGAAAGAACAACAACGCGACCTGCAACGCAAAATTGCCCGCACCAACCAGGAAATACGAGATGCTATCCGACGCGAAATAGCTGCCGAACGCAAAAGAGCAGAAGACGCTGCGAAAGCAAATAATGCAGCTAATGCCGGCTCTTCGAAAAATAATTCAGCTAAAACAATAACGGGGAAGTCAACCGACAGGGAAGTACTAACCAATACACCCGAGGGGGCCAGAATATCTGATAATTTCCTCGAAAATAAAGGCCATTTGACATGGCCGGTTTCTAATGGTATACCGATCAGGTGGCCGGGGGTTTATACTATTGAGGGAATACGTACAGAAACCGATGCGGTGGAAATTAAAACCAATGCTGATGCACCTGTAAGATCTGTTTTTGAAGGAAAAGTTGCGATGGTAAGAAACGTTTATGGAACGTTGCTCGTAGTGATTGTACATGGAGAGTATTTTACTTCGTATTCAAACCTCAAATCTGCAACAGTTAGTGCAGGGCAAAAGGTAACCGCTAAGCAAATGATAGGAACAGTAGCAACAGACCCTGCATCAGGCGAATCATCGGTTCAATTTGCTATTTATAAGGGCTCAAATACCGTTAATCCGAAACAGTGGCTGCAGCCTGAGTAGAATTATTTTAAACTTTAGTTTTTTAAATACATATATTTGTAAATTGTTTTAAAACCTATGTATAGTTCGGTATTATTGATTTTGAGCGGGTCGGACCTGATGGTGATTGCGATAGTTGCACTGATGCTTTTCGGAGGCGATAAACTTCCTGAATTGGCACGCGGTTTGGGAAAGGGTATACGTGATTTTAAAGATGCCTCTGAAGGTGTTAAGCGCGAGATCAATGCCCAGATCAATAGTTACGAAGAGAAGAAAGCCGAAGAAGCTATAGCAAAGGAAACTCCTGCATTGCCTCCGGCACAGGAACAGATAGCCGAAAGTGCTGTACATCAGCAAACAACAGAAGAACATCAAACGCCGGCGCCCGAAGTCGTAATTCCAAACACGGTACCGCTTAGTGATAGCCATAGTACAGTAACCGGATCGCAAACCGGCGAAACAGTGAATGAACCAGTTAAAACAACATAATTAGAAATAAACATTAAATTTATAGATCATGGGACTGTTAGAACCATCGCACATTATTATAATAATTGCAGTATTATTGCTCTTTTTTGGAGGGAAAAAAATTCCTGAGCTGATGAGGGGTTTGGGTAGAGGCATGAAAGAGTTTAACGATGCCAAGAACGGCGATACCGGCACAACTACTACAACTCCGGCTGCGCCCACTGCTGCTCCAACTGAAGAAAAGCCAAAAAGCTAATTGGTTAAGGCCATATTTGCCGCATTCTGCTTAACAACGTAAACTTATCTGTTGGAATTTTAATTTCAACGGATAAGTTTTTTATTTTCGCCGCATGACTACATTCTATTCCTCTTTAGATGAGATAAAGAGGGACCTGCAAAGTAACCGCATTACAGTTGAGGGATTAGTAAAGGGCTACCTGGCCCGCATTAAAGAATATTCAAACCTGAATGCTTTTAATGAGGTATTTGATCAGGAGGCCTTACTGCAGTCAAAAGAAGTTGATGCCCGGATCAAATCCGGTACTGCCGGACGACTGGCCGGTATGGTAATAGCCATTAAAGATAATATTTGCTTTAAAGGACATAAGGTTACAGCATCGTCAAAGATCCTCGACGGGTTTACATCGGTTTATTCTGCCACAATAGTAGAACGCTTGCTGGCTGAAGATGCTATCATCATCGGCCGTTGCAATTGCGATGAGTTTGCTATGGGTGGTTCAAATGAGAATTCCTATTTCGGGCCTGTAAAAAACTTTGCAGATACTAATCGTGTGCCGGGAGGTTCATCCGGTGGTTCGGCTGTTGCAGTTCAGGCTGGATTATGTCATGCTGCCATTGGTACTGACACCGGAGGTTCGGTACGTCAGCCAGCGTCATTTTGCGGGCTTGTCGGTCTAAAGCCAACCTATGGCACCATTTCAAGGCACGGCATTATCGCCTATGCTTCCTCTTTTGATCAGGTTGGTCCCTTAACCCGTTCGGTTGAAGATGCGGCGCTTTTGTTAGAAATAATGGCGGGGCCCGACGAGTATGACGCCACCCTGAGCAGAAAATCAGTACCCGCGTATAGCGAAGAATTGAAACCTGCTTCCACCCCAAAGAAGATTGCCTATATTCAGGAATCGCTATCCAGCCCGGGTGTTGATGATGAAGTAAAAGCAACCTTAATAAAATACATAGATAAATTACGCGAAGAAGGTCATTCGGTAAAGCCGGTAGCTTTTGAGCACCTTGATTATCTTGTACCTACCTATTATATTCTTGCTACTGCCGAAGCGTCATCCAACCTTGCAAGGTTCGATGGTGTACATTACGGGTACCGCAGCCCTGCTGCTACTGATCTGCTAAGCACTTATAAAAGATCGCGTTCTGAAGGCTTTGGCAAAGAAGTTAAACGCCGTATCATGCTCGGTACCTTTGTTTTAAGCGCCGGATATTACGATGCCTACTATGCCAAGGCCCAAAAAGTGCGTCGGCTTATCAAAGAAAAGACCGACGCTTTGCTTGCAGAATATGATTTTATATTAATTCCTACCGCTCCCGAACCGCCTTTCACCATCGGCAAAAAGGAAAAAGATCCTACTGTGATGTATCTTTATGATATTTTCACCGTACAAGCATCATTAGCCGGAGTTCCGGCTATATCCTTGCCGGCGGGCACTTCAAGAAAAGGTTTACCTATAGGTTTACAATTATTGACCAAACGTTTTGCCGAACAGGATTTATTAGATTTTTCGAAATATTTCGTAAAACTGTAAAAATTTAATATAGTGGTAAAACTTTCGGGAAAATGAAGCAATTTTTATGGGTTGTTATCGCTGTATGCCTGGTTCAGTTTGCAAAAACTGACGCATATGCTGCCCGGAAACATCGCGTCCATGCCAAAGGCATGAAGTGCTGCCAGGTGTCAAGAGGTGATAAATATGATATCGGGACTGTTCGTGCTGTCAAATCCGCCAACTCAGGCCTATACAGCAATAATATTTACAAAAAGCGTCTTGATTCTATCAGTCGTGATGTGCAATTGGATTATAACGAATATGTACAAACGGAGATCGACAATTACCTTCTGCAAAGATCTGATATCGCACACGAGATTGGGCTTGCCAGGTATTATTTTCCTATTTACGAGAAGGCTTTTCGTGAAGCAGGCATACCTGATGAGATCAAATACCTTTCAATCGTTGAATCGCAACTGAACCCTAACGCAGTATCGCGCGTTGGTGCAACCGGGCCGTGGCAGTTTATGTCGAGTACAGCAAGATTATATGGTTTAACGATCGATGAATATACTGATGAGCGCCGCGATCCGGTTCAATCAAGTTATGCCGCCGCTGCTTATTTGAAAGACGCTTATCAGCAATTTGGCGACTGGCTGCTGGCCATTGCTTCCTACAATTGTGGAAAAGACAATGTTATCAGAGCGATAGAACAGGCAGGTTCGAACGATTTTTGGGCAATACGCCAATACCTGCCGGTTGAAACCAGAGGGTATGTGCCAAGTTATATTGCAATGACCTATATCATGCATTTTTATAACAAGTACCGTATTGAGCCGCAAAACTGTGCTTTGACTATGAATACTGATACCGTGCAGGTAGATAAAATGATATCACTCAATAGTGTTGCTCGTGTACTATCGCTGGATATCAACCTGCTTTCAATTCTGAATCCTTCATACCCCCGCATGTTGGTCAATGGATCGACAGCGGCACCTAAAATTATGGTGATCCCTGCAGAAGCAAAAGCAAAGTTTGTAGCTTCCTATAATCTGCTGAACAGCGAACTGGCAAATATTGATTACCGGTCAATCTACAATGGCCAACAAGTCCTGCCGGTAGAAAAGCGAATACCCTTGCACCATCGTAAACGTAAGTTCGAGTACCTTGCTGCTATAAATAAACACAAAGGAACAAATTCAAGGTTGCTATTGGCAAAGATTGAAACAAAGACAAAAATTGGAAAGGGTTAATAGCAACCTAAAAATATCAGGCCCGGTGAGTAAATACACGCCGGGCTTTTTTTGTTTTATCCGTCCCGGCGCCGAAAAGAATTGTAATTTTGAAAGATAGAAATTCTGTCATAAACCATGCAAAAAGCCAACCGAAAACAGGATGCTCTTGATTACCACTCTAATGGGCGTCCGGGCAAGATACAGGTGGTTCCAACCAAGCCAACCAATTCGCAGCGTGATCTGACACTGGCCTATTCGCCGGGTGTCGCAGAGCCTTGTCTTCGCATTGCTGATAATGTTGAGGATGTATATAAATACACAGCTAAAAGTAACCTTGTGGCTGTAATTACCAATGGCACAGCCGTTTTAGGCTTGGGCAATATAGGTCCCGAAGCTGCTAAACCTGTTATGGAAGGTAAAGGCTTACTGTTTAAAATTTATGCCGATATCGATGTGTTCGATTTAGAGGTAAATGCAAAATCTGTCGACGAATTTGTGACCATCGTAAAATCGCTGGAACCAACATTCGGAGGGATTAACCTGGAAGATATATCAGCACCAAGCTGTTTCGAGATCGAACGCAGGCTGAAAGCCGAAATGAAGATCCCGGTGATGCACGACGATCAGCATGGAACTGCAATTATATCCGGCGCTGCTTTATTAAATGCCTGCGAAATACAAGGCAAAAAGCTCGATAAAATAAAAATGGTGGTCAATGGAGCCGGTGCTGCTGCGGTATCTTGCTCAAGAATTTACCTTTCACTAGGGGTTAAAAAAGAAAACCTGGTGATGTTTGATATCAATGGTTTAATTACCCCTGGCCGAACAGATCTGGATGAAATTCGATTGAATTTTGCAACTGAACGTACCGATATTTCCACTTTGACCGATGCACTGAAAGGGGCCGATGTGTTTATTGGATTGTCGGCAGGTAATGTTGTAACGCCGGATATGTTAAAAGGCATGGCTAAAAATCCAATCGTTTTTGCTATGGCCAACCCGGTGCCTGAAATAGCTTTTGACGTAGCCATTAAGGCGCGTAAAGACCTGTTGATGGCAACCGGCAGAGCAGATTTCCCAAACCAGGTTAATAATGTTTTAGGTTTCCCCTATATATTTCGTGGGGCACTTGATGTTAGGGCAACAGCCATCAATGAGGAAATGAAACTGGCTGCTGTTAAGGCAATTGCCGAACTGGCAAAAAAGGCCGTACCAGAAGAAGTCAACCTGGCTTATAATACCCGTAATTTAAAATTTGGCAAAGATTATATCATCCCTAAGCCAATGGACCGGAGGCTGATCACTGAGGTGTCTTCGGCAGTGGCACGTGCTGCGATGGAATCAGGAGTTGCCAGAAAGTCAATAACTGATTGGGAAGCCTATAGCGAGCACCTGCGCCTGAGTATAGGTGCGGACGACCGGATACTGAGAAATATTTCCAACAAGGCCAAGCAAAGTCCGAAGCGTGTTGTTTTCGCCGAGGCAGATAATTATAAAATATTAAAGGCGGCACAGATCGTTCGGGAAGAAAATATTGCTACCCCAATATTACTGGGTAACTGTTCACGAATAAAAAATATTATTAAGCATAGCGACCTTGAACTTGATGATGTGGAGATCATTGATCCCCGAGATGAGCCTGGCCGATTCAATGAGTACGCCGAATATCTGTACAATAAACGGCAACGGCGCGGCGTTACAGAATCTGAGGCCAGAAAGTTGCTTACACACCGTAATTATTTCGGGGCCTGTATGGTGCAGTTTGGCGATGCTGATGCATTGATCTCGGGCCTTACAAAAGATTATGTTACTACCATCAAACCGGCATTACAAGTAATTGGCACTCAGGCCGGAGTAAACAGAGTAGCCGGTATGTATATGATGCTTACCAAAAAAGGCCCGGTATTTATTGGTGATGCTACGGTTAATGTAGACCCAACGGTGGAAGAATTGGTGGATATTACGGCATTGATAGATCATTCCGTTCAGCAGTTCAATGTAAAGCCTCGTATTGCTGTACTTTCCTACTCGAATTTTGGATCTAATGACGGTGAAATTCCAAACAAGACAAGAGAGACGGTACGAATTCTGCACGAGCGTTTTCCGGATATGGTAGTTGATGGCGACATGCAGGCCAACTTTGCGCTTAATCCAACATTACTCTCTGATAATTTCCCTTTCTCGACACTCAATGGAGCACCCGCAAACACGCTCATTTTCCCGACACTGGAATCAGGCAATATCGCCTATAAATTACTCCAGGAAATTGGGGACGCTGAGGCAGTAGGACCGATTTTACTGGGACTGAAAAAATCAGTTCATGTGCTGCAGTTGGGCAGTTCGGTTAGAGAAATTGTAAATATGGTTACAATTGCAGTGGTGGATGCCCAGGAAAAGGCTGAAAACGAAACCCAGGGCACTATTTCACGTACACGTTAACATATACAGGATAGCATTTATGTACGCATATATCGATGGAAAACTGGCTCATAAAAGCCCTTCTTATGTAGTGATTGATGCGGGTGGTGTAGGCTATCACATCAATATTTCGCTCAATACCTATGCTAAATTAGGTAGTTCTGAACGCTGCAAGCTTTTTACCTGGCTGCATGTAAAGGAAGATGCACATACTTTGTATGGTTTTGCCGATGAAGGGGAACGCCGCTTGTTTTTATACCTGATATCTGTATCCGGTGTTGGTGCCAGCACCGGGCTGATGATGTTGTCAGCAATTACGCCTGAAGAAATTCAGGCCGCCATTGTGGGCGGAAACGTGCCGCTTATTCAAAGGATAAAAGGTATCGGCCCAAAAACGGCGCAACGCCTGGTTCTTGAGCTTCAGGATAAGCTTAAAAAGAATGGGCCAGACACACTCATTGCTGTGCCTGTAAACCGTACAGTGAAAGATGAAGCGATATCTGCTCTGGTTATGCTTGGCTTTGCGAGAAATGCCGCTGAGAAGGTTATTGACCAGGAATTAAATAAAAATGGCGGAAGTTTAACTGTTGAACAATTAATTAAATTCGCACTAAAAAGTTTATAGTTTTTCAGATTTTTACCCCCTTTTCTCTTGGTCCGGACTTTTACTTCTAAAGTTGTAGCTTTTGCCCTGCTGATATTCGCTTTTTGTGGATTCGGAAAGGCTTTCGCACAACAAGCCGGTACCCCAAAAGATACATTAACGATCAAAGCACCCTATAAGGGCATCCAAACCAGGGCCGAGCAGTTGAGGCAGGGCTATTTACTTCCTGATCCGCCAGGACTGATAAAAACAATCGAATACGATCCCGCCAGCAATCAGTATATTTTATATGAACGCGTTGGCGATTTTCTTTACCGTCCGCCACGATACCTGACTTTTGCCGAATACCTGGCCCTAAGGCAACGGGAAAATGAACGTGTTTACTTTAAGCAATCGGCTGATAGCTATGCTTATCAATCGCAACAGGAAGGGTTTATTCCGCAGATCAAGGTTAGAAGCCATACTTTTGAGCAGATGTTTGGTAGCTCAGCCATCACGATCAGGCCCCAGGGTTCGGCAGAAATGATCATGGCGGGCCAGATCAACAGTAATCAAAATCCTTTATTTAACACCCAGCAACGCACGCAATTAAACTTTAATTTTAACCAGCGTATCCAAATGAATCTAACCGGTTCTATAGGCGATAAGCTGAAGATATCAACCAATTACAATACCGATGCCCAATACCAGTTTGAAAACCAGATCAAATTGGACTATACTGGCAACCCCGACGAGATCATTCAAAAAATTGAAGTTGGTACGGTCAGTTTTCCGTTAAATACTACGCTGATATCCGGTACTGAGGCGCTTTTTGGTGTAAAAACAAAGTTGAAATTTGGCAAACTTAACGTTACCAGTATTTTCTCGCAACAAAGGTCTAAGTCGAAATCAATTACCATTACCAATGGAGCTCAGCAGGGCAATTTTAGTTTAACACCTGCCGACTATGAAGCCAACAGGCACTATTTCCTGGCACAATATTTCAGGGATAACTACAACAAAGCGCTTGCCAATATTCCAATTATTAGCTCAAATGTTACCGTATCCCGTATAGAAGTTTGGGTAACCAATCGCAATAATAGCACCTCCGGTTCCAGGGATGTTTTGGCATTTACGGACCTTGGCGAAAACAAACCTTATAACAATACCCTGATACAGGGAGGTGCCGGTTTTTCGGGCCTTCCTGCTGGTTTTTCAGGACCCGGGTTTCCACAGCAATCAAACTCTTTACTTCAAAACCTGCCGGCTATTGCCCGGCAAACCAATTCAAATGCGGTAAATGCCTATTTTAAAACAACCGGTGGCAGCGACAACTATGCAAAGCTGACATATGCACGAAAATTAACAGACAAGGAATTCGTTTTGCATCCGCAACTGGGTTATATATCCCTAAATTACCCCCTTAACAATGATGAAGTACTCGCGGTTGCTTATCAGTACACCGTAAACGGAAAAACTTACCAGGTGGGTGAGTTTTCAACCGACCAGCCAGTAAATGCGGGTACCCCGCAAGTGCTCTATACCAAGCTCCTGAAAAATACCCTCACTAAAACCAGCCTGCCTACCTGGAAGCTGATGATGAAGAATATTTATACACTGGGTGCCTATCAGGTTAGTCGCAATAATTTCAGGATGACGATTTCAAGGCTGGATGAAAACTCTGGTATCGCCAAACCAATCATGGATGAGGGTCTCCGTACAAAGGGGAAATTATGGCTTCAATTGACTGGCCTTGATAATCTCGACGCGCAACAAAATAAACAGCCAGATGGTTATTTCGACTTTCTGCAGGGCATCACCATCGATTCGCTGAATGGTCGTATCATCTTCCCCGTGCTGGAGCCCTTTGGTTCCGATCTGGCAAAAAGGTTTGATCCAAGCGAACAGGATCTTATCAAACGATATGTTTATCAACCTATCTATGATTCAACCAAAACTATTGCGCAACAATTTTTTCCGCAGCTAAACCGGTATTTGATCAAAGGTACCTACAGTTCACAGGGTGGTTCAGAATATCAACTCAATGCAACAAATATCCCACAGGGTTCGGTAACCGTAACTGCGGGTGCATCAAAACTGGTTGAAGGAAATGACTTTACCGTTGATTACAGCGCAGGCAAGATTCGGATCATAAACCAGGCGCTGCTTTCTTCGGGTCAGCCAATTACGGTTAACCTGGAGAATAACGAGCTGTTCGGTGTGCAACAGAAATCGCTATTTGGAACCAGATTTGATTATCAGGTAAATGATAAATTTGCCTTGGGTGCTACCTATCTGCATCTAAGTGAGACGCCTATAACACAAAATGAGGTAATCGGACAAGAATCGGTCTCCAATACGATGTATGGCTTTGACGTCAATTATAATTCGCCTTCCCGATTTCTTACCCGTTTGGTTGACAAGATCCCGCTGATCAATACGAAGGCTCCATCGTCGATCAGTTTTTCCGGGGAATTTGCCGGCCTGTTACCCGGTAATCCCTCGGTACTTAATTTTGCCGGCTCAAAAAATGGTACTTCCTACCTTGATGATTTTGAGAGCAGCCAGTCAGTAATAGACCTTAAGAGTTCTTCCTCATGGCAAATATCAGGCACCCCGCAGCAGTTTAAAGAAGCAACTAATTTTGATAACCTGAGCTATGGGTTTAACCGTGCCCGCCTTGCTTTTTATAATATAGACCCGATTTTTTATAGCGGCGCTGTTCCTATTTCGCGAAATGAACTTTCAAAGCCTTATGTTCGTCAGATTCTAGAAACGGAGGTTTTCCCCTATAAGCAATCGGTTACCGGCCAACCGCTCACGCTGCCAACGCTGGATCTTGCATTTTACCCGATGATTCGTGGTCCTTATAACTATACAACAACCGGGCTCAATCCTGATGGTACTTTCAGTAATCCCGCCAGTAAATGGGGCGGTATATTCAGGGGAATCTCTACTAATGATTTTGAGTCGCTAAATGTACAGTATATCGAGTTTTGGGTGATGGATCCTTTTATAGGTAAGCCAAATTCAAAAGGAGGCGAGCTTAATTTTAATCTGGGTAATATTTCTGAAGATATTTTACTTGATGGACGTAAAAGTTTAGAGAACGATATACCGGTTAATAACGACTTTTCTCAGGTAGATACTACAGCATGGGGTAGGGTATCCAAAATTCAACCTGTTGTTAATGCATTTGATAACAATAGTGCATCGAGGGCTATTCAGGATATTGGACTCGATGGGTTAAATGATGTCGACGAACAAATAAAATTTGCACCTATAGTATCGCAGGCACGCGGTATCCTGAACCCAGAGGCTGCTGCCGCATTCGCTGCCGACCCTTCATCAGACGACTATCAGTATTATCAGGGCCCGCAACTTGATCAGCAGCAGGCAAACATTTTACAGCGTTATGCAAAATATAACGGTACCGAAGGCAACTCTAAAACCTCGGCCCAGTCGCAAGCAGCGCTGGGTTTGCCAACTTCTGCCTCTACCTCGCTCCCCGACGCAGAAGACGTTGACCGTGATAATAATATGAATCAGGATGAGGAGTATTTCCAATACCATATTCCGCTTACACCTGCAGGAATGGTTGTTGGGCAAAACTTTATTAATGATAAGGTAACCTCGCAGGTTAAGTTGCCTAACGGGACCACCCAAAGCGTAACATGGTATCAATACCGGATACCAATAAATGCCTATAATTCAGTAGTGGGCAATATTCAGGATTTTAAATCGATACGTTTCGTCCGGATGTTCATGACCGGTTTCGCCGATACTGCCATATTGCGTTTCGCCTCACTGCAATTGGTGCGTGGCGAATGGCGGGCTTTTAATACCGAAAGAAATCCGGTTAATGTGATTGCAGATCCAGCTATTATCAACCCACAGCTTGATAATTCGACCATCGACGTAGAGACTGTTAATATTGAAGAAAATGGCAATCGTACTCCTATACCTTATGTGGTACCACCCGGCATTTCACGTCAGCGCAATTACAATAATATCCAAACCAATACGCAGTTAAATGAGCAATCGCTTTCACTCAATTTTACTTCATTGCATGATGGTTACTCGCGTGCTGCGTTTAAGGATTTTAATAATGATCTGCGTAAATACAAACGCTTGCAGATGTTTATTCATGCCGAAGGTAGTCAGTTAAAAGATAATGATGTAAGCGCTTTTTTACGGCTAGGTATTGACTATACAGATAACTATTACGAGTATGAAATACCGATGAAAGTAACTTCATCGGGTACTAACGATCCCAACGCCATCTGGCCCGCGGGCAATGAACTGGATCTGCAGCTGAGCTTACTGGTAAATGCCAAACTTGCCCGTGATAATGCTAAATTGAATGGCTTACCATGGCCATTGACCGTGCCATTTTCTATAAGTGATGGTAAAAATAAGATAACTATTAAAGGCCAACCCGATTTGAGCCGGGTAGCTACTGTGATGCTGGGCGTACATAATCCTTACAAAGGTAACGTGTCTTCGGCTACTGACGACGGGCTTGATAAAACCGGTATTTTGTGGTTCGATGAGCTTAGAATGACTGATTTCGACAATAAAGGAGGTTGGGCGGCAACCGGTCGTTTTGATGCTAAGCTGGCCGATTTTGCAAATATTACCCTTACAGGAACCAAAACTACGGTTGGCTTTGGCACATTAGATTCACAACTGGCTGATCGGAGTATGAGTGATACCCGGGTTTACAACGTATCGGGTAATGTTGAACTTGGCAAGTTTTTCCCGGATAAAAGTGGGGTGCATGTTCCGCTTTATGTCAATGTCTCGCACCAGGTAAGCCTGCCCGAATACGACCCCGCTCAACCCGACGTTACGCTGAAGCAAAGTTTGAATGCCGCAAGTAGTACCAAACAACGCGATTCGATACAAAACGCAGCTGAAGATTACACCCTGCGTAAAAGCTTCAACTTCACCAATGTTCATAAGGCGCGTACCAGTGCTAAATCAACTCCACATGTTTGGGATATCGAAAACTTCAACGCCAGCTATTCTTATGTAGAGTATGATCATCATGATTTTACTACCCTTAACGATTTTGAAAAGACTTATCACGCATCAGTTGCCTACAATTTTACAACGACGCCGAAATATTTGGAACCGCTTGAGAAAGTTATAAAAAGCAATACGCTTGCACTTATTCGCGATATCAACATTGACCTGATTCCTTCAAGGATAAACTATAGTATCAATTTCGACAGATTTTACTCCGAAAACACCCTGCGTAATAATGATCCGGGCAATATTATAACGATACCAACAACTTTTAACAAGTCATTCAATATAACTACGTTGTATGGGTTGGGATGGAATTTGACCAAATCATTGTCGATGGATATTGACGCTACCAACCTGGCTACAGTTGATGAGCCGGCAGGGCGCCTTAATGGCCTGAAGCGCGATACGCTTTGGGAAAATATCCTCCACCTCGGTCGGACTACAAATTACAATCATACGCTTACTTTAAATTATGCGGTACCTATCGCTAAAATTCCTTTTATGGATTGGGCAACTTTGGTGGCACGGTACACTACGCATTTTCAATGGCAAACCCAACCGCTTTTTGCAATAAACGATCCGGCATACAACGTAGGTAACAGCATCCAAAATTCGCGAACTATACAGCTGAACCCCAGCTTTAATCTTGTTACCCTTTACAATAAATTCCCTTTGCTGAGGCGACTAAATGAAAAACCTGCCCCAGGTAAAGAAGGTGAAGAAATTTCAGGAATAGGTAAAGTATTACTTGGATTACTTACCAGCGTCAAGAATCTGGGTTTTGCTTATACCCGCACGGATGGAACTTTTCTTCCGGGCTATTTACCTAATAGTAGTTTTGCGGGCGAAGACTTTAACTACAACGCGCCTGGTATAGGGTTCTTGCTTGGTAGTCAGGCCGATTTACGACAAAAAGCAGCAAAAAATGGCTGGCTGACCCAGGATACACTGCAAAATCAGCTTTATGTAACTACGTTGAATGAAGATCTGCATTTTAAAGGAACACTTGAACCATTCAAAGATTTCAGAATAGATATCATCGCTTTTAAAACGCAGGATCATACCTACCAGAGTACATTTAAGTACCTATCGTCTGATAATTCGTTCCAAAACCTGACACCAACTACAACAGGCGATTATAATATTTCTTATTTTTCGCTGGCTACGGCATTTTCGAAGATCAGCGGTATCGACAATTCTTCGCCGGTTTTTACAAAATTTGAAGCTAACCGTACCGTCGTATCTCAACGCCTTGGTCTGTTGAACCCGAACTCGGTTAAACCACTAAATGGCACTTATGCTGATGGCTATAGTGCAAATTCGCAGAATGTTATCGTACCCGCATTTTTAGCTGCTTATACTGGTCGGAATGCAGCGACCATCAGCCTAAGCGATTTTCCAAATATCCCGATACCTAACTGGGATATGCGCTATAGTGGACTTAGCCGTGTGCCTTTCTTCAGCGAGTTATTTGAATCGGTTGACTTGAGGAGCGGCTATCGCTCCACATTCACCGTTGGTAGTTATACTACTTTGCCGCAATATTCTTTAGCCAATGGAGGGGTTAGCTCGCGCGATGAAAACAACGACTTTTTGCCGCAGTATCAGTTCTCATCAGTTACCATCCTGGAGCAGTTTGTTCCTTTATTTGGTATGGATGTTCGGTTTAAAAACAACCTTACTGCAAATTTGGAGTACCGGCAAACGCGGACATTAAATATGAGTTTGATAAATAGCCAGCTGGCGCAACAAAACGAAGATATACTGGTTTTAGGCTTTGGTTATAAGACCAGAGATTTCCGCTTCCCTTTTGGTTTGTTCAATGGAACTAAACTTAACAACGATCTTACCTTTAAACTCGATTTTTCCCTGCGTAATAATAAAACTTTGGTTTACCAGGCAGATATACCCGGCGCTCAGATATCATCCGGAGCGCAAAATATTACCTATCGTCCCGAGATCGATTACGTGATCAATCAGCGCTTCAACCTGAGTCTGTTCTACGATTCAAATATCACTCGTCCATTTACTTCGCAAACGTTTAACACTGCCTTTACCAATTTCGGTATTAACCTTAAATTACTGTTACAGTAAAAACTGATCTTTCCTGCTCACGTAATTATTGATTTTTAAACTGAATGCCCTGTCGGTGAATTGCTTACTGGTACGGTAATGAGTCAGGAGGCTTTTTCTATGGTAAAAACAGTCATCCTAACGTCGGTATTTTTCAAAACGTGACAAAGTGTCACCTTAAATCTAAAAATTATGTATTTTTGCAATCCAAATATCAGGAAATGTTAGATTTTGCTATCACCGATAAAACACATGACGAAAGCAGGCAGGGCGAGGCACTAGTTTTGACGCCCTCAGGCGATAAAGCAGCGCGTAAGCTTTATATTGAAAGTTATGGTTGTGCCATGAATTTTTCTGATAGTGAGATCGTAGCTTCAATTCTTTCTGAACAGGGCTTTGAAACCACTGCCGATTATAACCAGGCAGATGTAATATTTATCAATACCTGTTCGATCAGGGAAAATGCCGAACAGCGCGTGCGCAACCGCCTGCGTGAATTTACCATAGCCAAAGTGAAAAATCCGGGCTTGGTAGTGGGTGTATTAGGTTGTATGGCCGAGCGTTTGAAAGCCAAATTTTTGGAAGAAGAAAAGCTGGTAGATGTAGTTGTTGGTCCGGATGCCTACCGCGATTTGCCTAACCTGATAGGCAAAGTAGATGAAGGTCAAAAGGCAGTAAATGTATTACTGTCGCGCGAGGAAACCTATGCAGACATCAGTCCGGTAAGGTTGAACAGCAATGGTATCAATGCTTTTGTTTCGATCATGCGCGGTTGCGATAATATGTGCTCATTTTGTGTTGTCCCTTTTACCAGGGGCCGCGAGCGCAGCCGCGAGCCGCTTTCCATAGTAAAAGAATGTACGGATCTGTTTAACCGGGGCTATCGTGAAGTTACGCTGTTGGGCCAGAACGTAGATTCGTACAAATGGAATGGCAGGGAAATTGAAGGACAGGAGCAGGAAAATGTTAAAGTGGTGAATTTTGCCAATCTGTTAGAAATGGTAGCGCTGGTCGATCCGGAACTTAGGGTACGGTTCTCGACCTCGCACCCGAAAGATATTACGGATGAAGTGCTGTACACGATGAAAAAGTATGAAAACATCTGTAACTACATTCACCTTCCGGTACAATCGGGCAATAGCCGGATACTTGATCTGATGAATCGTACATATGACCGCGAATGGTATTTGAATCGTGTTGATGCAATTCGCCGAATTATACCTGAATGTGGTATTTCGACCGATGTAATAACAGGGTTTTGCACCGAAACGGAGGAAGAACATCAGGATACCCTTAGTATAATGGACTATGTGCAATATGATTTCGCCTATATGTTCATGTACTCAGAAAGACCGGGTACGCTTGCTGCCAAACGTTTTACTGATGATATACCAGAGGCGGTAAAAAGCAGGCGCCTGAAAGAAGTTGTTGCCAGACAACAGCAATATTCATATGCACGTTTGCAGGCACAATTGGGTAAAGTACAGCGGGTTTTGATAGAAGGCTTTTCTAAAAAATCCGATAAGGATTATTGCGGGCGAAACGACCAGAATGCTATGGTAGTTTTCCCGGTGCATGAAAATTATAAACCAGGCCAGTATGTAAACGTATTGGTTGAAAGAACAACTACGGCCACATTGATCGGCGTAGTGGTGTGATTTTGAGTAATTTGGTATTTTGAAAATTTGGTAATTTGAAAATTGAGGCAGCATCTTCAAATCTTCAAATTCTCAAATTTTCAAATCTTCAAATTCTCAGATTTTCAAATTGATTAAATGGAATTACAGGAAATAAAACAACGCTTCGGAATCATCGGCAATTCGCCTTTGCTTAACCGTGCGATCATTATAGCCAACCAGGTTGCACCAACAGATATTTCGGTATTGATAACTGGTGAGAGCGGGAGTGGTAAAGAGGTATTTTCGCATATTATTCATCAGATGAGTCCGCGAAAACATGGACCATTCATCGCTGTTAACTGCGGAGCCATACCGGAAGGAACTATTGACTCTGAGTTATTCGGACACGAGAAAGGTGCGTATACGGGTGCTGTTGGTGAGCGTAAAGGCTATTTTGAAACAGTAAACGGCGGCACGATTTTTTTGGATGAAATAGCCGAAATGCCATTAGGCACCCAGGCGCGCTTATTACGTGTGCTCGAGTCAGGGCAATATATAAAGGTGGGTTCGTCTAAAGTAGAAAAAACCAATGTGCGTGTAATTGCAGCAACAAACGTTGATGTTTATGAAGCGGTACGTAATGGAAAATTCAGAGAAGACCTTTATTATCGTTTAAATACTGTTCCGCTTAGAATACCGCCATTGCGCGAACGTAAAGAAGATGTTTATCTGCTGTTTAGAAAATTTACGGCAGATTTTACCGATAAATACCGTACACCCCCGATTCAGTTGGATGAAGAGGCCCAGAAACTTTTGGTCAACTATTCCTGGCCCGGCAATGTGAGGCAATTGAAGAACATGGCCGAGCAACTGGCCGTGTTGGAAACGGACCGCCTGATAACGGCACAGGTGATACTCAACTATATTCCACCGGAAGCGGGCCGCAGCAACCTGCCAATGCGAATGGAAAACCAGCCCAAAGAAGATATTTCTGAGCGCGATATACTTTACAAAGTGCTGTTTGACATGAAACGCGACATGGTGGAACTAAAAAAACTTGTTGCTGATATTATCGAACATGGAGGCGTATCGGCAAGTTATGCCAATAATCCGCAGACACTTAATCAGCTTTATCGCGATATTGAGTTACCCGGAAATGCAGGCGATGGACAATTTACCATCCAGCAGCCCGTTAACAGTAATGTTCCCTTTAATATTACTCATGATGCTGAAGAAGTAGAAGAATCACTTTCCCTGATTGAAAAGGAATCGGACCTTATTCGTAAGGCGCTTAAAAAACATAAAGGGAAACGCAAACTGGCAGCAAATGAGTTGGGGATCTCTGAAAGGACATTGTATCGAAAGATAAAAGAGTTGAATCTGTAATAATGAGAAGGACGATTATTCTGGTGTTTTTATCGGTAGCTGTATTGGCGACTAATTCATGTAAGATCAGTTTGAGCGGTGCTTCGACTACAGGGCTCAAGACGATTAATGTGGCGTATTTTGAGAATAATGCACAATTGGTTGTTAATTATCTTAGCCAGCAATTCACCGAATCGCTTAAAGATCGTATCCGGTCAACTACCAGTTTATCCATTGTGCAAGGTGATGCCCATGCGCGATTGTCGGGTTCTATTACAGGATACACGATCGAGCCAATTTCCGTTCAGGCCACCAATAATAATGTAGCACCTGTTGCCGGCGCCGAGCGTTTAACTATAACGGTAAGTGTTGTATACGTAAATACTGTAGATAAAAAGTTAAGTTTTACCCAGTCATTCTCTGAGCACCAGGATTTTACCGGCGATATAGCCAACCAGGAGCAAAAATTGGTAACAGCCATCAATAAGCAACTGACCGACGATATTTTTAACAGAGCCTTTGCTAATTGGTAAGCAATTCGTAGTTTCACCCCTTGTGGATCAATACCTGAATAACCGGCAGAACGAGATTTTGTGGAGATTGCTGGCAAACCCGGCCGATAATGGCCATATATACAGCCACAACCTTCAACAATTGGCACATGACTTTCCGCAAAGCGGATTGTTGCAGGCGCTCTATGCAAGGTCGGCTGGCGGTGAATTTACAAGTCGTGCGGCTGTTGCTTTTGACCCAAAGGCTCTTTATGTATTGATCAATGCCTACGAAAATCTTACAGAAGTCCCGGTAGGTGATATTATTCAGCATACTGGAAGCGCTATCAATTATGCCGACCCATCTCAGTTAGAAGAGACACCAGTTTATACTGAATTTAAAAATGGTGAACTGGAAGAAATTTCAGGGATTGAACCTACTGAAGAAAATACCGGCAGACCGGAAGTAGTTGAAGCCGCAGATGAAGTATCCGAAGTGGAGGCCATCTCAAGCCAGGTTGAACTGGAAGAGTTTAAAGAAACTATTGAAACCTTAGCTATTCAGCCTGAAGAAGATCAGCGGGCCGAGATGCATGCTGCTGTTTATGAAGAAGAGGCAGTTTTGCAATCGGTTATCCAACTTCATCAATCCGATACTGAAAATGATCTGGATTCAGTTGCAGAACCTGTTGTTGAGTTTATCGGCTCAAACGAAACTGAAATGCCGGAAGCTGAGCCGGAACAGGTATTTATAGAGCCAGCGTTAGCATCTACCGAAATAGCGGATGAACAAGGTGCGGTGGCCGGGCAGTTTACCAATGAGGGGACAAAAGATATCGAAGATGAAGTGTTTGATGAGATCGTAGGTATAGATGATATTAGTTTTTCCCGGCGACAGTCTGAACTAAAGGATGGGAAATCGCTTACGACTGAAACCGTCCCGGGCCCTGTTGCTTTTGATATTCAGCACGAAGAAGTTATGTTTCAAGAAGAACCTGAAGCGCTGATACCGGAAAGTGTGGCACTTAGTGATTTTTTCGTTTTCGAACGTTCAGAGCAGATCAGTACAGCTACCGAAGCAGAAACAAATACTTTTATTAACGGACAGGAGCCAGTAAGCATTGCTGCGTCGGAGCAGGTAGAAACCGAAACAAATCATGTTTCTAAATACCATGATGAGCAAATGCCTTATACTTTTTTATGGTGGCTGGATAAAACCCGTAAAGAACATGCAGGAATTTACCAGCCTTTTAAGCTGGATACTTCACAAGCTATTAAGCATACCGGCGACGAGACATTACAACAGCAGTACTACGAGAATATTTTCCATGTAACTACGCTGAGTGAATTAGACAAGGGTACTACCGAGCCAGCCGTTGAATTTGACGAAAAACGTAAAGAAGACCGCATCATCAGGAAGTTTATTGTAGAGGAGCCCCATATTAGTACACCAACTGGTGATAAACTGGATAATGAAAATAAAGCCAGAAGGAGCAATGAGGATCAGGATGAACTGGTAACGGAGACTTTGGCCAAAATTTATATCGACCAAATGCTTTACCACAAAGCAATAAGTACTTACAAAAAATTGCTATTGAAATTCCCGGAAAAAAGCCGTTACTTTGCCGACCAAATCGAAATGTTAGAACGAAAAATCAATTAATATAAAAAGAAATGTATTTACTCTTAATAATCCTGATCGTGTTGGTATGTGTGCTGTTAGGTGCGATCGTACTTATCCAAAATCCTAAAGGTGGTGGTTTGACTTCAAACTTCTCCAGTTCTTCACAACTGATGGGCGTACAAAAAACCGGTGATTGTCTTGAGAAAGGAACCTGGATATTAGCAATCGCTTTGATGGTATTTTCATTAGCTATCAATGTATCGGTAAAAACCGGTCCCGGTACCATTGATCCAAACCTTCAGAAACTGGAAAACAAAGTAAATAGCGGTGCATCACAGCAGAGTACAGCACCACTGCCAGCAGCTACGGGAAAAAAAACTAATTAAGCTGCAGGAAAATAAAATGTATAAAGGCTTTGGCATGTTGCCAAGGCCTTTTTTGCGCAATAGCCAGCAAGCTCATACCGGGCTGACATGATGGCACATCAATATTAAACCTTCGTTAATTATAAAGCCATATAGGTACTAAAAATGACAATTTGGTCAGATTGTTATGACATTCTGTTGCTTGGCATAATTGATGAGGAAGGTGGATGCACAAAATCTAAATTATTTATAAAATTCAAATTAGTATAACTATGGCATTGAACATTAAACCTATCGGAGACAGGGTAGTAGTTGAAGCTGCTCCGGCCGAAGAGAAAACCGCATCCGGTATCATTATCCCGGATACTGCTAAGGAAAAACCACAGCGTGGAACGATCGTTGCAGTTGGCGACGGAAAAAAAGATGAGCCTTTAACCGTTAAAACAGGTGACCAGGTTTTATATGGCAAATATGCCGGTACTGAAATAACTTACGATGGTAAAGAGTACTTAATTATGCGTGAATCTGATATTTACGCAGTTCTGTAAATTGTTGAAAATTTGGAATGATGTAAAGTTGAAACGTTAGCGCTTTACAAACAATAACCTTCCAACATTACAACCTTAAAACATTCAAACTAAAATTAAAAGACATGGCAAAACAAGTTAGGTATAACGTAGATGCACGCGACGCTTTGAAGCGCGGTGTGGATATTTTGGCGAATGCGGTTAAAGTAACCCTCGGTCCAAAAGGTCGTAACGTAATCATTGATAAAAAATTCGGTTCACCATCGATCACAAAAGACGGTGTAACTGTAGCTAAAGAGATAGAACTGAAAGATACATTAGAAAACATGGGCGCTCAGATGGTGAAAGAAGTAGCATCAAAAACTGCTGATATTGCAGGTGATGGTACTACTACTGCTACTGTAC
>CAISPD010000184.1 GCA_903887275.1 uncultured Mucilaginibacter sp.
ATCATCCTGTCTATCTAAATAAAATCCAGAAAATCGTGTTCAAAAATCGTGTCTTTACAGGTTAGAAAACGAGCCGAAAAAATGCGGGAATATGCCGATGAGGAACTGGAGTATCCCCAGGGCAAACATTACCAGGCTGACATACCATAACGACTTTTTCTTGGATAAAAGTGACATCGCGGAAATTGAAATGGCTATCTGGAAAAAGGTGACGGCCCTGGCAAGCAGCATGTCTTTTTGCAACTCATTTTTCGATTCATCTTCCAGCTCTCTCGCTTCTTTTTGAATTTCTTTTTGATCTTCCTTTAGTTTGGTTTTTCGGGCGACTGCTGCTAGGGAGGTGTCCTTTTTGGCATCCTTTAATTGCAGCACGGCATCATTTACCTCAGCTTTAATACCTTTCGCATTATAATACGACCATTTATCTGATGCTTTAATTTGGGCTATCAAGGCCTCATTGGAGGAGTGACCGGCCATCAAACTGCTAACAGCAGCAAAAGCAGCCATAAATGCTGTTGAAATTGCAACACTCATCGACCAGCGGCTATGGCTTTCGTGCACAGCTTCGTGGATGTGTTCGTGTAAGTGTTCGGTCGGTACTTCTGGTTCTTCCATATAATTGAGTATCAGATTTGAAGTAAAATTAAAGAAATTATACGTTTGTTAAGCCAGTCTTTTCAGCTGTTGATATAATTTTTCAGTGGGGAGTCCCACGACGTTGGTATACGAGCCATTGATACGTTCAATGCCGATCAAACCTATCCATTCCTGTATGCCATACGCCCCGGCTTTATCCAAAGGTTGGTATTTATCAACATAAAATCGTATTTCCTCGCTTGTCAGCTTCCTGAAAAACACTTCAGAAACATCGTGAAAAAGATTAAAACGATGTCTATACAACAGGCATACCCCGGTTACTACCCGGTGCACCTTGCCCGATAGCTTGCCCAGCATCTCTGCAGCATGATCGGCATTCTCAGGTTTGCCCAGTATCTCGCCATCAATTGCCACAATGGTATCGGCAGTTAACACGATCTCATCGCCAATTTCTTCATCAAAAGCCCTGGCTTTCTTTTCGGCAATATAAACGGCAATGGCCTCCGGCGTCAATCCCTCGGGATACGATTCATCTACTTCTTTTAAAACGATACGGAAATCAATATCCATCAAGCGCAGCAGCTCCTGCCGGCGCGGAGATTTGGAGGCGAGTATTATTTTAGGCATTGCGGATTGGGTAATTTGCTTCGCGTTATTGGGTCATTGGGCATTTGCTTCGCGTCATTGGGCATTGAGCATTTGGCACTTGAAAATCTGAAAATTTGAGAATTTGAAAATGGGTTTTACTGTACGACTTCAAACAATAAAAGCATCCCGATAGCTAATGGTACACCTACTCCAACCAATAAAACTACTTCAACTAATCACCACGAATACGCCTGATCACTCATCCACTTACCCTGAACCTTCAGCACCTTTTCGATCACATCGCGTACGGCACCTTTACCGCCCGAATATGGGGAAATATACTGACTTATTGCTTTGATCTCTTCCGCAGCATCGGCCGGGCATACGGCGAGGCCGGAAAGCTTCATGGCAGCAAGGTCGGTTCTATCGTCACCCATGTACAAAACACTTGCCGGACCTACGTGCTTTGATTCGAGGTATGATTTAAAACGCTCTGTTTTTAAATGTGCACCGATATAAACATCATTGATGCCAAGGCTATTCAAGCGGTAAATTGCAATTTTCGATCTGCTGCCTGATATTGCGCAAACGTTATAACCTATTTTAACGGCCAACTGCAAGGCATAGCCATCCTTAATATTGAATTGCCTGAACTGCTCCCCCGATTCGGTCACGTATACCGAGCCGTCGGTCAGGACCCCGTCTACATCAAATACGAAAGTTGTAATATCTTTAAGCTTATTTAAAAAAGACTCCATATTGTTGTCATTTGCTTCGCGTTGTTGAGTCATTAGGTCATTTGCTTCGCATCAATGGGCATTTGTCATTGGGCATTTTATATCCAAACTGATACCCAATACCTGATACCCAATACCTGAGACCTAATATCCAATAACTACCTACTGATTATCCCTCCACTCGTACACCCAGGCCGACTGTATCTGCTCCAGGTGACCTTCATTGGAGTCTTCGCGGGTGCCTGCAAAGTTGGGCAGACTTAGTACCCACTCGATCAGGTCGGTGAAACGGATGCGGTATATCTTCGATTCGTCGAAATCATCGCCAAACTTTTCATAAAGCTCAATGGCAATATCTTCATAATCGTTCCAGTTGATGGGAAGGGCAAATTTATTGTCGCTCATTTGTATTTAGTTGAAACGTTTTAATTTTGTCCCGATAGCTATCGGGAGGTGTAATGTTTAATACTTTGCCTTAAATGTACAACCATTTATTAATGTCCGAGGAAACCTGTTTGATCGGGCAGCGTAACTTCAATATCGCCATCTATAACTACACATTGGCAGCCCAATCGCGAATTGATGCGCGGACTAACAGCACGGTCTATAAAATCTTCTTCCTTGTCTGATATTTCCTGGATATTATCCATTCCCTTGTTCACATAGATATGGCAAGTGCTGCAACCACAAACGCCGCCGCAATTATGCTGCAATTCAATGCCGTTCTCCAGGCATACGTCCAGCACTGATTCTCCTTCAGCTATAGGAAATTCCACCGACTCGTGGCCCGCTTCCTCAAAGTTAATCTTTACTTTAAAAATGTCCATTGTCGCAAAAGTAGCAAAATTATGCACCTGCGTCAGTGCTGTTATTCATTTTGATAATCAACTGACTTAACAGGCTGTAAACCTGCTTTAAATCGGGATGTTGCTCCAAAAGTTGCAGATGAGCCTGCATTGTATTGATATCGTTGCGGATTGCTGGTCCGGTTTGTACCTGTTCAGGCAATTGTTCCTGCACTTTTGCAGCTGTCTCGGCGATCAGGGGGCGGAGTAAATTAAAATCGAGCTGATTTTCAGCTAAAATAGCACCAGCTGCTTGATATAAATAGTTAGGAAAATTGCAGGCAAAAACAGCAGCAAGGTGCAGAATTTTGCGTTTTTCAGAGTCGACCCGATATACATTTTGTGAAACGGTCCAGGCCAGTTCGATGAGCTGTTTAGTGCTCTGTTCATCAGTGCCTTCAATACAAATTGGCACCGTATTAAAATCTATTGATTTGTTCTTGCTAAAGGTTTGTAAGGGATAAAACACACCTGCCTTATCGGTAAATAGCTCCAAAACAGAGAGCGAAGTTGCACCCGAGGTATGAACGATCAATTTATCGTAGACCGCAAGCTGCTCAGCTATTTCGGCTATGGCATCATCTTTTACGGCGATAACAAACAAATCAGTTTCCGGGCTGATCGCATTCAGGGAACTTATCGGCTCAGCTTTGATATGATAGGCCAGCAATGCCGCATGTTGGGCATTGCGACTGTATACCTGAACCAACTGGTGCCCGGCATTTCTAAATGCCGCTCCCAAATGTGTGGCTACATTACCTGAACCGATGAGGGTGATGCGCATTTGCTATTAGATTTACGAAGAATCAGATTTACGAAGTTTTAGAAACTTCGTAAATCTACGAAGATGGAATTCTTTAACAGACGCCGGATCAATTTTGGATCGAGAATATTTTAGAAAAATCAATGGCTTCTGACCAATGAATTGTATTTGGGAGTATCGTTCGACTAAATTCAATATGTATTACCCGGCGTCTAGCATTATTTACCGTTTTATCTGAAGCATGCATTAGAAGCGGTCTCATAACCATCACTCCCCCATTTTTTACTGGGCAAAATGCTATTTGTTCTTTGTCCCAATCTATATTTTCGGGGCGATAAATACCTCTTAAATGTGAGCCGGGTACAACCTTTAAAGCCCCGTTTTCCTGTTCAGTATCATCCAGATGTATTCTAAGCGTAAAGTTATCTTCGAGTATATCGAGAGGTGGCTGAACTGCAAATTGTTGATGTTTTATTGTCCAATTTAAATATCCGGAAATTTCGGTTTTTTTATCAACGGAAATTGTCAAATCCTGGTGCCAGGCAACAAACCAATTTGAGCTTTCGGGTTTGTCAAAATAAATAGACTTTACAACAAAGTAATCTTTCCCCAAATAATCCTCAATAAGTTTCACAAGCTTTTTGTTGAAAATTACCGCAAGCACAGAAGGAACTACTCTAAGAAATTGCCTTATCGCAAAAACATCAGCATTTTTTCGGAAGGTGGGATTCGATTTATCACTTTCTTCAATCGCTGCGATTAAAAATGAAATCTCCTCAGGCTTAAAAACATCATTTATTATCGTAAAGCCCTGTTTGGATATTTCTTTTTTCCTATCGTCAGTATCAAACATAAAACTACTTAACTCGCCTTCAACTCTTTATTTCTTCTGAAAATAGATAGCAGGAAGCCAATAACCATGATAACAGTTCCGGCCCAGAAGAAATTGATATAAGGAAAATCGATGGCGCGCATCACAATGAATTTCTTTTTGCCAACTGGCTGCTGGTAAACTGTAATTTCGGCTTTGCGGGTTGAGGGGATGATTTTAGTTAGCGTAATTTTTAAACCCGCATCATCTACCTTCTTGGCAATTCCGAAAACACTGTTGTTTTTAATGATATACAAAGGTTTGATCTGGTAATTTTTACCGTGCGAAACTACCTCCAAAGCTGCACCTATAGCTGCATCATTTTTGCTTAACTGCAGATTACTTACACTGGTTTCATTGCTCAGGCCCTTAAAAACGATATATCCTTCCCTTACCTGAATAGTATCACCAACGCCTATCTGGTGCGGAACCGGTGGATCGTAATTTTTATCATCATCTTCCTGTCCGTGTGCCTCCGATCCTTGCTGGTTCTCGTTCACCGACAAAGAGTTGGTCATGGTAATGTGGGTGTAGAGGTCGTGGAATAAATAATGCCGTGTATCCGGCGAAGCGGTAAAGCCGCCTGAGCCTTTGTTTACCTGAACCTTGGGTTCGAGCAAAAACTGATTTTTGATTTTACCCGTGCTATCCACTTCCTGGTATAGAACTTTATAGAAGTGATTTGGCGCCGATATAGAATCTCCTAAATAATTCACAATGTAATTACCCATTTTAAC
>CAISPD010000185.1 GCA_903887275.1 uncultured Mucilaginibacter sp.
ATCCCTCCCTCACCGCTGATTTGAATAAGGCCGATAAAGAATATACCGGATTAGTAGTTTCGGGGTGTAGCGCAGCCCGGTTAGCGCACCTGCTTTGGGAGCAGGGGGTCCCAGGTTCGAATCCTGGTACCCCGACTAAAACACAAGGCTTCAGAGGATTTCCTTTGGAGCTTTGTGCTTTTACGACTTGACAATCATATAGTTAAGTCGTAAATTCACATATAATATTACTGTAATCACTTTGCTGGAATTTCGAAATTCGAACCTAAAAGTGTATCCAAAAGTGATACCATAAAAACGACGCATTTTTTACTTTTAAAGTGATGCGTTATGTATTTATTGAAAAATGTCGGGGTTCATTTCTTCATCCGAACCACCAGAAAAGCCACAAATGGCACTGTCCCAATTTATCTACGCCTAATCGGCGATAATCAAAGACTCGTCATTAGCACTAACCGAAAAGCTTTACCCAAGAAATGGAATGATAAGCATGAAAAGGTAATAGGAACGGATGAATTATCTGTGGCAACTAACCAGTATTTAGAATTGATAAAAGCACGTGTTTATGAGATAATCAATCTTTATGCAATCCAGAAAAAGGCATACACACTTTACACGATAAAGGATTTGATTTTCGAGAAGGACAACTGCATCGAAGAAATGACTTTGATGAAAGCCATTCAGCACCACAATAAAGAAGTGAAATCTTTGGTCAAGGTCAAATTCTGTTACAAGACCTATCAAAGCTACCTTACAACTGAAGGATTTTTGAAACGCTTTCTTAAGGAAGTATATAAACGTAATGACATTTTTTTGGAAGAAATTGATGTGACGTTTGCAAAGAAATTCGAAAACTGGATATTGCTTAACACCAAGTCCAAGAACAATGGTATGGCTAAGCACATTCAACGGCTCAAGAAGATAATCAACTGGAGCATAAAAGAAGGATGGATAGATAGCAACCCAATTCAATCCTTCAGGATTAATTTTCACAAACACGAAAGGGGCTTTTTAACCAACCATGAAATTGCCTCATTGGAGAAAGCAAAGCCGACTCACAAAACATTGATTGCCATTCAAGAGTTATTTCTATTTCAAATTTATACAGGGCTTGCTTTTTCAGATATGGTAACCCTGGATTGGCAACATATTCTGTATAACCATGAGGGGCAGGACTGGATTATTAAACCGCGTGATAAGACCAACGTATTGACCACTGTTCCACTACTTCCCAAGGCAAAAGAGATATTGCTGAAAAGAAAGTTAACCTCGCAACAAGGGTTGATTTTTCACGTTTACGCCAACCAACCATACAATAGGTATCTGAAGGATTTAGCTAAGGAAATAAAGCTTAAAAAACGGCTTACAAGCCATTTGGCAAGGCATACCTTTGCTACGACCATTACCCTAAGCAATGGCATCCCAATTGAAACGGTAAGCAAGATGCTTGGACACACCATGATTTCGACTACGCAGATTTACTCAAAAGTTACAATCGGAAAAATTGCATCGGATATGGATAAGCTAAGCAACAAGTTTTGATTAGATGGCTATTTTTGCAAGGGGAAATGAAAATATCTCGATAGCAAATGAATTTAAAGGAGCTGGATAGTAAAAAGTTGGCTGTGATTTGGGAGCATTGCACAGCTAACCCCGAACTGAAAGAAAAGGTAGAACAAGAACTAATCCTTCGCAAAGGCAACCGAAAGTTCTCCAGGGAATACCTTTATAGCATTAACAGGGTTGGCAATAAGGCATTAACCATTCACTTCATTCCCACTACACCAGGATATTTGAAATTCGGAAAGAACATAACCGTTGACCTTATCTTGGAGGAGCCTGAAGCAGAACAACTGCATAAAACCTACTCCTCTCAGCCACCAGTTCGCACATATGGACTGGTTAAAGGTAAATCGCTGATTTATGGTTCTCTGTCATCCGAGCAAGAAAAAGAACTTAAACAGATTGGTTTCGATTGTGCTGATATTGGTATGGTGGAATATGAATCTGAACTGTAGCGAAGGAGCGATTTGGTTTAGTTGCAAATAATTTGCCACTAACTATTATACTGCCAGACCCAGGGCTTTAAAGAAGATGTATTGCATCGGACGGAATATCTTCTTCTCTTACTTGTTTCCAAGTAGCACTTTTATATTTTTTTCCGTGTCCATCTAAGCTGTAAAACAGTTCGCGAAATTCTTCGCTTTTGGGAAAATCACTAGGAGTGCAACAATATAATATCTGAGCGGATTGCACCGCTTCATCCTTTCCTGAAGCTAACTCATATGTTATCTCTGCCTTAAAATATTTCATCCCAATAGTATATTACGTGAACATAACTGAATTGTTTACATGTAAAATACAGTATTGTATTATAGCGTAACAAACAGGGTAGAATACCTCTTTATAGGTATTTAATACCCATCTTTGATACCAATAACCTAAGTCGCGAAATGAAAACCTATCTATTAGCTCTTTCCTTTATTATTTCAGCTAAATTTAATGCTATGGCTCAACTTCCTGAATTGCAAACCGTCCCACATGTTGACGTTAAAAAGTATGCTGGCAAGTGGTATGAAATAGCCTCATTCCCCCTGATATTTCAGAGAGGTTGTCATTGCACAACCGCTGAATATACAATGACCGATAAAGGCTATCTAATTGTTGAGAACAGATGTAATAGAGATAGCATTCACGGAAAGCAGTCTTATATCAAGGGCAAAGCTTTTGTTGAGGAGAATTCGGGGAATGCAAAATTGAAAGTGCAATTCTTTTTTCCTTTTAAAGCCAAATACTGGATTATTGATTTGGCGGATGATTATAGCTATGCTGTAGTCAGTAATCCCAATAGAAAATACCTTTGGATTTTGTCCCGAACACCAAAAATGAGTGATGCTGTTTATGAGCAAATATTATCAAGGCTGAAAGACAAGGGTTTTGACCTGAGCAAGCTCAAGGTGACGGAGCAAATTTGACATGAAAGAGTAATTTTCCCTTTCGATTTACATATAAATAAACAGCATATTTCGGTCATTTTATTAATCCTGCACTCGTTGAAATAACTTATCTATTGATTAACGCTGTTAACAACCCTTATTGGGACAATAACAATTTTCATATAAGGGTAATAAGGTAAAGAAGATAGTTTATTATGGACATCATCATGGTCAATAGCCATAATAACCATATAAATGCCCGACATATCGAGTTTAATAAAGTTGTCTACGATTGTGCCATTTGATTCCAGTTCTTTAACTATTTCTTGTTCTTTGGGAAGGAGCTTCATTCTTGTTTCGTTGTCTAATCCTTCCAAACGGATGTCAACCATAAATTTTTTCATAATTATTCATTTTCATTTTAGTTAATAAAGCTTCAAATCACTGTTGGTATCAAACTTCAACTCAGGCAAAGACATCTGTTATTGCTCCGAATCTTATAGTTAAGGAATGCACCACATTTTTTCTATAACCCGATATATGAAATGGGTCTTGCTCGGCAATGGATTCGGCTTCCTGTCTGGATTCCGCTTTAATCATTATTAAGCCCGTAATATTTCCGACAGCGGAAATCATTCCCTTGCTTATAA
>CAISPD010000186.1 GCA_903887275.1 uncultured Mucilaginibacter sp.
ATCACAACATAAAAAAAAATTAAACTTTTTTTACCTTTTACACTACAATTTCTATAGAATTTATATACATTTGTTTTAGAAAACACATTAGCTATGGCAGGTGCATTAAATTACAACAGATATCCAAGATTCGATATGTCAGAAATTATACACGAACTGGAATTTGGTTTTAAAAGTAAACAGGCATTGAAGCCGCTTCGAAAAGGCGACTCTGTTCCAAATTTTATTTTTGAAAAAAATAATTTCAGGTGGCAGCAATTTATTAATGGCGTTGAAAAGCACAGTACAGTGCAGTTACTGCACTTGCTTAACAAACCTTTGGTAATAGCATTTTATTCCTCGCAATGGCAATTACATTCACTAAATATGCTGAAGCAATTGGATGAACTACAATTTCGAATAAAATCAGCTAATGCAAATTTATTGGTAGTAAGCAGTGAACGGGAAAAGCAACTTGAGAAAACTGTATGGGATAACTGCTTATCACTTAGCTTTTACTTCGATACGGAAAAATTAATAGCCGAAAAGTTTGGTATTTATTCAGAGACAGATCCGGTTTGGGATAAGTTTTCGGGAGTTGACACCAATATTCCGTTACTGGCTACATACGTTATTTCATCACAGGGCAAGATACTTTTCGATCATGTAGATTGGGATTTTTCAGAAGGCTTACCGACAGATGAGCTTATTTCATCTATCATAGGTTCAAGAACTACTAAATAGTGTTTTTTTTAGTTTTTTTGGTTTTATTGATGCCCTGCGCCAGCGGGGCATTATTTAGTCGGGTGACCGAGCGGATAGGTGATGGTCTGCAAAACCTTTAACGGCAGTTCGAATCTGCCCCCGACGTCGAACAAATTAAAGCAGAAAGCAAATGGCTTCAAAAGCCGGGCTTTCTGCTTTTTGCTTTCAAAAAAAACAATTGCCTCTGCTCAAATGGTTTGGCTCTTCGGCTCAGGATAAATTTAATATATACTTCACATATAAATGCGATCCCGGTATTGTTTAAAAATGTAATTTACTTAATATTGCATAGCCGTTATGTGATTTTGGGAGCATCGATAGACCGGGTTTTCAATAATTTACATTAGCGGGAAAAAAACTAAGTAAAATTGACTTTAGTAAATCGATACTTGTTTTAATTTTGCTTATGATCATTAAAGGATATATCTAGTTAAAACCACTCACCAACCAATATAAATCTCCATCCTTATTTCATGAAAAAAGTTAAAAGTGCTTCGCCCAAAATCCTTTCCATCGATATAGGTGGATCACACATTAAAGCCACCATATTGAACGAAAAGGGGGCACTGCAGATGGAGTATCAAAAGTTTCCTACGCCAATGCCATCTACACCTGATAATATGATCGCAGCGATCAAAAAACTGGTAAAAGACTTTCCGCCTTATGACCTGATCTCTGTAGGATTTCCGGGCTATGTAAAGCGGGGAGTTATAAAAACGGCTCCTAACCTTGGAACAGATGCCTGGCAGGACTATGATCTGAGTAAAGGAATTCAAAAGGAATTGGGCAAACCAGCAAAGGTTGTAAATGATGCTGATATGCAGGGCCTTGGTCTGGTAAGCGGCACCGGCCTTGAAATGGTTGTTACGTTGGGCACAGGTTTCGGCACTGCGCTGTTGGTTGATGGTCAATTAATGCCACACCTCGAGATATCGCACCATCCATTTTCAAAGGGAAAAGATTATGACGAATTCATTGGCGACAAAGCTTTACAAAAAGAAGGTGTAAAGAAATGGAACAACCGGATGAAAAAAGTGTTAAAAGTTTTAAAAATAGTAGTGAATTATGATACCCTTTATATTGGTGGCGGTAATTCGGACAAACTCAATTTTAAATTAGATAAAAATATAAAGATCGTAACCAACCAGGAAGGGATAAAAGGCGGATCAAGACTATGGCTCAAAGACGAGCGCCATGACCTGATCACTTCGGTTCCAACTTTGGTTGAATAGTATAAATAAATATCAAACAAGAAAAAGGCAAAAAATGGCTGCAAAGAAAACACAACAAAACGATATAGAAGAACTCGCAATCAATACCGTACGGATATTATCGGCAGATGCGGTACAAAAAGCTAATTCGGGCCACCCCGGTACACCGATGGCTTTGGCGCCAATAGGGCACGTACTTTGGTCGCAGGTTATGAATTATAACCCGAAAAACCCTGATTGGGCCAACCGCGACAGATTTATTCTTTCAGCAGGTCATGCCTGTATGTTTCAATACAGTTATTTATACCTCACCGGATATGATCTGACGTTGGATGATATTAAAAACTTCCGCCAGCTACACAGCAAAACTGCCGGACACCCGGAGTATGGACTGCTAGATGGTATTGAAGTTACTACCGGTCCGCTGGGACAAGGTTTTGCAAATGGTGTTGGTTTTGCTATCGCTCAAAAATATCTGGCGGCACGCTATAATAAGCCTGGTTTCGACCTGTTTGATTATAAAATTTATGCTATTTGCTCCGATGGCGACCTGATGGAAGGCGTTGCTTCTGAAGCTGCGTCTCTCGCGGGTCACCTTGAATTGGGTAATATCATTTATTTATACGATGATAACCATATTTCTATTGAAGGTGATACCGATATTACTTTCAATGAAGATGTAGCGGAGCGTTTCGGGTCATACGGCTGGCATGTGCAGGTTGTTGACGATGCAAACGATACCAAAGCTGTTGCTGCTGCAATACAAAATGCAAAAGAAGAGATCAGTAAACCATCTATCATCAAAGTAAGATCCCATATCGCTTACGGTAGTCCAAATAAAGTGGATACTGCTGGCTCACACGGATCTCCGCTGGGTGTTGAAGAAATTAAACTGGTTAAGAAATTCTTTGGATTTGATCCCGAACAGTCATTCGTTGTACCTGAGGAAGTATTAAAATATTACCATGCCAGTGGCGCAAAAGGAGCTACAACTGAACAAAAATGGAACGATCTGTTTGCTAAATACAAAGCGAAATTCCCTGAATTAGCAGCTGAATACGAACAAGCGATCAGTGGCGAATTACCAAAAGGCTGGGAAGCAAGTCTGCCGGTATTTAACCCGGCCGACGGAAAAATTGCCACCCGCCAGGCATCAGGTAAGGTGTTGAATGCTATCGCAGCTAAACTACCAAATCTTATAGGCGGTTCAGCCGATCTGGCCCCATCTACAGAAACTACACTAAAAGAATACAAATCTTTCACCGTTGAAAACCGCGATGGACGCAATTTCCATTTCGGTATTCGCGAGCACGCAATGGGTTCTGCATTGAATGGAATGGCATTGACCAAAGGTATCATTCCATTTGGCGCTACATTCCTGATGTTCTCAGAATACATGCGTCCACCCATCCGTTTGGCTGCGATCATGAAGATCCGTCCGATTTTTGTTTATACGCATGATAGTATAGGATTAGGCGAAGATGGCACTACTCACCAACCTGTAGAGCAGTTGGCGTCTTTGCGCTCAATTCCAAATATTTTGGTGATCAGGCCGGCAGATGCTAATGAAACTGCCCAGGCATGGCGCGTTGCTTTAGAGCATAAAGATGGTCCTGTAGTACTGGTATTTACCCGTCAGGGCTTGCCGGTGCTTGATCAGGAAAAATATGGAAAAGCATCCAAGTTGGAAAAAGGTGCCTATATCCTGTCAGATACCAAGAAAAAACCTGATGTAATTTTGGTTGCAACAGGTTCGGAAGTATCTTTGATATTACAGGCTCAGGAAAAATTAAAAGCAGAAGGCATAGAAGCCCGCGTGGTAAGTATGCCATCATGGGAGCTGTTCGAAAAGCAATCTGATTCCTACAAAGAAAAAGTATTCCCTAAATCGGTTAAAAAACGTCTTGCAGTTGAAGCAGGTTCGGCGCTTGGCTGGCATAAATATGTTGGCGATAAAGGCGATATCATTGCGATGAACGGGTTTGGCGAATCAGCTCCGGCAGATCAGCTTTTTGCCCTATTTGGCTTTACGGTAGACAATGTTGTTAAAAAGGCTAAAGCACTATTAAAATAGTTGCCGGGAAGCTGATATTGAAATTTTAATATGGTTTGCCCGGGTACCGGGGCAGGTTTTCAAATCTTATATTCGATAAGATGAATTGGAATAGTGATATTATCAAAAGCCTGACCTGGTCTGAAAACATCATTAACAGAGAAGGTAAAGAGAAGGTAGCCGATGAGATTGCCAATAAGGTAAAAAGCGGTGATGTACTGGGCATTGGTTCCGGATCAACATCGTACCTGGCATTATTAGCAATAGCAAAAAAAGTTAAGGCAGAAAACCTTCAGATCAAAGCTATTCCTACGTCAATTGAGATCTCACTAACTTGTAGTGAATTGGGTATACCGGTGACTACACTTTATGAAAACAAGCCTGATTGGTTATTTGATGGAGCGGATGAAGTTGACCCTTATAACAGGCTGATCAAAGGCAGGGGTGGAGCGATGTTCAAGGAAAAGCTGATGATCAGGTCCAGCCCGGTAAACTATATTCTGGTAGATGACAGCAAACTGGTTAAAAAACTAGGAAGCAAATTCCCTGTTCCTATAGAGGTGTTTCCGCAGGCTTTACTTGAAGTTGAATCGAAGCTTAAACAAATGGGAGCCACTGAATTAAACCTCAGGCCGGCCAAAGGGAAAGACGGACCTGTTGTTACAGAAAACGGAAACCTGATACTTGACGCCCGGTTTGGAGAAATTGGGGATGATCTGGAACAGCGTATAAAATCAATAACAGGCGTTATTGAAAGTGGCTTATTTATTGGCCATAATGTTGAAATATTAGTAGCTTAACAATAAAATAAAACATTTAGATAATGGGAAACAGAGTAAAAAGTATACATAGTTTTGGCCAGAGTATCTGGCTGGATTTCATCGCGAGAAGTATCATCAATTCGGGCGAATTACAAAAGCTGATCGACGAAGATGGCATCAGGGGTGTAACTTCCAACCCGGCTATTTTTGAGAAAGCCATTACAGGTAGTTCTGACTACGATAGCGATATCCGCGAACTGGCCAATGAAACTACCGATAACGAACAAATATTTTTCGGCGTTGCCATCAAGGATATTCAAAGTGCAACTGATTTATTTAAAGGCATTTATGAAGAGTCTAATGCAGTTGATGGATATGTTAGTCTTGAAGTTTCTCCGTTCCTGGCACTCGATACCGAAAAAACTGCAGCACAGGCAGTTGAACTCTGGAGCAAAGTTGATCGCAAAAATGTTATGATCAAAATTCCGGGCACCAAACCCGGCCTGGCAGCTATCCGCCAGTCTATAGCAAAGGGTATCAACATTAATGTAACCTTACTGTTTGGACTAACCCGTTACGAGGAAGTAGCTGAGGCATACATAGCGGGGCTTGAAGATCATTTGGCTGCCGGACACCATATCGGCCATATTGCTTCAGTGGCGAGCTTCTTTTTAAGCCGTATCGACGTTGTGGTTGATCCGTTACTTGACGAAAAAGGAGCTCCTGAATTGAAAGGTGAAATAGCAATTGCATCTGCCAAAAAGGCTTATGAGATCTATAAACGTGTTTTCAGCGGTCCGCGTTGGGAGAAATTGGCAGCACAAGGTGCAAAACCGCAGCGTTTACTATGGGCAAGTACCAGCAGCAAGAACCCGGCATTTAAAGACACCAAATATGTTGAAGCATTGATAGGACCGGATACTGTAGATACCGTTCCATTGGAAACTGTAGAAGCCTTCCGCGATCATGGCATTGCAGCAAACACTTTAGAAGAAGGGTTGGATGTAGCAACAGCGGCATTGGCGAGGTTAAATGACCTGGGAATAAACCTGGATGCCATTACACAGCAACTGGAAGACGAAGGAATTGAAAAATTCAATAAACCTTTTGAAAAACTGCTGCAGGCAATTGAAGATCAAAAAGCAAAGGTAAAATAAGCCGGTGGAAGCAACAGATATCAATATCCTGTTCTTCGACGTTGGGGGTATCCTTTTGACCAATGGTTGGGGCCATGAGTCGAGGGAAGAAGCTGCCCGCAGGTTCGGGCTCAATTACGAGGAGATGGACGACCTGCATACCTTTATTTTTAATGTGTATGAAGCCGGCAGTGTGGATCTGGACGAATACCTGGATACCGTGATATTCAACAGGCCCCGCGATTTCACCCGGGAAGATTTCAAACAGTTTATGTTTGAACAATCGAAAGAATTACCTGAAATGCTTGCCTGGTTAAAGGAATGGAAGAAGGATTGCGGTTTCAGGATAATATCCATTAATAATGAAGGTAAAGAGTTAAATGATTACCGGGTAAAGAAATTTAAACTGCATCAATGCTTTGATGCATTTATTTCTTCCTGTGAAGTTGGGATACGGAAACCTGATCCAAAAATATTCAGATTGGCCATGGGTGTTGCGCAGGCACTGCCTCAGCAATGTGTTTATTTTGACGATCGCAAGATGTTTGCGCTTGCAGCACAAAAATTGGGCATACGTGCTTACCAGCATACAAGCTTTGAATCGACCAGGGAAATACTGGAAAAAATAAAAGAAGAAAACGCAAAAAGAAAATGAGCGAAACAACAAAATACGATTTTGGCATGATCGGCCTTGGTACTATGGGCCGCAATTTATTGCTGAACATGGGCGACCACGGAGTAAAAGGTGCAGGCTTTGATAAGGATGCATCGAAAGGTCAGCAATTGGAGAAAGAAGACCAGCACGGTAATTTGAAAGGTTTTAGCGAAGTTGAACCTTTCGTAACCAGCCTGAATACGCCAAGAGCCATCATGATGCTGGTACCGGCCGGCAAAATTGTAGATGATGTGATAGCCGAATTGTTACCCCTTTTAGATCAGGGTGATATCCTGATTGATGGAGGTAATTCGCATTTTACAGATACCAATCGTCGCGTTGCCGAGTTGGAAGCCAAAGGTTTTCACTTTTTTGGCATGGGAGTGTCCGGAGGTGAAGAAGGAGCGAGACGCGGACCCAGTATGATGCCCGGCGGCGATAAGGATGCTTATAATGTAATGAAACCTATTTTGGAATCAATTGCAGCCAAAGTTGATGGCGCACCCTGCGTAACCTATATTGGACCGGGTGCATCGGGCCACTTTGTAAAAATGGTTCATAACGGCATAGAATACGGCTTAATGCAACTTATTGCTGAAACTTATGAGTTATTTAAAAAAGGACTAAAATTAGATAATGCAGCCATTGGTAAAATATTTACCGAATGGAATGATGGTCGTTTGCAGTCGTTCCTGATTGAAATCACCCGAGATATATTCGCATACAATGCTCCTGGAACTGATCATTTGCTGATAGATGATATCAAAGATGAAGCCCGTGCAAAAGGAACCGGCAAATGGACCTCGCAAGTTGCGATGGATCTGCAGGCGCCTATACCTACTATTGACACCGCAGTTTCGATGCGCGACTTGTCAAAATACAAGCAATTACGTGAGCAGGCAGCTTCTATTTATAGTATTGAAGATACTGTTCTTGAAGTTGATACCGACGAATTTATAGCTGCAATTGAGCAAGCTTTCTATTTTAGCATGATCATAACCTACGCTCAGGGTATGCACCTGTTGGCCAATGCGTCTGCAGAGTACAAATACGATCTTAAACTAGACGAAATAGCAAAGATCTGGCGTGGAGGATGTATTATTCGTTCAGTATTCCTGAATGATATTTACAATGCCTACCAGCATGATGCAAATCTCCCGCATCTATTACTGGACCGGGCAGTTGAAGATCTGGTCAGTGATTCCGTTAAAGGTGCAAGAAAAGTAGTATCGGCAGCAACAGCAGTGGGTATTGCAATTCCTGCTTTCGCGGCTTCATTAAGCTATTTTGACAATTTCCGTAACAGGCGCATGCCATCGAACCTAACACAGGCCCAACGCGATTATTTTGGAGCCCACACTTATGAGCTGATTGGCAAGGAAGGTGTGTTTCATACGCAATGGACAAAAAAATGATTTACTAATTGACACTGATCAACATGAGTTCAAATTCAACATCAGAACCTACGATTTTCATCATATTTGGAGGCACAGGCGATCTGAATGCAAGGAAGATTACACCTGCCCTTTACAACCTTTTTCTGGACGGATGGATGCCAAATCAATTTTCGATCATTGGCACCGGCCGCACCCAGCTGACCGACGATCAGTACCGGAAAAATATGCTGGAAGACATCAACCAATTTTCGCGCAGCGGTAAAGCTGATGCCGATAAATGGGCCGTTTTTTCAAAAAATATTTACTACCAGGTATCTGATGTAAAAGATTCAGAAACCTATAAAGAGTTTGGTAAAAAAATAGACCAGCATAATGCCGATTGGAAAACGCAGGCCAATGTTATTTACTACCTGGCCGTATCACCCAATCTGTTCCCGATCATTGCTTCAAATTTAGCAAAGGCAAAATTAGCTGAGAATAAAGATAAAACCCGTATTGTTATTGAAAAGCCTTTTGGACACGATCTGGATACAGCCAGGGAGCTAAACCAATTGCTGGCCGGCATTTTTAATGAGTGTCAGATATACCGTATTGACCATTATCTGGGCAAAGAAACGGTACAAAATATTATGGCCTTCAGGTTTGCCAACTCGATAATGGAGCCTTTGTGGAACCGCAATTATATTGAACATGTGCAGATATCTGTTACCGAACAACTGGGTGTAGAAGAGCGGGGCGACTATTATGATGGATCGGGTGCTTTGCGTGATATGATTCAAAATCACCTCCTGCAGTTACTTTGCCATATTGCAATGGAGCCACCTGTTAGCTTTAATGCCGATGAAGTACGCGACCGCAAAGTTGATGTGCTGCGTGCCATGAGAAAGTTTACGCCTGACGATATCCGGATGTCGGCTGTAAGAGGACAGTATGGTACCGGATGGATGAAAGGCGTTGAAGTACCTGCCTACAGGGATGAGCCCAAGGTTGACCCTCAATCAAATACCGAAACGTTTGCGGCGATCAAGTTTTTTGTAGATAACTGGCGCTGGCAGGGTGTACCTTTTTACGTGCGTACCGGTAAAAGACTGCACCAATCATCTTCAGTAATTACCATTCAGTTCAAAGATGTTCCGCATTTGATATTTCCAACTGAAGCAGCAGAAAGCTGGCAACAAAACCGATTGATCATCAGCATACAGCCGGAAATGAGTATACGTTTGCAGGTTCAGGCAAAACGTCCAGGCATTGACATGGTTTTAAATGTGGTTGATATGGTGTTCGATTATAAGGGAACTTATACCCAGCAAGCACCGGAAGCTTACGAGACTTTAATACTTGACACGATGCTGGGTGATCAAACCTTGTTCATGCGCGGCGACCAGGTAGAAGCTGCATGGCAATTGGTTATGCCGATCTTAAATACATGGCAACACAAAAAGAGCCTGAATTTCCCTAATTATTCAGCCGACTCATGGGGACCTGAAGCAGCCGAGGCTCTGATAGCGCGGGATGGTTTCAACTGGTTCACTTTGCCGGTAAATACAAAAAACAGCTAGTAATGAAAATCAATCTTTTCAACTCAGAAGATGAGGTTCTTGAAGGCCTTGCCAATTATTTCGTTGCTACGGCAAAAAAATCAATAGAGGATCACGGGCAGTTTTCGGTTGCATTATCCGGAGGTAATTCACCAAAAAAGCTTTATGAGTTATTGGCATCTGATAAATTCAAGGGGCAGCTGGACTGGAAAAAAGTTCATTTTTTCTTTGGCGATGAACGTTATGTACCCCATAATGATCCGCAGAGTAATTATTTGATGGCAAAAAAAGCGCTGTTAGAGCCACTTGGATTAAGTTACAGACAAATTTTCCCGGTCAACACATCGGTTTCACCCGATGAAGCTGCAGCACGGTATACCAATGATATCACCTTATATTTCGCAGGATTTGACCCACGTTTTGACCTGGTATTGCTGGGTTTAGGTGATAATTCACATACGGCATCCTTATTTCCTTATACATCAGTATTAACGGATAAAACTGCTTCTGCAAAAGCAGTATTTTTAAATGATCAGCAGGTTTATCGTATCACACTGACAGCGCCGTTAATTAACAAAGCCCACCATATTGCTTATTTGGTATATGGCGCAGGTAAGGCGGAAGCTGTTCATCATGTAATTGAGGATAAAAAGGATATTGAGAACTATCCGGCTCAATTGATAAAGCCTGATGATGGCGACTTACAATGGTTTTTGGATCATGATGCCGCCAGTATGCTCACAAATAAATAACATTGTCGAAAAAAAATTAGAAAATGCTGCAAATTTTTGCGGCATTTTTTATTTGTATCCGTATAAATGCCTTTCAAAATAAGAAAAATTGGATTTAACTGTTGGTATAATAATTGTTATTTGATCACCAAACGGGCATATCCTGTATAAAACTTATTTATTTTTTTAGTTATAATTAATTAGATACATTTACTTATCCCTAGTCATAAAATGCCGCAGTTGATCTTATCTGACGAAAAATCACACGAGGTTGAAATAGCTTACTGGAAAGAAAAACTTCAAGGAGCTGGCCCGGTTGTCATCCCCGCTGATTTTGCCAGAACCGCTTCCATATCAAATCAAATTACGTTTTCTGAGTTTTCAATCGAAAATGAGATTGCAGGTAAGTTGAATGACCTGGCGCATTCACTTAACTGTGGATTGTTTGACATTTTGCATACGGCCTTTACGGTCTTGTTATACCGTTACAGTAATCAGGAAGATATCACGCTGGGTTGTATTGCAGGCATTGCCTCCAAAGAGGAATTGATCAAAGATAACAACGCAACCGAAACCCTGTTTGCTATTAGAAATAGCACTAATGGGGAAGAGTTGTTTGCTGATCTGCTAAAACGTGTAAAAAATGCCACAGTTGAGGCTAAGCAAAACCAAAGTATCCCACTTCAAAAAATTGTTGATAATTTGTTTGGTGAAGGAAAATCCTTCAATTCAATTCTCAATACACTTTTTTTATTTGAAGATTTTTCGGTTATAACAGAAATTGAACATCTGTTATATCAAGCTGAAATTTCACTGTTGATAAACCCAAATACCGAAAGCCCTGTTGGCAGACTGTATTACAATAAGAGTTTGTTCCTGCCTGAAACGGCAGAAAGGTTCATAGGCCACTATGTACAGCTGCTGGTTTCGCTTGGCAACGAGCCAAATGCTAAGATCGGTGCTTTACCAATTCTCAGCCCGGCTGAAGCAAACGAGATACTGGTAAAATTTAATGATACACTCACTTATTACCCGGCAGAAAAAACCCTTGCAGATATATTTGAAGAGCAGGTAGCTAAAACCCCGGATGCAGTAGCATTGCGACAGCATGACCGGACAATGACCTATGCTGAGTTGAATAAAAAAGCCAATCAACTTGCGCATTACCTTATCGAAGGCGGAGCAAAACCGGCCGATAACGTTGGGATAATCGCGAGCCGTGGTTTTGAAATGATCATTGGGATGTTTGGCATCCTTAAGGCTGGCGGTGCTTATGTGCCTATTGACCCCGAATATCCGATCGACAGACAGGAATACATACTGGAAAACTCTGCTGCGATCAAGGTTATTGCCGACGGTGATTATCCTTTAAAAAACTTAGTAGCGGCTGAAAATTTTGTTAAGATCAACGAACTGGATCTGAGTACTTATTCGGGTGAAAATCCAGGATTAGTGATTGATAGTAAACAATTAGGCTATACCATATATACTTCGGGATCAACCGGAAGACCTAAGGGCGTTATGATCGAACATCATTCGGCTGTTAATTTATGTCTGTGGGTAAATAAAGAATATAATATCGGGTCAGATGACCGCTTGCTGTTTATCACTTCCATGTGCTTTGACCTTTCGGTATATGACATATTTGGAATGTTATCGGCAGGTGGCTCAATTGTTATTGTTGAACAGCAAGAGCTGATGGATGTACCGAAACTGAAAGAAATGATGTTTAACTATAAGATCACTTTCTGGGATTCGGTACCTACAACGATGGATTATTTAATTCGCGAGTTGGAAAGCCGCGATCAGGATTTTATACAGGAGACACTGAAAGTTGTGTTTATGAGCGGTGACTGGATACCAGTTAATCTGCCCGACCGAATCAAAAAGTATTTCCCTAAAACGCAAGTAATTAGTTTAGGCGGTGCTACCGAAGGAACGGTATGGTCAAACTATTTCCCTGTAGAGAAAGTTGGTAAAGACTGGACAAGTATTCCGTATGGCCGTCCTTTAGCCAACAACTTTTTTTATATACTTAACGAACAGTTACAACCACAACCTGTTGGCATTCCCGGTGAATTATATATTGGTGGCGTAGGTGTAGCCCGGGGTTATGCCAATGATGAAACCAAGACAAACTATTCATTTGTCAAAGATCCGTTTAGTGATAAAGCCGGCGGCAGGATGTACCGGACAGGTGATCTGGGCCGAATGATGCCAAACTACAACATGGAATTCATCGGTCGTAAAGACGACCAGGTTAAAATTCGGGGATTTCGAATTGAATTAGGTGAAATTGAAAGCGTTTTGCGTCAGTGCGAGCTGGTACGCCAGGCGGTAGTTTTAGCAAAAGCTGACCAGGATAAGAAAAAACGTTTGGTTGCGTATGTGGTCGGCAAAGGCGACTATAAGCGAGAAAAAGTAGTTGAGTTTCTAAAAGAAAAATTACCAGACTATATGGTACCAACGCTTTGGATGGAATTAGATGCCCTACCGTTGACTTCCAACAACAAGATCGACAAAAAATCATTACCTGATTTCGATGCTGAAGAGCAAATTAAAGATAATTATGCAGCGCCGCGAACCGATACAGAAAAGGCTGTTGCAGAAATATGGCAAGCTGTACTAAAACTTAATAGGGTAGGTATCGATGATAACTTTTTCGATATAGGCGGGCACTCGCTTCTGGCTGTACAAATCATGACCAGAATCGAAAAAAAGCTTGGAAAAAAAGTTGCAATCGGCACGCTCTTTCAATATCCAACGGTTGCTTTACTTAGTGGTTTTATAACGAAAGAAGACACCAGCAATGTTAAATGGAAGTCGATTGTTCCAATTAAAACAACGGGCAGCAAAACACCATTCTATATAGTACATGGTGCAGGTTTGAATGTACTTACCTTTAATGAACTGGCGTCGCATGTTGATGCGGAGCAGCCGGTATTCGGACTTCAGGGAATTGGATTGGATGAAACACCTTCCGAGCTGAATAGTATATACCATATTGCACAACAATATGTTGATGAACTTGTAAAGCACAATCCTGAAGGGCCTTATGCCTTAGGTGGTTACTCTATCGGCGGTTTCATCGCTGTGGAAATGGCACGACAACTGGAAAGCATCGGCAAAAAAGTAAAAATACTGGCTATTTTTGATACAGATGCGGATAATTGTCGCGAAATGGAGCCATGGTATATCATTACCCCCAAAGTGATCAAACGATATTTACCAAAGTTTTTGGGTGGCAAAAAGTCGCTTATAAAACAGGTATCAGACAAAATAAAGCTGAATAAACTAAAGCTAAATGAAAAACTAGGCTTAAACGAGAAGGCAGATACCGATGCCTATTATGCCTTATTGGACCGTGTAACAAAACAGTATTTTGATGCACTTCATAGTTATAAAATAACACCGGTAAACTTCGATATCCACTTGTTCAGAGCTGAATTTAATGATCATTATAACAATGATGAGACCTATCTTGGCTGGAAGAAATATACCCGGAAGGAAGTTAGAAGATATCTGGTACCTGGCAACCACTTAAGTATGATGTTACCACCCAACATCAGTGAATTAGGTAAAGCTGTGCAAATTGCTTTGGATGAAGCCTGATAAACTTTGTCAATATCCATTTAAGACCGGCGTAAAATTTTTAGAAAACACTTGAACTATCTTTTAATTGAAAATTAAACAATGAATATAAGGCCATTAACAAAAAGTGACATTGAGAAATGTGCAGAGGTTTATCTGGAAGCCTATAACAGAGCACCCTGGAACTATAAATTCACCAAAGAAAAGGCACAACAATACCTGAACGAATACGCCGACAGAAATCGCTTTGTTGGATTTGTGCTGACAGAAAATGATGTAATTGTGGGTGCTACACTGGGCCATGCCAAAACCTGGTGGACAAATGACCTGGTATATATTGACGAATTATTCATGTCGCCGGATAGCAGGGGAAAAGGATATGGAAAAAAACTACTGGAACATGCAGAACAATTTGCTGCCGAACAGGGTTATGAAGTAATTACGCTGATGACAAATAAATATATGCCTGCTTTTGAGTTTTATCAGCACCTTGATTATATCTATGCCGAACATTTTGTGCAGCTGTTTAAGCCTCTCTGAAATGGCAATTTGAATTAATAAATGAAAGTTGCACATATTTTAAATAAGATTGAATTTTCGGGTGCCGAAACGATGCTGTTCCAGGCATCTGATATGTTTGCCGCCAATGGGGTGGAAACAACGCTGGTAGCTTCGGAAATTGAGCCAGGACGGTTTGAACCGTCTATGCGCGAAGCAGGCTATAAAATAGATAATGTTGGCGCAGCCAGTAGTCTTAAATTTCTTAAAAATTTTTACAATTATTTCAGCTCGCATCAATTTGACGTAGTGCACATACATACCGAAAAGTTGTACCTGTGGAAAGTTGTGCTTTTACGTTTATCCGGCCATCGCAATATTGTTCGTACTTTTCATAATTGCTGGACATTTGGGGGTTATATACGTTTAAAACTTATCCTGCACAGAAGACTTGCAACTTATTTAGGCGTAAAAAAGCATGCTATCGGGGATGCCGTACTCGCCAATGAAAGCAAAATGTTTCTTAATAAGTGTTATCAGATCAATAACTGGATACTTACTGATAATCAGCTGATCAAAAACCAGGTGGCCATTCGCAGGGAAAAAAGAAAGGAACTTGGTATCCCGGAAGACAATTTTGTGATCATATCGGTTGGTGGCTGTTCATCGGTTAAAAACCATGGGTTTATTCTTGAACTTGTTAATAATTTAGTCGAACAGGGTTTAAAAATAACCTATCTGCATGCTGGCACCGGCGTGGATGAGCCTGCAGAAAAACAATCAGCCAGCCAATTGGGGATTGATACACAAGTTATTTTTGCTGGAAATAGAAAAGATATACCCGAACTGTTGATCGGTTCAGATGTTTATATGATGCCTTCACTATTTGAGGGTTTATCAATAGCGCTGCTGGAAGCAATGTATTATAACGGCCTGGTAATTGTAAATAATGCTCCGGGACTAAATAATATTGTGGATAACAACAAAACAGGATTTGTAATTGATATTTCAGACAATACAATTTACCTGGAACTGCTGAAAAGTTTAATAGGTGGAAATACGCCGGTTGCAGTGATCAGGGAAGAAGCAAGAAGGTTTATTGGCGACAAGTTCAGCCTGGAAAATAATGTAGGCGAACTATTAAAATATTATAAACTAAACACAAATATTAAATGAGTTTAGCATCATTGCAAGGTTTGAAAAGAAAACATGAAGCCTTGATTATTGCAATTGATCTACCTAACGAGGTAATGAACAAGCGCCATAAAACTGAAAACGAAAGTAACAATGCTTACGCTGTAAATTGAAACAATGAGCAATGTTTCTACCATGGTCATTTTTTGTGATTTCATAACTGCTTAATGGTGTTAAATAATAGTTAACCTTTTTTGAATGGAATGAATTACAATTATTTTTTACGGAAACAAACACCAAAGGGTTACAATTTAAAAGAATAATAAAATAATAGAACGAAAAGTTGATTTGATACGTAATAGGGCTTAAAATGAAGGCTCAATTTAGCTGTAGGTCAACCTGTTTTATCGATCTGGAAGGATCAAAGTGTTTAGATTGTAGAAAAAAATCCATAATATTGGATAGTATAAAATTTTAACTAATTACTAAAAAATGCATTTTAACCTTAAACAATGAAAATAAAACTAGCTTTTTTCATGGCATCGCTCGTAGTGCTATGTTCATGCGACACCTACAAACAAGTACCTTATTTCCAGGACTTGAATCGTTCGTCAGTTATACAGGAAAACATTAAAAATTTTTCGGCATATACTATCCAGCCAAAAGATATTCTGGGTATTTACATATCCAGTTCGGCAAACAAAGAAGCTGCGGAACCATTCAATCCAAATCTGAATAGACAAAACGGTAATATTATGGATGCTTCATCTAATAACCCGATAATTGGTTATTTAGTTGATGATAAAGGCAATATTACACTTCCGCTGCTGGGTGTTTTAAAAGTACAGGGTTATACCATCGAAGAAGTTAAAGATCAACTATTAAAAATATTGCCCCAATACCTTAAAGATCCGGTTGTAAATATTCGTTTAACAAACTTTAAAATATCTGTTATTGGCGACGTTTTTAAACCGGATACTTACACCTTTCAAACAGATAAAGTTACCATCACTCAGGCATTGGCCGCTGCTGGAGATTTGAATATCACAGCTAAAAGAACTACAGTATTGCTGGTTCGTGAAATTGATGGCAAACGAATTTTTGTACCACTTGACCTGACAACAAAAAACTTTTTCGAATCTCCATACTACTATCTGAAAAACAATGATGTGATCTACGTAGATCCTGATCGTACAAAATTTGCGAATGTTGACAGAGGATACCGTAATCTTTCATTGATCATTGGCGTTGCCAGTGTAGTTGCCGTAGGCGCCAGCGTTTATGTGGCAGCAGTTAAAAAATAAAATAAGAAATCTATGTGTGCACAACAATCAACAGTATACCGCACTTTGCCTAATTCAAAAGAAGAGGATAGCGTTAATTTAAGAGAAGTTATCCAAAGATATACCTTTCATTGGCCGCTATTTTTGTTATTTTTTATTGTTTTGATGACTGCCGCTTTGGTTTATTTTAAAGTAAAAAAGCCGGCATATGAGTTAATGGCAACTTTAGTCATTCAGGATGATTCAAAAGATCCGAATAAAACGTCAGATCAAAAAACTGCATTACAACAACTGAACCTGGTGAGTCCTCCGAAAATCGTACAAAATGAAATGGAGATTTTAAGGTCAGTAACCCTTGTTAACAAGGCTGTTTACGACTTGAAACTGTGGGTTGACTATACCAGAACTTCGAAAATTGTAAAGGAAGAAAATCTATATAAAAGGAGTCCTATCGATTTCATTTTGGTAAAGAAAAATGGATTTATCCCGAATGAAAAGTTCAACATCGTTATAAAAGACAAAAACACCTTCCTGATAAAAACGTCAAACGGAAAGTTTAAGCAATTTAGCTTCGGACAACCTCTGGAAAATAGTTTTGGTACCTGGCAGCTTGTACCTACCGAGTTCTTTAATGAGTATCTGGGTGCAACTATTACGGTGAAAATTCAGGACCCTGCAGTTGTTGCAAGTTCGTATCAGAGTGGCTTAAAGATTGATCTGCTGGATAAATTAGCATCTACCGTAAGTATTGATGTTTCGGATCAGGTACCAGAACGTGGTAAAGATTTTTTGAACGATCTGATCAAACGTTATGACGATGCCAACCGTGAGGAAATAAACAACCTCACTCAAAATACTTTAGATTTTATTAACAATCGTTTAAAATCGTTGCAAGGCGAGTTGTCTCAGGCTGAAAGCCAGGTTGCTGCATTTCAAAGTAACCGCGCTACGCCTGATATCGCCAAAGCGACAGATATGGCAATTGCCAGTAACCTGGATAATGATAAAGTTATTGCTCAGGTAAATGTTAGCCTCGAGGTGATAGACAATATAGAAAAATATGTGAATTCGCCAGGGAGTACCTCAGTACCGTCTACTTTTGGTATCAATGATAGCGGGCTTGACGGATTGATCTCAACATTGTCGCAATTACAAATCGAACATGCACGTTTAGCTTCATCAATACCAGAATCAAACCCGATTTTCGGCCCGATCAATGAGCAAATAAAAACTGCGCGTAATTCGATTTTAGAAAAAGTAAAAAATATAAAACAGGCTCTGCAGGCGCAGAAACGTGGTTTAGAGCAAAATAGGGGGTCTAATATTTCCTCACTACGTAATGTGCCGGAAGAAACAAAAGCTTTCGCCGGACTTGAGCGCGATAAGGCAGTAAAAGACGATCTGGTAACATACCTGCTTAAAAAACGTGAAGAAGTTAAGCTAAGCTATGCCACGATGCTTGCAAACGCCCGTTTGGTTGATAGTGCCTATGAATTACCCGGAAACCTTGTTAAAAAGTATGCACCGTTCGGTATTGCATTTGCTCTTAGCTTCCTGTTGCCAATAGGTATTGTTTTTGCCCGTGGCGCTGTAAAGAATTACATCATCTATAGTCGCGAAATAACCAAGGAGGCTGATATTCCGGTACTGGCCGAAATCTCGTTTGAGAAAGCCAAATCGCCAATAGTTGTACTTGACCGGACAATGTTTGCAATAGCCGAAGAATTCAGAACCTTGCGAACAAAGCTGCATTACCTGCACGGTAAAGATACAAAAGGTAGGGTAACACTTGTTGCATCGAGTGTTTCTAATGAAGGTAAAAGCTTTATTGCCAGTAATTTGGCGGTTACGATTGCTGCATCAGGCAAAAAAACCGCATTACTTGAAATGGACCTGCGGAAGCCACGTATATCGGCTATCTTTAATCTGAAAGATAATCATATCGGTTTAAGCAACTATTTGAATGGTGAAACTACCGAAAGCAAGATCGCTCAAAAATTACCAGAGTATCAGAATCTTGATGTTTTTGGTAGTGGTGAAATCTACCTGAATCCTTCAGAGTTATTAGAGCAGGACCGTTTAGGTACCCTGATCGCCTGGCTCCGCAATAATTATGATGATATTATTATTGATACGCCACCGGTAAGTATTGTAACAGATGCAATTATTATCGCGAAGCAAGTGGATGTAACACTGTATACCTCGAGACAGGCCTACACAACCAAAACGCTGTTGCCATTTATGAAAGCTATTCATGATGAGCAACACTTTCCAAAATTGAACGCAATATTTAATGGTGTTGAAAAAGGAAGATTTGGTTACAGTGGCTATGGTTATGGTTATG
>CAISPD010000187.1 GCA_903887275.1 uncultured Mucilaginibacter sp.
ATACAAAACCGCCAGTCTGTTTTTATATTTGATGACTGAGGGAAGTCCTATGCACCGTTTAGACCATTTGCAGTTTTGTTTGATCTGTTGAAGGGGCCGGGAGCGGAGAATGTCTTTCTGCAGGGCCCGGCCAGAATTATCTATGAAGGAAAATTGACTGCTGAATCTTTGATGTAGAAGAGGGTGCAGGGTCTGGAAGAACATTGAGAGGTGGGGTATGGAAAAATATCATGGCGCAATGGTGGCGCTGGTTACGCCGTTCATCAACGGCAGGCTCGATGAACAGGGGCTGGTTGATCTGATCGAGTTCCAGATAGAGAACGGCACGCATGCCATTGTCCCCTGCGGGACGACGGGAGAGTCGGCAACCCTGTCCTTTGACGAACATAAACGGGTGATCGAGCTCACCGTGCAGACGGTAGCAGGACGGGTGCCGGTCATAGCCGGAACAGGGGCCAACAATACAGTGGAGGCCATCGAGCTTACCCAAAGCGCCAAAGAGAGCGGTGCCGATGCAGTCCTGTCTATCACCCCCTACTACAATAAACCGGGGCAGGAGGGGTTGTATGTTGTTTTTTAAATGTCAAGATTTATACATTACAAATTTGAACTTCATTTTATCGATCTGAAAAATTTGTAGCAATAATTAAATTCTCTTTTTCTAAGCATTGTGGATATGTCTTTGAAGGAAAAATCTGACTGGTCAGTTAATGCCCGCGATACATTGTTTCCGTTTGGAAAAATGGACAATATTGCCCGATTTGCCAAAATAATTGAGAATAGCCCCGAAGGAATCACCTTACTTGACAAGAATCTCCAGATCATATATCGAAACAGCTCGGCCGAAGGCATTACCGGGTGGTCGACTGCCGAATTGATACTATACGATATTGAAAGTGTTGTTCATGAAGATGACCGCGGATGGTTCGGCGTAGTTTTAACCGAGCTTAGGGCCTTACCTGGCATTTCCAAAAATTGTTGTTTTCGATCCAAACGTTTTGATGGGAATTATATTTGGTTGGAGTGTGTATTTACCAATCATTTGAACGACCCGGATATTGCGGCAATTGTATGTAATTTCAGAGACGTTTCTGTACGGAAAAAGGCCGAATTAGCCAGCAGATATGCATTGGAGGAACGCAATATCATATTGGAAAGTATTGAAGATGCTTTTTTCGCGGTTGACAAGCACTGGACTGTTACCTATTGGAACAATATGGCAGAAAAAGTGTTGGAACTGCCCCGGAGAGAGATACTAAATAAAAAGCTTTGGGAGGTATTTTCTGCTGCTGTTGGTTCAAAATCCTATTTAAGTTATACGGCGGCATTAGAGAGTGATCATGCGGTAAGATTTGAAGAATACTATGCACCACTGGGAAAGTGGTTTGATGTAAACGCCTATCCTTCTGAAGGTGGGTTATCTGTATTTTTTAAAGATATTACGGAAAGAAAGCTTTCCGAGATCAAACTCAAAGAATTGCACGAAAGTTTGCAGCAACGTGCTAAAGAATTGGCAACAACAAATGCAGAGTTAGAACAGTTTGCTTATATAGCCTCGCATGATCTGCAGGAACCATTGCGCATGGTTACCAGTTTTTTGACTCAATTAGAAAAAAAATATAGTGACGTTATTGATGAGAAGGGGCAGAAGTACATCTATTTTGCTGTAGACGGGGCCAAGAGAATGCGACAAATAATTCTGGACCTTCTGGAATATTCGCGTGTCGGGCGCACGGATGATGATTTGGAAGAAGTTGATCTAAATAAAATTGTTAGTGAGATCCATACACTTTATCAACGGCAGATCAAAGAATTGAAAGCTGTAATTAGCTATGGTGGCTTGCCCCAAATTTCAACACACAAAACCCCGGTAAGGCAGGTTATTCAGAATTTGATCAGCAATAGTTTAAAATATCGTTCACCGGAAAAAGCCCCCAGAATAAAAATAAAAGCTGTTCAAAAAGCATCCTTTCTGGAGGTTTCTGTTTCTGACAACGGCATAGGAATAGCACCGGAATACTTTGAAAAGATCTTTATCATTTTTCAACGGCTGGAAAGCGGCGATCAATACCCAGGTACCGGTATGGGCCTCGCAATTTCTAAAAAGATTATAGAAAACCTTGGAGGCAAAATTTGGGTAGAGTCGACAAAAGGGAAAGGTAGTACATTCTTTTTTACCCTTTTAAATCATCAGCAATGAGAGGAATGAATATTTTATTAATAGAAGATAATGAGGGTGATATTTTGCTAACCAAGGAGGCATTTGAAGAAAGTAGTATAGCCAACCATATCACAACTATAAAAGATGGCAGATCAGCAATTGATTATTTCGAATCTTTAACAGAAAAGCAAGAATTACCTAACCTGGTGCTTCTTGATATCAATCTCCCAAAACTAAGCGGGCATGATGTACTTTATTATATCAAAAACAATGAACGGTTTAGGGCTATTCCGGTGATCATGTTAAGTACATCGTCGTCTGAAAAAGATATTTTGCAATGTTATCAAAACCATGTAAATTGCTATATCACCAAGCCAATTGACGTAGATGAATTTATTGGCGCCATTGCCAGGATTGAAGACTTTTGGATCAATTATGTATCAATTCCTGCAAGGCTATGAACCGGATTTTAATCAAATTTAAATACTTTCAAGGGCTGCGGTGGTTCCGATAGGACTAAAATTACCAGAAAATGCCAAGAAAAATTCTAATAGCCGATGATCATTCAGCCATAAGGGTGGGTGTAAGGCAAATATGCGCTTCAGAGTTTCCGGGTATGCATTTTGACGAGGCTACCAATTATGCCGAAGTTTTTCAAAAACTGAAAGAGAATAATTGGGATATTCTCATATTGGATATTGATATACCGGGTAGAAATGGGCTTGAGATATTAAAACAGATAAAGGCAGAAAAGATCAAAGTGCCAGTTTTGATGTTTAGTTTTCATGGCGAAGAGCAAGTTGCAATCAGGGCCCTAAAAACGGGCGCATCGGGTTATCTTTCTAAAGATGCTGCCGATAGGGAATTGGTCAAAGCAATAAATAACATTTTAGATGGGCGAAAGTACGTTTCACAATCTATTTCCGATAAATTGGTTTCTATGCTTGACGAAGATATAGAAAAGGAACCTCATGAATTGCTTTCGGACCGTGAATACCAAACCTTATTATTGATCGCTTCCGGTAAGCCGGTATCTGTTATTGCAGATGAGCTTTTCCTGAGTAAGCCCACAATAAGTACCTATAGAGCCCGCATTCTTGAAAAAATGAAGCTTAAAAATAATGCCGAAATTACAAATTACGTGATCAGCCGTAAATTGATTTAAAGACTCACCTGTCGAACAAATAACTACACTGTTTTCATAATAACTACTATATAGAGGGTCTTTTGTATTCGTCAAATTTGATTAATCAATAATGACGAGTATGGAAACTATCAATGACTCTTTCGCTTTGTACTGCATAAATTTTGAATGCAGCCATTCAGTATACAATCAGATCAAGCCTACACGGTTAGCACTAACTATAGATAATATTGTGGCAACACATATTTGTCAGGCTTGTCAGCAGCCAATGCATTCTGCTATTGATATGGAGATATCACAGGTTATCAAAGAGGTTTCAGTAAGGTTAACGGTTTGAATTGTTGATGTAATTGATCAAAGAAGAGAAAAAATTTAAGAACCTTAAAATCTAGCAAAATGAATTTAGTTCTAAATCCATCTGAAATTCATAGTAATGGTATTAAATACAGGTATGTTTTTGATTGCCCAAAGTGTCAGGTGTGTCTGAATCATCGTGTTCATCGCAGCAAGATGATGAAATTGTTTTTAGGCTGGTTGCCGATCAGGAAGTACCGTTGTTTAAAGTGTTTGCAAGTGTGCTACGTGTTATCGTCAAAAAGCACTCGCAGATGGACGGCAATTGTTGGCGGGGGCCGAAATTACCACTTACTGGTACCTCAAAGTATAAAGCTGGATACTATTCACGGCTTTAAAGTAGAACAGTAGCTGGTTAGGATTAAACAAGGGCGGAGGAACACCCATGAAAACAATTAAAAGAAAATTAAGTGTTTTTATTATTGAGGATAATCCGGGTGATTTCGCCCTGGTAGAAGAGTTTTTGCTCGATATGGTGCCAGAATTGAAACTGGTCCATGCAACTAATTGCAAAGAAGCAACCGATGTATTAAGTGCTGTTGGGAATACTTTTGATGTTGTACTACTCGACCTTTCTTTGCCTGACAAGACCGGCATACCTTTGATTAAAGAAGTTGTGGAATTGAGTATGGGTATGCCGGTTATTGTTTTAACCGGATATACGGATCTTGTATTTGGTATAAATTCACTTGCCCTGGGTGTATCTGACTATATTTTAAAAGAAGAGCTAAATCCTGCTCTTCTTTTAAAAAGTATACTTTATGCAATCGAAAGAAAAAAAGTTATTACCGATCTGGAAATATCTGAACGCGAGTATAGCGAACTCTTTCACCTTAGTCCGCAGCCAATGTATGTTTTGGACATAAATAGTCAGCAGTTTTTGGACGTTAATGATGCGGCACTAAGTTTTTATGGCTATAGTTTGGATGACTTCCTGCAAATGAACATCAAAAATATTAGCCCCGAACACGAATGGCAAAGGCTTGATGATCTTTTTGCACCCGTTGATCCAGAGGAGCAGGTTGTATACAAAGGCAATTTTATACAACAAATGCGCAGCGGAAAAATATGTAAGGTTGATATCCAAAGCAATGTTATTGAATACAAAGGAAGAAAAGCGCTTGTAGCACTGGCTATCGATATGACCGAACGGTTAAATTATATCAAGGCGATAGAGCGTCAAAATAAAAAACTCAGAGAAATATCCTGGGTGCAATCACACGTAGTTCGGGCGCCTCTTGCCCGGATCATGGGGCTTGTACAACTTTTTAAGGAATCGAATGATTGCGAAGAAAGGGATAGAATGCTTGAATTTTTAACCATTTCAACTAATGAACTGGATCAGGCCATCAAAAATATCACCCAGATAACGGTAGATAAAGAAGATAAACTTAAACCAAATCGCAGCAAAAGCCAGAGAAGAACACTTGTTAAAGTCTCGTAGAAATTTGCAGCAAAAGGCCTGTGTAATTCCAGTTCAGCTATTCTATAAAAAAGACCCCATTCAAAGCCCGTTGGCATGGCGTTTGGGATACATTTTCAATTGTTTTTTACTTTGTAACCCTTTATTTGTCAACCAAATAACTACAGTTTTTTCATAAAATCGTCTATATAGCGAAACTCTGCATATTAGCAAATTTGATTAGCAGTTGTTCTGCTTGACACTAATATGATTTTTATGAAAACTTTATCAATTATTGTTTTAGCTGGTTTATTATTTGTTTCCTGTAAAAAGGAATTGGCATTGCTTCCACAATCAGCCCAACCAGCCATGCTTAATGTAGCCAAACTACAAGATACGCTTGCCGATGGTGCTTTCTTTCGGATACGCCTTCAGAAAGATTCCTCTCCGATAGACGAAACTGTTATTGTTTACAGACATACCGCCCCCTTGAATTATGATCCTTCGGTAGATGCTGAATATTTTCAGGGATTTGGTATCGCAAGTTTGTCCAGTATAACGAATGACAATATTCCTTGTGCAATCCAAACGATACCCTTTAGTGAAAATAATACTGTAAAATTAAACCTGGGCTCGCAAAATGATAACAATTACATTTTAAGAATAAGTGCTCTTGCAAAATTGCCGGCCAGTTTGCATATATGGCTTAAAGACAGTTTACTTAAAGATTCTCTCGATCTAAGAATTGCAAATTATGCTTTTAAGGTTAATAAATGTGATACCAGCTCTTTTGGTACTGGCAGGTTTAAAATTATTGTCAGGTAAAACATACCTGGATAAGTATTTTTCAACAACAAACGTTTGCGGAATCCTTTGGGATGAATTTTGCTGCATGTAAGTAAGATTTGTCCATGCAGGGTTCCACAAATCTGTTAAATTAATAGAAGTAAATCACCCTCACCCCCGGGCTGATTTTGGTAATTAAATACCAGGTTTTAAAAACATACCAGCGTGTATATCAATTGAAATGATGAAGCACCCGGTTGAAAGTACTTTTTTTACTGTCTCATTTTAGCTGCTTGATAGAAAAAAAGCCGGGCAGTTTTATTGAGTACCTTATTCTGATATTAACTTATGTTAAACCCGGATCATAGCGATTTGCACGTTAAATAATAAATAATGTGTGGGATCACGAAAATTTATGTTGCACAGCATTTGCACTATAATATCATTTTAAGTAAATTTATTGAAGTAAATTCAAATGCTTGAAAGGCCCACTGAGTTAAGCAAACTTAAAAATGTTTGCTAACAAGTTGAGGGCTTCCAAAAACTGATTTGATGAGCGAAACATTAAAAAGTACTCGTAATGATGATTTGTTGCTTGCTGGCTCAAGTGAAAACGTCAAGCGCTTTACCAAGCTTATCGCAAACAGTTTTGCTGGGATCACACTGTTAAATAAAGATTTAGATGTATTGTGTCGGAGTGCTTCAGCCCAGGTTATCACAGGGTGGACGGATGTCGAACGTGCTAAACATACGCATTTGTCACTCTCACATCCGGATGATGAAAAAAGAGTTTATGATTCATTGATCGAACTTTTGTCGCATCCGGGCGATTCCCGTTCTATCCAGTACCGGTCACTTCATTTTAACGGACATTATATTTGGCTTGACAGTGTATTTACAAATTATCTGGAAGACCCGGATATTGGCGCTATTGTGATGAACTTTAGAGATATCACTGAAGTAAAGAAAACCAAAGAAAAATTAGAAGATCGAAGCCAGTTTATTCAGAATATTACCGATCACCTTCCAGTAATGATCTCTTACTGGGATTCAAATTTGCGATGCCTTTTTGCCAATGAACCTTACTGTTTGTGGTTTGGCTATAAACCAGAGCAAATCATCAGTCTGGAAATAAGTAAATTATTTGACGGGCAGGAATTTTCGGAATGCGAATCGTTTATTAAGGGAGTTTTTCGCGGCGAAAATCAGAGTTTTGAACGCACATTCCTGAAACCAAATGGACAAATAGAATTTACGCACACAAAATATTGGCCAGATATCGAAGGTGAGCAGATCAAGGGTTTTTACGCTACAATCGACCTTGTGACGGAAATAAAGAATGCGCAGGCAACGATCGAAGCCAATCAGGTTGCTATCGAGAACGCATTGATAATGCAACATGCTATTCTGAATGCACTTCCTCCAAGTGTATGCGTATTGGATGAGAATGGATGGATCGTTGAGGTTAATAAATCATGGAGGGAATTTGCTAATAGCAATGAACTTTCGCTACCATATTTCGGCGTTTGTTCAAATTATCTCGAGATTGCTGAAAGTGCCAATGGAGATGATGCCGAAACCTCAAAACAGGTTGCAAATGCGATAAGACAGATAATTGCCGGCGAACGGGAATTTTTCACAACGGAATATCCTTGTGACTCGCCCACCGAAAAGAAATGGTTCCAGGTATCGGTTACACCATTAAATAGCGAAGTAAAGCGGGGAGCTGTAGTAGTGCACAGCGATATTTCCGAAAGAAAATTTACCGAATTAAGGCTGGCTGAGAGTGAATCCAGGTATCGACGCATTGTTGAAACGGCACAGGAAGGGGTTTGGGTACTTGACGAGCATTTGAGAGCAACATTTGTAAATCATAAATTGTGCGAAATGCTGGAATATTCCAGAGAGGAGATCATTGGAAAATGTAATTATGAATTCCAGTTATCACCGGACATTGATCGTATTTTACAAAGGGTTGAGTTGCGAAAAAAAGGTATCGATGAGGCCCACGAATCGGTATATGTTACCAAAAGTGGCCGACAAATAATTTGCCTGGTTTCCCCAACCGGGATATTTGACAGTGAAGGAAACTACTGTGGTATGCTGGCAATGGTGACTGATATTACCCAACGGAAAATGGCGGAATTGAAACTGGCGGAAAGTGAAGCCCAGTACCGCCGGATTGTAGAAATTGCACAGGAAGGTATTTGGGTGATGGATGAAGATCTGCGGACAACATTCGTTAATCAAAAAGTTTGCGAAATACTCGAATACCCTATGGAGGAGATCATAGGGCATTTCAACTATGAATTTAAGCCTGATTGGGAAGTTCAGAAAACATTCGATAGGCTTGAATTGCGTAAACAAGGCACGAATGGAACTCACGAAACTGTTTTTGTAACCAAAAGTGGCCGCTATATCAACTGCCGGGTGTCACCAACCGGTATTTTCGATGACAACGGCGACTTTAAAGGTACCGTAGGTATGGTTAGTGATATAACCGACCTGAAAAAAGCCGAAGAGGATATAAGACGATCACAGGCAAATATTGTAGCGATCATAGAAAATACTGATGATATGGTTTATTCTCTTGACCGTTCATTTAACCTGATCGCATTTAATACGCAGTTCATCAATTTTGCTTTGCGTGTTTTTCAGGTCGAAGCGTGTGAGGGGCAAAGTATGATAGAGATTGTCAGGCATCACGACCCTGAAAAAGCTGCTAAATGGGAGGAAATATATGATAAGGGATTGAATGGCGAAGTTCAGCATTTTACTTTAGCAGACGAGTTTGATGGTCATATGACCTATATCAATTATTCGATTAATCCCATTTATGAATCGAAGGAAGTAATAGGTATGTCATGCGTTGCCAGGGATGTTACCCAGCAGGTGACGGATGAATTGGCACTTATAAAATCTGAAACCAACCTGCGCAAGGTGTTCGATTCTACCGAACTCGGAATCGTACTTTATGATGCTGATTTTAATATCGTTTCATTCAATAATAATGCATCCGTCTTTTTCAAAAGAATAGGAACAAAGGA
>CAISPD010000188.1 GCA_903887275.1 uncultured Mucilaginibacter sp.
GAGCTAAAACACTTTTTGCCACCCATTACCACGAATTGAATGAGTTGAGTAACTCTCATCCGCGTATCAAAAACTTTAATGTTACCGTGAAGGAAATCGGGCACCAGATCATTTTCCTGAGAAAACTTGTACCCGGAGGCAGCGAACATAGTTTCGGTATCCATGTAGCCAAACTGGCCGGTATGCCGCAGAAAGTAGTTGGTCGCGCTAACGAGATTCTCAAAAAACTGGAAGCGGAACGTACCGGAGGCGAACATATCAAAGAAAGTATCCGCAAAGTGCAAAAACAAGCCGTTCAGATGCAAATGTTCAGTATCGACGACCCGGTATTGGTTAAAATTCGCGATACCCTGAATAACCTCGATGTCAATACCCTTACGCCTGTTGAAGCCCTGATGAAACTGGATGAGATACAGCGGGTGATCAAGAGTTAAATTAAATGCGAAATGCGGAGTGTCAATTGCGAAATGGAATATAAACTCCGCATTTGGCACTTCGCATTCCGTATTTCCATCGCTTCACCTTCGGCATTTAAATATTTCTCCTAACTTAGCTAAACCAAACCTGGATTCGCATGGATTTTTTGTATGTAGTTTTCTTTATTATCCTCGTTGTTTTATTGGTCGTATATAATAATCGATTAGCTGAAAAGATCGAAAGCCTTGAGCGCGTGATCATCGACCTGCACTACCTGGTTGAACAGGTAAAAAAAGGCCAACAGGAACAAAAAATAATTAAGGATATAGCTAAGGAAACGGAAAAAGCTCCTGAATTTCCAAAACCTCCGCCCGTTGTTTCTCAGCCTTTTGCGCCTCCACCTCAACCAGCACCGATTAGTGAAATAACAAAGCCTTTAGTACCTTCACCAGAAAAACCTGTTGAAGTTGAACGCACGAATCAAGTCATCGAAGATCCACTTTCTCAACTACGGCGTTCATCAGGAAGTATTCCCCCACCAAAGCGGTATATTGCAAAACCAGAGCCCTCATTCTTTGAGCGCTATCCTGACCTGGAAAAATTTATCGGCGAGAACCTTGTCAACAAAATTGGTATTGCCATTTTGGTTTTAGCAATTGGCTTTTTTGTTAAATATGCGATAGATCAGAATTGGGTAGGACCATCGGGCCGCGTTGCAATTGGTATAGCCGCTGGCGGTATACTCGTTGGTATTGCACATCGCTTGCGTAAAAACTATAAAGCATTTAGTTCGGTTTTGGTTGGTGGTGGTATTGCTGTGTTCTATTTTACCATCACTCTTGCTTTCCATCAGTTTCATTTATTCAGCCAAACAGTTTCCTTTATCATTCTCATTGTTATCACGGCCTTTGCAGTGGCACTATCGCTGCTGTACGACAGGCAGGAATTGGCTGTGATAGCTTTGTTGGGCGGCATGTCGAGCCCCTTTATGGTAAGTACGGGCCATGCCAATTATGATGCACTTTTTATTTATTATATCATACTTAATACCGGCTTACTCTTTATAGCTTATTTTAAGGCATGGCGATTATTAAATATACTGTCATTTGCGCTGACCGTGTTGGTATTAGCAGGATTGATTTTTACCCTGCCTGATAAAGCTGCAGGTACTGTTTTTCTTTATTCCAGCATACTTTATCTGGTGTTCTTCCTGATCAATGTGGCAAATAATATCAAAGAGAACAAAGCTTTTATCAGCTCTGATTTTACGATATTATTAACCAACACTGCTCTTTATTTTGGTGCTGGACTATACCTGATGCATCTGATGAACGAGGATCAATTCCGCGGTTTGTTTTGTGCCGGAATTGGGGCGCTTAACTTAATATTTTCGTTTTTTCTTTTCAGAACCAAAAAAGCCGACAGCAATATATTATACCTGCTGATTGGTATCACGCTTACCTTCCTTTCGCTTACTGCACCTGTACAATTACATGGGCACTATATCACCTTGTTCTGGTCTGCCGAGTGCGTATTATTATACTGGTTGTTTATCAAATCAAAAATAAAGCTAATGCAATGGGCCTCGCTGATAGTATGGGTGGCGATGTTCAGTAGCTTATTGTTAGATTGGCTTCAGTTATATGGAACCGAACCCCATGGTATTGTTGGTATTATTGCCAACAAGGGGTTCATTACGACAGTTTTTTCATCGATATGTAGCTTCCTGCTTTTTATTCTGGTTAATAAGGCGGAAAAGGATGTTCGGCTATTCCCGCCAGTCTTATTTAAGATAGTGGCATTGATGCTCCTCTTTAGTTCCGGTGCACTCGAGATCAATCAACAGTTTATAACCCGTTTTCCTGATACAGGCCTCAACTTCCTTTACCTCACGTTGTACCTGCCTGCATTTGTTTTTGTTTTTTCCTCGATCGGGCGAAAACTGTCGACTTTGGCACTCGGCTGGGAAACCGAGGCTGTGCTTTATGCCATTTCGATTTTTATATACTTGTTGCTGAGTCAGCAGTATTTTGATGTGCAGGCCGATATATTGGTTGGTCATCGAATAGCAGGCACGCAATTTATGGCCCACTGGCTAGCTGATGTGTTCATTGTCCTGCTGTTCATCAGATCGATACAGGTTATCCGGAATAATTTTGGAACACTTGTTAAGCCCGCTGCATGGATTTTGACCGGTGCCGGAGTGATTTTTCTCAGTCTCGAGATTTGTCTGGCCAGCAATTCGATCTTTTATACTCAAAGAGCTGGCATGGAGTCTATTCAAAATATCTATATCAAAACCGGTTTACCGGTGCTTTGGGGTATTGTGTCTTTCGTGCTAATGTGGACCGGTATGCGCAACAAGACCAGGTTGCTGCGCATTATTTCACTTACGCTTTTTACCCTTACTTTGGTTAAACTATTCACCTACGATATAGAAAACATCCCTGCGGGTGGGAAAATTGCTGCGTTTTTCTGCCTTGGTGTATTGTTGCTGATCATCTCATTCATGTACCAAAAAGTAAAAGTTATTATTACTGATGATAACGCTAAAACTGAAGAATAAACCGGTTACCATTCTGGTGATATCCTTTTTGTTGCTGTTGCCCATTTTTGTAATGGCTCAGCAAAATAAATTCAGTTACAAAGCTGATGTTGCGAAGATAGATTCCGATGGGGTTTACAGGATCGAATTACAACCGCGCTTTACAGCAAAGAACATTCAAACTGACTTGTCAGATATTAGGTTAATTGATGAGAGTGGTAAATCTATTGCCTTTAAGATTGTTGTTGACTCGGCCGAAAGCAGTTTGCCAATGTTTATCAAATTCGCCGAGTTAAAGCAGGAGACTTTGGATACAAACACCATATATATCGCAGATGCGGGTAGCCAGCAAGGTATCGACAATTTATGGCTGCGACTTAAAAATACCCAGGTAAACCGCCGGGCTAGTTTGTCAGGTAGCGATAATTTGAAAGATTGGTTTGCGATCAAAGAAGGTATTGAACTGCAAAGTGCAGGCTTTGGAAATGAACCGGAATACGAGCAGGTGATCAATTTTCCGCTTAGCAAATACCGCTATTTCCGATTGCAGATTGATAATAAACATCATGATCCTTTGAAGATCATCCGTTCGGGTATTTATATTTCCCGGGGAAATTCGCCCAAGGTAAAATATATCCCCTTGCCGGCTGCAAAATATAGCTTCAGGAACGATAAAAATAGTTCGATCTATTCGGTAACGCTTGACGATAAATACTTTATAGATGGTTTGAAAATTAAAGTTGGTGCACCAAAATATTACAACCGGCTCGCAATGATCCATAATGGAACTTCGTCAAATTCGAAATACCCAAATACAGTATCCTTATCTTCTGCCAATCAAGGCGGAACCTTTTTACTTGGGGAAAAGTCAAATCATATTGGATTTGAAATAAGAAATGACGATGATACCCCCTTGTCTATCTCCGAAGTGTTCCCCTTGTACCTTGAGCGATCGTTGGTTGCTTTCCTCGAAAAAGGGCATAAATATGCGCTTTTGGTTGGTGATAGTACAGCCTCCGAGGTAAGTTACGACCTGACTTTTTTACATTCGCGACCAACTTCCCAATTCCCGGTAATTCAACATTTTGCGGTGTACCAAAACCCGGCATTTGAAAAGACCATAGTTATTAAAAAGCGTGACTATACGTTCCTTATCTGGGCCGCTATTGGAATTTCTATGATCATCCTTGGCTTACTCACCTGGCGTATGGTCAAAGAAGTAAACCTGAAACAGTAAAATTGATTCAATATAAAATCACCTAATTTAGGACCAAAATCATTCCGCATTTGACCCTATCCATTCCGCTCTCAAATGCCGTGTTGATATGTGTAAAATCAGACGTAACCTTACAGGAACCTTCGCCGTATTTTTAGGGTATGATCAGGCGGTATTCGACTTTTTTATTACTGGTAGCTTTAATAGCACTATCGTCTTGTCATGCAAAAAAAGCAGTGATGCGGTCCGAACCGGTTCAGACAGAGGCACCCCGGCCCGGTATTACACAATTGGAGGCACCCCGGCCCAATATTGCAGAAAAATATGCCAAGTTATTGGGTGTAAACCCCAGTCAGTTGCAAAATGGGAGGCTATATGATTTTATCGACCAATGGATGGGCACACCCTACAGATTTGGGGGATTGGAACATGATGGCATCGATTGTTCGGGACTGGCACAATTGCTCGAACTACAGGTATACGGAATAAATATACCACGTACCACAAGTCAGCAGGTATTGGTTATCAAGCGTAAATATGAAGACGAGTTACAGGAGGGTGATCTATTATTTTTTGATTATGATGGTAAACAATTCAGCCATGTTGGCGTGTACCTCCAAAATGGCTATTATGTGCATGCCAGTGCAACAAAAGGCGTAATTATTGTAAAATTGCACGATCCATATATCTATAAATACTTTTCGCGTTGCGGGTCGGTTAGAGAAGCGGCAAATGTTGAAGTAAACCGATAAACTTAATCAGCGTTTAGGCGATAGGCTTATTCAATAGAATTCATAACTTTGTTGCATGCCCCGCGAAAAAGAACGTTATGATTTCTGGACCAAATACAAGCGCTTTGCTTCAACCGAGATCCTGCTTTATGTAATCATGATCGTAGGGATCATTCTGGGGATCATTATTTTTGGCTGATCATTTCTTTACCAGGATGACGTTGTAGTTATCAGCATCTACTACTGCGTTATAAAAGTCTACCAGATCGCTGTAAACCTCTTTGTTATAAGTGCCATCTTTTATCTGCAGTTTGCGTACATAAACCAGTTGATTGTTGTTAACAGACACATTTGCGCTAAAACTACCGAATGGTTGATTGATCGCTACATTGAGTGGCTCTGAGTCAAGTTTCCAGCCAGCCGGAAGTGTATAAGTTATCCTGTCTTCATAAGTATGACCATGGTTAATGGTAACCGGATTGACCCTGTTAGTGATTGGTTTTAAACCCGCCGATTGCCGGTCAACAGAATTCAGGGAGAAGTAGTACTTGCCATCTGTTATTGCTCCGTATTCTCGGGCGGAGAGTTTTACATTTTCAAATGTTGCGGGATCAAGGCTTTTATCCAGCTTATATTCGAGTGTTTTAATATCAATATTGTTGATTTGGCAATATTTTTTAAAGTCTTTTAACCGTTCAGACTGCGCTTTTTCAACGATGGCATAACGGTCATCATAGTCTGCTCCTTTAAAAGAAGTTGTCATTTCGCCTTCCAGGTCGCCGCCTTCATTCAAGGTAAAATCTGCCTTGCGCGTTACCAGATTTTGTTCGGTTCGGTATTTTGGGGTATGCAAAAGCTTCCCGCCCTCGGGTGTACATGCTAAAACATTTCTATCGTCGGTAAAGTCGCCCAAAAATCCAAATGGAATTTGCTGATCAGTACATTCCAGCCAGGTAGTATCGTTTTTAAATGGGAGACATAAGATAACATGGTTACCCTGAATACTCGGAAAGTCTGGGATCAAACTTAATTTCTCACGCGAATTGCCATAAACCTCGCAATACCAGGAATCGATACCGGCTGCCTGCAATAATGCTTTGGTATAATTGACCAGGGCTTTACAATCCCCATAACCATCCTTATCAACTTCATCCGCTTTAAAAGGCTGCAGGCCCCCGATGCCAACCTGTATACTGATGTAATGCGTTTTTTGCTGCATATATTCATATACCTTTTTGGCCTTTAGTTTAGGGTCTGAAATACCGGCAGTAATGCTTTTGATATAATTTGCAGTTTCATCTGGCAATGTAGTTCTGTTTTTAAGCAGATTATCAAATTCCCATTTGCCAAGCTGCTGCCAGCTGGCAAAGGATCCGCTATATTTTTCATAGGCAAATGCTTCCGGGGCGAGGATGATCCTGGGTTTATTTTGATTTTCTGGCGGGCTAAGTGGTTCATCGCGCCAGGCTGCAAAATTTGAAATATTCCAGCTGTATGCTTTTTTGCCTTCTCGGGTTGTAGTAATGTTAGCCTTACCCGGCAGGTAATCCTGTTTATACCTGATGTTAAACCCCGGATCACAAATAAACTGAAACGAACTTTTTTCGATGGCCACATTTGATTCCTCGCAGGGTTCCCAGGAAGGGAAATACAATGATTGCCGCACTTTTAAGGCATATTCCAGTTCGATAGTGTAAGGATATTGGCCGGATGTTTTCCGGTAGTGTTTTACCCGGTCGTCCTGATAAAGTGAAAACCCATCAGAAGCGGCATAATCATCAAAATCACGCTCATTGATTTTTTGTATAACCTTTCCAAATTCGTTGTAGATAAAACCTTTGATATATTTTATCGAACTTATCTTGTCATAAAACACATTGATGTTGACCTTTGGATCGCCATTTCTGTTGAAAACGGTAACTACGCTTTTGACATGAAATTCAACATTATCAGCCTCAATTACCTGAATCGTTGTTTCCTCATTACGTACCACCGCATTGGCATTGTGGAGCAGGTTAGCCGGAATCAGATTGATGTCGAGTTTGTTTTGAGCCCATGCGGGCAGGCCGGTAAAAAGCAATAACCCAATTAAAAGTTTAGCCCTTATCATTTCTTTTTAAATACTAATTCATTCTTCTCTGCAAGAATGATTTTGTTATAAAGTTCTTTTAAATACGGATATTCTTCCGGGCTGAAAACAGAATGGTTGATCCTGGTAATATAGGAATAGGTAAACGTGTTGGCATCCGCCGAAAAATCAGTCAGAAAGCTGCCACCCTGATTTGGTAAGCCATAAGCTATAGGTTGTGTAGTGTTTTCAAGTGTGTATTCGGCCGGAAGATGAACCGTTATAATATACCGATCTTCAGAAGGCATTCCCCTATCAACAGGGAAATCGCGTTGGGCCAGCTTGAAAGGATTAATTTTAACCTGGTTGAGTAAAAACGGGCTAAATCCAATGCGGTTATCTGTCATTTTATCTGTGGGGTTAACCTCTACTTCCAGGGTTTCAATGATAGGATTGTCGATGCTATCAATATTGCTTACCTGCGATTTAATGACCTTGATGTTATGGTTTTCTGCACTGATATGTTCCAAATATTCGTCTGGCGAATTGGATTTTTTTATTTCGGTCCTTTTCAGATAAGCGCTATACCCTACAGAAAAGCGCGTTACTGCGCCCTTTAATTTTCCGTCACTTTGCAGCGTCAGGTCAACGGTTGTTGTTGTTTTTTCGCGTTGCCCCGTATTCATATCGATCCAATAGGAAGGTTTATCCATACTAAATACCCTACCCTGATCATTAAGGCATCGCAAGGGTAACATGCCAAAGGGCAGTAGCGGGTCGGTACCATCCAATAAGTACGACTGCCCGCCGATATTTGCTTTTGCTATAACGTAATTAAAGCTATTCAGGTCGGGATACAGTTTATTGACGATGCCATGGTCTCTGGTTGAAATAATAACCGCTTCAGTAGGGATACCAGCCGCATTTAGCGCCGTAACCAGATTTAAATTAATATCGCCCGAGGTGCCCGCATGGTTTTCTAAAGCTTGTTTTAATCCGTCGCTGCTCAATACGCTTTCCCGATGGTTCCATTTTATGGTACTGTTGATATAGCTATAAACAGCTTTAGCCTTCGATAGCTCATCGGTTTTTCCGGCTATGACAGGCGAGATACGATCTTTCAACAAACTGGTGCGCTTTAGCTGCGTGCCAAATTCACTGTAGGTTTTCAAAAAATAATCAATGTCTTTCCATTCCTTCGCATATTTGGTTTTTACTCCGCTTAGCAGATCAGTTTCCTGCACCAATTGATATTGTATTGCTGATTTGAAATTTTTAGAAGAGGTCATATATTCTTCTTCTATAAAAGCCGGAACGTCTGTCATGCCATAAACAATATCCGAACAATCAGCTGAAGCGCCGCCTGATACCCCTCCACCACCCCCATAAGTAAAGCATGCCCGCTCAACTTTAGCCGTGTTAAAACTCAGTTTTAATGGTCCGGCCAAAGCCGCGTTATACTCCCAAAATCCCGGAATATGTACTTCGTAAACCGACCTCATTTTAGGTATGGACGACTGAAATTCCCAGCCTTTGAAGTTGAAGGTGTAAGGGGAGGTGATCTTGTACGAAAATTCAACAACACAGCCACTGCGCAATGCAGGTAAAACAAACTTGACTGAACTTACGTGTTTGGAGTCCCGCGTTCTGAATATCTTGCTTTTGTCGAGCTCGGCTTGCTGGATATTGCCGTTATCGTCTTTGTAAAAAGTAACAGCTTTAACATCCGTGATATCTTCGTAACTGGTTTCATTAGCATTATACAATTCCTCGACAATAGTGCCCGAATTTTCAAATTCTTTGTTGTCAAAAAACTTAATTTTTACGTGACGCATAAATGTTATCAGGATGCGGTAATCGTTGTCAAAGCCCATATGCGAACTGCCATATTCATTGGTCACGACAGCGTGTGCAGAGGTGTCTTTGTCATATTTCTTCATGGCCAGCGCGTCATTGTCAACTTTGCCGTAAGGGAAATCCTGGGCAGTTGCCACAAAATTGAAAAGCAACAATGCGATAAGGGTGGGTAGAATTCTTCTCATGATTTGTTCTAAAGTTTAGCTATCACAAAATAGAAAAATTAAATAAATTTTTTATCCGTCGAAAAATTTATTCCGCTCAAAACTTTTTTAGACCTTTACGGCCTCTCGAAATACAAAATGAAATTAAATTTAAAACGTCCGCTGGCCTTTTTTGATATTGAAGCAACAGGGGTAAATGTAGCCACCGATCGAATAGTTGAACTATCTGTTATTAAACTCAGTCCGGGAAACCTGGAAGAGGTAAAAACCTGGCGCATCAATCCCGGGGTACCTATACCGCTGGAAGCATCGCTTGTTCATGGTATTTATGATGATGATGTAAAGTCTGAGCCTTTGTTTAAGACCGCAGCCACGGCAATTGCCGAATTTATTGGTGATAGCGATCTTGCAGGATATAACTCTAATAAATATGATATACCATTGTTGATGGAGGAATTTTTACGTGCAGGCGTTTCTTTCGATCTTGAAAACAGGTTTTTTGTTGATGTGCAGAACATATTCCACCAAATGGAGCAACGTACTCTGAAAGCAGCTTATCAGTTTTATTGCGGCAAACAGATCATTAATGCACATTCGGCTGAAGCTGATACACGTGCAACCATGGAGGTATTGCTGGCACAACTGGATAAATATGCAGGGGCCGACTGGGAAGATAAAAGCGGCAAAATAAGCAAACCGGTGGTAAACGACATTGAAGCACTGCACAAATTCACCAATCTGAATCGTCCTCTCGACTTTGCAGGCCGAATGGTTTATAATGACAAAGGTGAAGAACTATTCAATTTTGGAAAACATAAAGGGAAAAGGGTAGAAGACGTATTTAATGCCGAACCAAGCTACTATTCATGGATGATGCAGGGTGATTTTCCTCTGTATACCAAACGTAAACTTGAAGAAATATACAACCGCTGGAATGCAAAAAAAATTGCCGACCGCCAGCAACAACGCCCAGCCCAGCCAAAACCGGCCGAAGTTGTTAAGCCTGCAGAACCTAAACCTGATGCAGCTAAACCTGCGGAACAGCCTGCTAAACCAGTAGCTCAAAAGCCAACAACGCAGGAACCCAAAAAGGAATTCCACAAACCCGATAATCGCAACCCAAATCCGCAGCATAAACCCTTTAAAAAACCCGATGATACCCCCGCCCGTCCGGTAGATGAGGATATGCTGTCGTTGTTAAAAGAGAAGTTTAAGAAGGGGTTGTGATTGGTTGATCTTTGATTGGTTAACTTGCGATTAGTTACCCTGATACCTAATACCTGATTAACTAGTTAGCCAATCATCCATTCCCCAGAAAATCAACATTCCGTTTCAAACCGGAAAATTTCGCCCGTTTTACAGCCGAGTTTTTGAATACTTTTTGAAAAACGTCTTCGGTGATGTCATGCCAATCGGTTTTCGACATACGGAGCAGATCGGGGTGGGGTTCGAAGGCAGGTTCGCGGTGAAGCACTGAAAACCGGTTCCAGGGGCATACGTCCTGGCAAACATCGCAGCCGAACATCCAATTGTCCATTTTGCCTTTAAATTCGGCCGGTATCTGCTCTTTCAGCTCAATAGTGAGGTAGGAGATACAACGACTCCCATCCACCACGTATGGAGCCACAATGGCCCCGGTAGGACAAGCATCGATACATCGGGTGCAGGTGCCGCAATGGTCGGCCGTTGATGGGATATCATATTCCAATTCGATATCCACAATCAGTTCACACAAGAAAAAGAAGGAGCCTTTTTTGGTATTGATCAGATTTGTATTTTTCCCAATCCAACCCAAACCCGAGCGTTTGGCCCAGGCTTTATCCATCACCGGTGCCGAATCAACAAAAGCCCGGCCGTTTACCGCGCCAATTTTCTCATTGATCGCCTCCAGCAATTGCTTCAATTTGGCTTTGATCACCTGGTGATAATCGTCGCCATAAGCATATTTGGATATTTTGGGTGCCGAAGCGTCTGCTTGTGTTTGTTCCGTAAAATAATTAAGCCCTAACGATATCACTGATTTGGCATCATCAACTAATAAGCGTGGGTCAAGGCGCTTGTCAAAATAGTTTTCCATGTAGTGCATTTCGCCCTGCATGTTTTTATTTAGCCACAATTCCAGGCGTGGTGCTTCTTCTTCCAGGAATGCAGCTTCGGCAATACCGCAAAACAAAAAGCCAAGCTTTTTGGCTTCGCTTTTAATAAATTTGCTGTAAGAAAGCTTGCTTTGCTGCATTTGAGCAAAGATAGTTTTTTAATTACTTCGAAAAGCTCTGGTGCATGGCATTGCTCAGCGACTTAACCGTCCAGTAGCCACTATCCAATATTCGGCGAACAGTTAACAATGGATCATTGGGGTCGCGTTTATCTGCCAGCTGAAAGGCCAGTTTAAATCCGCGTTTGTGTAATTCGGGCAAGCCTTGTGAATTCCATAATCCGAATGGAAAGGCAAAATATTTAATGGGTTTACCGGTGATCTCTTCCAGTTTTTTGGTGGGTTTATCCAGCTGGGTTTCCCAATCCTTGCCCTGGAATTTTTTGAAATTACTGTGGTTCCAGGTATGACTGCCAATTACATTGCCTTCATCAGAAAGTTGTTTGATCTGCGCGGCACTCATGTAATGTTTCACTTTACCAATAGAAACAGTCATGATAAAGAAAACCCCTTTAAAGCCATATTTCTTCATTTCCGGGCGCGCTACCACAAACTGATCAAGGTCGGTATCGTCAAAAGTCAGCATGATGGGCTTGCTGGGCAGAGGCGTGCCTTTGGTCAGGTAATCATAAAGTTGATCGGGTAAAATGGTATGATATCCGCTGTCGGCAAGCATTTTTAAGTGCGCTTTAAAGGCGGCGATCGGGATAATATAGTCTTTATCTACTTTTTTGTCGGTCGGCTTCCAGTCGCGTATCTGGTGGTAACAAAGAATAGGCACCTGTTTGCGGGCCAGTATAGCAGGGGCATTTCCGGTTGTAGTAGCCTGAGCAATAGCAGTTGATGTTATGGAAAGCGATAAGCCTAATGAAAACAAGGCCGAGGTAAATTTTGAGATCATATTGTTTAGTTTCAGGCAGCGAAATTAGAAGATTTAACTGTTCTATAAATGTTAATTATCCACAATTAAACAATTCAAAGTGTAATTCGTTTGCCTTCTTTGGCCGATCTTTTTGCCGCATCCAATATCTGCATAACGATCATATTATATTGAAGTGAAGCCTGGTCATCGTTGCCGGAAATTTGTCCATGCAATACCGCTGATAAATAGCTCAATGGATCGTTGATAGGCTCAGGCAGAGGAAGTGCTTTGACCGAGCTGCGCCTGTTTTCCCGCATTCTGATATCAATATCCGTTCCATTGAGCGAATGAAGGTAACCGTGCTCGCCGAAAACTTCCAGATCCTTAATAGAATAAGGCCAGTTCCAGGAAGCTTCTATCTGGCCGCTGGCATTCGGGTACTCCACTAATATTGTTGCATCGTCGTCAACTTTTGGATAGGTACCAGGTTTATATTGATGTGTGATGGCTGTTACCGCTATTGGTTTCTGACCATGCATCAGCCAGGTCATCAGGTCGGCACCATAACAGCCGAAATCATTAAGTGCACCGGCACCATTTTGAATAGGGTCTGTAAGCCATTGCAGGAATTCTTTGCTGCAACCAATTTCTTTTGGTCCCTGATGACCATCGTGTACCACCATTTTCTTGATGGGGCCAATACTGTCATTGGCAACTTCATCATAAATAAACTTACCCGAGGCATACCAGGTTGTTTCGTAATTGGTCAATACTTTAATATGATATCGGTCGGCCAGTTCTTTTATCCGGTCGGCTTGTGCTAAGGTAGCCGCCAGTGGTTTCTCAACCATTACCGGGATGCCCAATGGTGCGCAAATTTCTACTACCTGCACATGTTCGGCAACGGCATTATAGCCTAGCACTGCATCAGGTTTTTTGCTTTTGAGCATGGTTTTCAGATCGTCGAAAAACAGGTCACCCGGCAGGTTGAACATTTTGCCGTATTTGGTCCATAACTCGTGGTTGGGTTCTGCGATACCGATAATTTCAACCTGCCCATTTTTTTGAGCATTCAGGATGCCATAGATATGATCGTGGTTGAGTCCGGCCACGCAAACCTTTAACTTTTGTGCGGATGCCATACTTGCACAGAGTATCAGCAATAATATTGCAACTAAGTTCTTACTTTTCATTGGTTAGCGAATAAGGGAAATCAGCTTGCTTTATACCCCGTTGTGTATTTGGCCTTGCTGTCATATCAAAGTTAAGTACTGCACCCTTCAATAAAGTATTGTGATCGAGATAATTCAGATCATATAATTTCCCGTTATAGGTTAAGCTTTGGATATATTGATTGGTTTCGCTGTTTTTCGGCGCATTGATGATCACCTTTTTGCCATTCTCCAGATTCAGCGTAATCTTATTGAACAATGGCGCTCCCAAAATATACTGCCCCGCAGCCGGGCAAACCGGGTAAAAGCCCATGGCTGAAAATACATACCATGCCGAAGTTTGTCCATTATCTTCATCGCCGCAATAGCCGTCGGGCGTAGCTTTGTACATTTTGTTCATGGTTTCCCGGGCCCAGTATTGGGCCTTCCAGGGTGCTCCGGCATAATTATATAAATAGATCATGTGTTGTATCGGCTGGTTTCCATGTGCGTATTGTCCCATACCTGCTATCTGCATTTCGCGCATCTCGTGTATCACCCCGCCATAATAACTTTCGTCAAAAACCGGCGGCAGGCTGAACACGGAATCCAGCTTAGCAATAAATTGTTTTTTGCCACCCATCAGATCCATAAGTCCCTGGATATCATGAAAAACTCCCCAGCTATAATGCCAGCTGTTACCCTCGGTAAATGCATCGCCCCATTTAAAGGGGTTAAATGGCGTTTCCCACGAACCGTTCTGGTTTTTACCCCGCATCAGGCCTATTGACGGGTCGAACAGGTTTTTATAGTTCAAACTTCGTTTTCTGTAAATGCCGATCTCACTTTCAGGCTTGCCAAGCGCTTTACCGAGTTTATATATTGCAAAATCATCATAGGCATATTCAAGCGTTCGGGCTGCGTTTTCGTTGATCTTAACATCATAGGGCACATAGCCGAGTTTGTTGTAAAAATCAACCCCTTTGCGACCAGTGGCCCTGGGACCTGCATTATTCGCTCCATGGATCAGTGCCTGATAAAGCGTTTCAATATCATATCCTCTTATCCCTTTTAAATAAGCCTCAGCAACTACCGAAGCCGAGTTATTTCCTACCATCACATCGGCATAACCGGGGCTCGACCATTCAGGCAGCCATCCACCTTCCTTGTAGTCGTTGATCAAACCTTCCTGCATTTCTTTGTTAACAGATGGATAAACCAGGTTCAGGAAAGGGTAAAGCGCCCTGAAAGTGTCCCAAAATCCGGTACCGGCGTAAAAATAGCCTTGTTCAGTTTTTCCGGTATAAGGACTATAATGAACCCGGTTTCCGCTTGCGTCAATTTCATACAGTTTATTGGGGAAGAAAAGCATGCGGTATAAACAAGAGTAAAAAGTTCGTTTCTGATCTATCGTGCCACCGGTTATCTCAACACGTTCGAGTGTCTTTTCCCAAACGGCTTTGGCTTTTTGCTCGGTGCGCTCAAAGCTGTCGGTTCCCTGTTCGCGCGAGAGGTTCAGCTCCGCTTGTGCAATACTGATAAAGGATGATGCAACCCGCAGGTGGACCTGCTCTCCGGCAGTAGTTTTAAACCCGATAACTGCACTGGCATGTTTTGCATGTACGCCGGTAGAGTCGGTGGCTGTGCTATCGCTGTAGGTGCGATAGAAAGTAATAGGTTTATCAACATAGATAACAAAGTAATTTTTGAAATTGGGCAGCGGACCATGGGCATGCCTTGTTGAATAACCAATGATCTTCCTTTCTGCTGGTATTACCTTTACAAACGAATTTCGGTCGAAAGCGTCGATGACAATAGATGAACTATCATTTTTAGGGTAAGTGAATCTGAATTGTGCACTCCGTTCCGTAGGGGTTATCTCAGCGGTAACGTCGTGATCTGCCAGGTATACGCTGTAATAGTAGGGCTTCACAACTTCGGCTTTATGCGAAAACCAGCTTTGCCTGTCGTTTTGGGTAACCCGTGTTTTACCGGTAACGGGCATAATGGCAAACTGTCCGTAGTCGTTCATCCAGGGCGAGGGCTGATGCGTTTGTTTAAATCCATTTATCTTACTGGCACTATAAGTGTATTGCCAGCCATCGCCCATTTGCCCGGTTTGGGCAGTCCAGAAATTCATTCCCCAGGGGAGTGCAATTGCCGGATAGGTATTGCCGTTGCTGAGTTCGTACCGCGAGTCGGTGCCCATTAATGGGTTCACAAAATCAACAAGGTTGAGTGTTTTTGTTTTTTGAGAATAGCAAAACAGGGGTGACAGCAACAACACCATCAGCAAAGTATTTTTCATTTTTAATAAAAGATAATTAGGTCCCGGGGATGGGTTTAAACTTCAAAATTGATTTTTAACGGGTATATCAACCCCTCATTTTTAAATCCGCTTATGAATTACTGCAACAAGACTAAAATAATGAGGGATTTCCTCCAAGTTTTAATCTTCCCAAATGCTTGTAGGCATTATCTGTTGCCTCACGGCCGCGTGAGGTGCGCATCAGAAAACCTTCCTGGATCAAAAATGGTTCGTAAACTTCTTCAATGGTACCCTCATCTTCGCCCACGGCCGTGGCAATGGTTTTTAAGCCTACCGGGCCACCTTTGAATTTATCTATAATAGTCAGCAAAATGCGGTTATCCATTTCATCCAGGCCATGCTGGTCGACATTAAGCGCATTTAACGCATAATTGGCTATTGCAATATCAATATTGCCATCGCCTTTGATCTGGGCAAAATCACGGGTGCGGCGCAACAGTGCATTGGCTATACGTGGGGTACCTCTGCTTCTTCTTGCAATTTCATAGGCCCCTTCATCGCTGATAGGTGTTTTCAGGATCGAAGCGGAGCGCAGCACAATGGTGGTCAGTAATTTGGCATCATAGTACTCGAGGCGCGAATTTATACCGAAACGGGCACGTAAAGGTGCCGTCAGCAAACCTGATCGGGTGGTAGCACCTACCAGGGTAAAAGGGTTAAGTGAAAGCTGAACCGAACGGGCATTCGGACCGGTTTCTAGCATGATATCAATCTTGAAATCCTCCATAGCCGAATAAAGGTATTCTTCAACCAGTGGGCTAAGGCGGTGTATCTCGTCAATGAACAGGATATCGCCGGCTTCCAAATTCGTCAATAAACCGGCCAGGTCGCCCGGTTTGTCCAATACCGGCCCGGAGGTTATTTTGATGCCAACACCCATTTCATTAGCGATAATGTGCGAAAGGGTTGTTTTACCTAATCCCGGCGGACCATGGAGCAATACATGGTCCAATGCTTCGCCACGCTGGCGGGCAGCCTGTACAAATACCCTGAGGTTGGCCAGTATTTTATGCTGACCCGTAAAATCCTCAAATACCTGGGGCCGGAGTACTTTTTCTATATCCCGCTCGGTAGATGATAGGCGGTCTCGGTTAGGATCGAGGTTCTCGTTCATGTGCCGCTAATTTAGTGATTTGTATGGTTTAGTTGTAGTGGTTGGCCCGATAGCTTTAGAGACAACCAATAACAGATCAACCAATCGCTACCCCTCGGGATACTTCCTGAAAATGGAGTTGATCCTCATCTGGATTACGCCGAAGACAGCTTCGCGGAAGATACTGCCCGACATTTTGGACGAGCCTTCGGTACGGTCGGTGAAGATGATGGGAACCTCGGTTATTTTAAAGCCATGCTTGATGGTGGTATATTTCATTTCAATCTGAAAGGCGTAGCCTACAAATTTGATCTTTTCCAGTTCAACAGTTTCCAGTACTTTCCGTTGATAGCACATAAAACCTGCTGTCCAGTCGCGGATATCTATACCTGTTATAAAACGCACATAAACAGAGGCAAAATAGCTCATTAATACCCGGCTCATTGGCCAGTTGACCACGTTTACTCCTTTAATATAGCGCGAACCTATTGCTGCACCGGCGCCTTCAACGCAGGCATCACGTAGTTTTCTAAGGTCCTCGGGATTATGCGAGAAGTCGGCATCCATCTCAAAAATGTAGTCGTATTGATGCGCAATAGCCCAGCGAAAACCATGGATATAAGCGGTGCCTAAACCTTGTTTACCGGCTCGTTCTTCCATAAATAATCTGCCGGCAAACTCTTGTTGAAGTTCTTTAACGATGATAGGCGTTCCATCAGGCGAGCCATCGTCAATGATAAGTACGTGAAATTCGTGACGAAGGGAGAAAACCTTACGGATTATCCTTTCGATGTTTTCAATTTCGTTATAAGTGGGTATAATTACGATGCTGTCGGGCACTGCAGGGTTTTATATTGGGTCAAATGATAATCAGGCAAAAATAGTGTATTAAACTATTGCATGAAAATATAATAGCAAAACAGATATCAGTTCGGTTCTACAAGTTTTCTGTATCAGCTATCACCTGGTTTTTAAGCGGTTCCGGATTGTCGATATAATTGTGCTCTTTTAAGCGTGGGGCAACAAATATGAAAATCACGAAGAATACTAAAATGAACGTTACAAAAAACCACTCGTAATTGGCACCCTTTAGGTTTTGAGCCCACCATCCACCATCTGCAATAAAGCCATTTACCAATGCAGTGATCAGGTTGCCCGCTGATACTACCAGGAACCAAATGCCGGTCATGGTACTTTTCATTGATTTTGGTGAATGCGTGTAGGCGTATTCCAAACCTGTAATAGATACCAAAACTTCAGCAGCTGACAATAACATGTAAGCAAAAACCTGCCACCATATAGATGGATGTGCACCCGCGTCGATGCTTTTATGAATCACAGCAATCACAACAAAAGATGAAGCAGTAAGTAATAAACCAAATCCTAAGCGGCGCAAAGGGGTAGTTTTAAGTCCACGCTTATCCAATGCAGGATAGATCCAATAATTGAAAATTGGGATAAATATCAATAGGAAAACGGTATTTATGGTTGATACCTGGCCTGCTAATACGGTAAAGCTGGTAAAGCCCAGATTTATAGCGCGGTCCATTTTGTCAGCATAAAGCACCCATTCCGACAGGCATTGATCCCATACTGCCCAAAAAGCCAGGGCAAAAAAGAATACCATAATAACCCTGTAAACAGCCTTCATTCCTTCAACTTTTTCAGGATCGAATTTTTCTTTGGCAACATCTAATATTGATTCGCCGGGTTTTTTCTCGCTTAGGTGCGTAAGGGCATAAAAAGTTATAAATACCAGGTTATTTTTATTGACACCTGCCGGAGCAACGCGAACATATTTTTTTCTGCCCGAAAAGAAGATCACCGTAGCAAGTGCCATGAGGATACCAGGAATGCCGAATGCCCATTTTGCACCGTAATTCTGGTAAGTCCAGGGAATGAGCATTGTTGAAAACATTGAGCCCGAGTTGATAGCAAAATAAAACCAACCATACACTTTTGATAGAAGGTCCTGGTTGGTTGCATCAAACTGGTCGCCTACGTTAGCAGAGACACAGGATTTAATACCGCCTGCTCCAATTGCTACCACAATAACGCCGAAGGTAAATCCATCGAGATTGGTATCAAATATCGACAACAGCAAATGGCCAAAGCAATAAACAATGGAAATGTATAAAATCAATTTGTATTTGCCTGTAAACCAGTCGGCAACCAGGCCCCCTACAAAAGGCAGTGCATAAGCCAGCATTACAAAATAGTGATTCAGCGAATTAGCCCTGGCATCGGCAACTGTAGAAAGCGCTGCATTGCCCGTAGGGTTGAAAAATTGCTTTACCAGAAATAGCGTTAATATTGAACGCATCCCATAAAAGCTGAAACGTTCTGCAGCTTCATTGCCAATAATAAAGGGTACACTTTTAGGGAATCTTGATTTTTGTTTTTCGGGAGCTGCAATAGCCTGGGCGCTTGGGGTCATAGTTACAATATCAAAAACTTGTCTAAAATACTATTATTATCGGAAATGGAAAGTTTTAGTGTGGGGGTCAATGATTATTGGGCATTGGTCATTTGCGATGCGTCATTAGGTCATTTATATGCTCGCTCATTCGCTCATTGAAAAACCCGGGTCGTTTCGAGGAACGAAGCAAATTCCCAACTTGCAAATCAAAGGAGTACCGTTATTGTAGAAAGATCGATCCTGCCAATGGATAAATTCACATATCGAACCAAGTGGAAAAATAATAAAAAGTCATTGCTTTCCTCCTAACAATGACGGATAGTTAATTCATTTCCACGCGGTATCCTGCATTAGCATGATCGCCGCTCAAAATTCATAAAAACCAAAGAACATCCCCAAAAAATCTTTCGGACTTCCCGACTTACGCGGACTTTCGGACTAAAAACCCCCTCAGTTCCCCGACGCCTTATCTATCTCGGCTTGTTTTTTGGGATCTATGAAATCGTTATCGTGACTGTCCGGTTTATTACGCAAATCCAGATTTTCTACATACTCCCAGCGCCCATCTTTAAACTTATAGCCATCGTAGGTAAGATCGGGGCCATAAAATTCAAAACTCCCTTTTTGCCGTTTGTCGGCAGGTACCAGGTGGTCAAATACAATGAGGTGCTGATCGGGAATATATTTGAGCAGCATGGAGGCCTGGCGGGTATATTCAAAAACAACGCGTTTACGAACCTTACCATTACCATCGAATACCGAATGCCCGAAAACAGGTTTGTCGTCTCTGAACGTGATCACATCGATCACTTTTTTATTGGTTTTTACGTTGTTGCCTTTCCAGCCTAATAGCACATAATAAGGATATTTCTCGGTATATACCGGGATGATCTGGTAATAAACTGCGCCCAGCCATTTTTTGGGTGATCCAACCGAATCTTCCGGGTTTTTGATGAGCGGTGTATAGTCGCTTAGCGGAAACATCACCAGGCGATTATCGCCTGTATTCATTTGTACGGTGCCGTAATAACGAAAGCTACCATCATCAAACTGCATGAACCAGGTAAAAATGCGGAAGCGGTTATCAGGTGCATTTAAAATGCGAACAGATTTTACGGAGTCGAAACCAAAATTGAAAGACTGCGGTACTTTCAAGGCTTTTACCAGCATCTTTATAAATTGAGCGTTAGCATTTTGCCGCTCCATTTCGGTGTCGTTATTGATCAGTTTTTTTCCAATGTCGGCAAGGCTATCCTGGTATAAGGCCAATACCTTCAGGTACTTACTGTCGTCAGAATGTTGGGCAAATCCAAAGATTGGAGTAAATACGCTCAAAAAAATCAGGATAAACAGGTTTTTCATAGAATGAATTAACGTAAATTTTCGACTACAATTGCGCTTGCCCCGCCGCCACCATTGCAAATTCCCGCAACTCCGTATTTGCCGCTATTTTGCTGTAAAACATGCAATAGTGTAACTACAATTCGTGCCCCTGATGCACCTAGTGGGTGCCCCAGTGAAACTGCACCACCATTAACATTCACCTTTGCAGGGTCGAGCTTTAATAGCTGGTTGTTGGCAATAGCAACTACCGAAAATGCTTCGTTGATCTCGAAAAAATCTATTTGATCTGATAACAAATCAGCCCGCTGTAAAGCAATCGGGATTGCTTTTGATGGTGTGGTTGTAAACCATTCTGGTGCTTGTTGTGCATCGGCATAGGAAACTATGCGGGCCAATGGTTTAATGCCCAGCGCTATTGCTTTCTCTTTGCTCATCAGAACCAGTGCCGCAGCGCCGTCGTTCAGTGTTGAAGCATTTGCAGCAGTTACGGTACCGTCTTTTTTAAATACAGGCTTTAAACCTGGTATTTTATCAAATTTTACTGCTGCCGGCTCTTCATCCCGGCTAAATTGGGTTACCTCACCCTTTTTATCTTTGAGTTCAACCAGCGTAATTTCATCATCGAATTTTCCTTCTTCCTGGGCCTTTTGTGATCTCTTATAAGATTCGATAGCATAAGCATCCTGATCTTCGCGGCTGATTTGGCATTCTGTCGCACATAGTTCTGCTGCCGAGCCCATGTGGTAATCATTATAAACATCCCACAATCCGTCTTTGACCAGCCCGTCTATAATTTGCCCATTGCCCAAACGATAGCCATTGCGGGCCTTATCTAAATAATAAGGCACATTGCTCATACTTTCCATACCACCGGCAACAACAATATCATTTTGCCCCAACGCAATACTCTGTGCACCCAGCATAATTGCTTTCATGCCCGAAGCACATACTTTATTGATAGTTGTTGCCGGCAAATGGCCCAAACCGGCATAAATGCTTGCCTGAGTGGCAGGAGCCTGACCAATATTTGCCGATAATACATTACCTAAATATACTTCCTGTACCTGCCCGGGCTCGATTCCAGCCTTTGCAATGGCCGATTTTATAGCTATTGCACCCAGTTGTGTTGCTGTAAGCGGGCTGAGTGTGCCTCCGAAACTGCCGATAGGCGTACGTGTTGCTGAAACGATATATACTTCCTTCATAGGATCATCAGGTGATTTACTGCGCCTCATTGCTTCATTGGCCACGCAGTACTGCGTTTATAATTAATACAAATTTAGCTTTTTTTAGTCCGAATAATGGTTAAAACCTGCAAGATGCACCTCAACAAATTTACTTCATCAACTGAAACGAACGCTATCAACCAAAAACACTATTTTTGGATCTGGAATAACGATCAATGGCTCAGCTAACCAATACCCGGCAAAAAGCTTTTCTGCGTAAATACTCCCTTTACCTGAAATACGTATTGATCGTAAGCAGTATTGTCGTGATTGTTTTTACCCTGCCCAAACAGGCAAAATTCAGGTACGAATATGATCGTGGACGCATTTGGACACAAAAGGACCTGATATCGCCCTATGATTTTGCCATACTTAAAACTCCGCAGGAACTTGAAACTGATCAGCAGGCGGCTTTACATAGCATATCGCCTATTTACCAGTTAGACGAGGATATTGCCACCCAGGCTTTGGAAGGATATAAGTCTGATTTTGATATCAAATGGCATAATGCCGGCTTGAAGGATGCGCAAAAGCAATTGTATTTTGATACCGGTGAGGCGCTGTTGAAGGAAATTTATAATAAAGGGTTATTGAACCTGATATCCAAATATCAGCAAACGCAGCAAAACTATCCGATCACCATTTTGAGTAAAAATGTAGCGAGTGACAGGAATACTGCTGATTTATTTACTAAAGAAAAAGCGATTACTTTTTGCAGCCAAAAGCTCGCCCTTTACAAAAATCTCGACCAGTCTTTTTTGCTTGATCTGATACAAAATCGTTTACAAAATAATCTGCGTTATGATGATCCATTAACAAAACGCCTGGAGAAGGAGGTGCTTGATGGTCTATCGCAAACCCGTGGTATGGTTCAGAAAGGCGAGGTCATCGTTCGCAAAGGGTCCATTATCAATGACGCAGTTTATCAAAAGCTGGAATCGTTGAAAAAAGCTTTTGATGATAATGCCAGGGTTAATGGCGATCCAAAATTGGTTTTACTCGGGCAGTTTTTACTGGTTACGGTGGCCATTTCACTGCTTATTGTATTCCTCTACCTGTTCCGTCGGGATATTTATCAGGATAACCGATTAGTAGGGCTCATCTTGCTGGTAGTTACTGCTATGCTGGCTTCACTCTCGCTTGCTATTAAACTGCAGTTGCCTAACTTATACTACATCCCATACTGTATAGTGCCTATCATCATACGTATTTTATTCGATACGCGATTGGCACTTAATATTCATGTACTGGTAATATTGGTAGCAGGCTTTTTTGTACCCAACAGCTTTGAGTTTGCTTATTTTGAAGTTACGGCCGGCATGGTCTCTATCTACAGTATTAAAAATCTGATGCGCCGGGGACAGTTCCTCACTTCGGCACTCATCATAACTTCGGGTTATTTTGTTGCTTTCCTGGGTATTTCCTTTATCAGGGAAGGGAGTATATTTAGTATAGACTGGGCCGATTTTATTCCCTTTGTGGTTAGCGTTATGCTCACCCTGCTGGCTTACCCGCTGATCTATGCTTTTGAAAAAGTATTTGGTATAACTTCAGACATTACACTCATCGAATTGACCAATACCAATGCCCCCTTACTCCGCGATCTGGCTTTTACGGCACCGGGTACTTTCCAGCACTCCTTACAAGTGGCAAACCTGGCCGAAAATGCTATTTTTAGTATAGGTGGCAATGCTTTGCTGGTAAGAGCCGGTGCCTTATACCATGATATTGGTAAGCTTGAAAACCCACTTTACTTTATAGAGAATCAGAGTTCGGGGTTTAATCCTCATGATAAGCTGCCGTATGAAGAAAGTGCCCAGATCATTATCAGGCATGTGAGCAAAGGCGTTGAAATGGCCAGGAAGGCCAATCTGCCAGATATCGTCATCGATTTTATCCGTACCCATCATGGTAATACCCGGGTAGATTATTTCTTCCAGTCGTTCCTGAAAAATTTTCCTGAAAAATTTGTCAACGAGAATATTTTTCGTTACCCCGGACCGATTCCATTCTCGAAAGAACAGGGTGTACTGATGCTTGCCGATTCGGTAGAAGCCGCTTCCCGTTCACTTCGTGAACCTAATGAGAAATCTATCAGCGACCTGGTTGACCGTATTGTAAAATATAAGCTTAACCAGGATCAGTTAAAGGACAGTGATATCACCTTGAAAGAGATCGAAACGATAAAAACTATTTTTAAGCGGATGCTGATGAGTATTTACCACGTGCGGGTTGAGTACTAAATGATAATAGCCACAAAATGCAATACAATTGCTGTGTGAATGTCCAGGCCCGGATTCGAGGGAAATAAAATCATCAAAAATCTATTACAATTAGCCTGATTTGCTAAAAAAAATGATATTTTTATCGAAAGCGAGATAGCTTGCCCATGGTGATGAATTTAGCAACGCTGGTTTATTACTGAAGCAAGTATTTTTTGCGATGCTAAAACACTTAACCCTTTAAAATGTATTGCGATTAGAGCTCCTGTTTTAAAAAGCACTAAATCGCAACAATCTGCTTTTTCAATCACCCTAGAGTTAAATTTATTTTATGCAAATAAACAGCTACTTCAAAACCGCAATTTACCTTTCTAAAAATCTTTACTTGCTGGCACTTTTGTTGCTAATAGGTGTAGGTACTGCAGCAGCCCAGGGCGCTGCTGCCCAGAAACTGATTTCCGGCACAGTTGCCGACGAAACAACAGGAACATTGCTTCCCGGGGTTACGGTATCCTTAAAGGGAACCAAAACAAAAGTATCAACAGATAACAACGGCGCATTTGCAATAGCTGCAAACAGTAAGTCGGTTCTGATTTTTACTTATATCGGATACAAGACACTAGAAGTAACGGTAGGAAATCAAACCCAGCTCAGCATTAAGATTGGCGAAACGAAAGAGCAGCTAAAAGAGGTTGTAGTAACGGCGCTGGGTATTTCAAAGGAAAAACGTGCCATTGGTTATTCGGTATCCGAAGTAAAGGGAACCAGCATAACGGAGGCAAGGGAAAATAGTTTTGTAAACAGTTTGGAAGGCAGGGTAGCAGGTGTGAATGTTAGTGGCGTTGCTACCGGCCCAAATGGGGCAAGTAACGTTGTTATCAGGGGTATCACAAACATGACCGGCAATAACCAGCCACTCTATGTATTGAATGGTATCCCATTGGTAAATAATAATTATGCAACTACCGATGTTGGCGGAGGCTATGGGGGCAAAGACGGCGGTGATGGGATAAGCGATATCAATCCGGATGATATTGAGACCATATCGATATTAAAAGGTGCAGCTGCGTCCGCCTTGTATGGTTATCGTGGTTCAAATGGTGTTGTAATGATAACCACCAAAAAAGGTAAAAATACCGATGGGTTAGGTGTAGAAGTTAATTCAAATTATGTAAGAGAAACTGTTATTGACGAGACCAATTTTCAAACCGTTTACGGACAAGGTAGTAATGGCGCAAAACCAATTAGTGCTGCTAATGCTTTGGGTTCAATGGAAAGTAGCTGGGGCGCTAAACTTGATGGCTCACAGACCTACCAGTTTGATGGAGTTCAAAGGCCTTACTCGGAAGCGGCCATCGGTAATTTGGGGCGTTTCTACCGTCCGGGAGGTAATTTTACCAATACCGTTGCTTTTAGTAAAGGTTTTGGTGACGACGGCGCAACACGCTTTTCGGTAAGCAACCTTAATGATCAGAGTTATGTGCCGAACGCAGGTCTGCAACGATTGACTTTTAACCAGTCTACCAATTTAAAATTTGGGAAGAACCTAACCCTTGATCTTTCTTCGCAATATATTTCGGCTTTTACAAAAAATGCGCCTAATGTTTCTGATGCGGTTGGGAATTTGAACTGGGGCCCAATGTTTGTACCCCCCAATATTAATATTACAACTTTGGCAGGGGCCAACGGTAATGGTACTCTTGCCAACGGCTACGAATTAAATCCATTTTCGGACCCGTATACTACTAACCCCTATTTTGCTGCATATGAGTTTCAGGGTGCTATCCATCGCAATAGGTTCACGGGTTCCGCCAATGCAAAATACACTTTTGATAACGGCTACTTTATCGGGCTTGCTGTTGCTGATGATTACACTAACGACCGAAATACCAATATTGAACCTATAGGTACCGGTTATTTGGTTGCTGCCGGTATTGCAGGTGATATGAACGAACAAAACGTAAAGCAAACCGAACTGAATATTGACCTTACCACAGGCAGGAAATTCAATTTGAGCAAGGATTTCGCTGCCAATATTTTACTGGGTGCTAATTATCGAAAATCGGTGCAGGAGTTTGTGATCGCATCGGGGCAGAATTTTGCGATCCCTTTTTTATATAATATCGGCAACCTGGAAAATTTAACAGATCAGTATAATATCAATAATGAAGAATTTCAGTCGCTTTATGCCAGTGCAGATATTTCTTATAAAGATTTGATTTACCTTACTGCTACCACCCGTAACGACTGGTATTCAACGCTGGCACCCGGTAAAATAAATTATTTATACCCTTCATTTAGTGGTTCATTTGTATTTTCTGAGTTGTGGCATATACCAGGCCTTGACCTTGGAAAAATCAGGTTAAGTTACGCGGATGTAGGTGGTGCAGCAGATAATCCTTATCAAACCCTGCAAACCTACTCTATTGCAGGTACTTTACATGTAACAAACGGAGTTTTCCCTATAGGTACTGCCGGCAATGGAACAGTGCCCAACAGTGGATTGCGGCCTTCCTCAAGGAGTGAAATCGAAGGAGGTCTTGAATTGGACTTTTTTAAAGGGAGATTAAAATTCGACCTGGCTATCTATCAGAAAACTGTAAAAGACGATATCGTACCTGTAAGTATTGATTATACTTCGGGCTATAATTCGGCGCTACTGAATGTTGGTACTTTAAAATATAGTGGTGTTGAATTACAAATAGGTGGTACACCCGTTAAGGGCACCGATTTTTCATGGGATATTAATTTCAATGCATCGTATACCAGGGGTAAAGTGATCTCCCTGGGTGGTCAGAATCAAATTACCCTCGGCAACGAAGCACAGGACTGGGGAGCAACGGCCTATACTCAACAGATTGTTGGAAAAGAGCCTCTGCAGATCATAGCACTTGACCCGGCACGAGATAGCAATGGAAAGATCATAATCGATCCGGGGCTGGGTGCTCCAGATCCTTCTCTGGCGCAACCCAAAGATTTTGGTTCGGCAATCAGTCCATGGACCGGAGGTGTAAATAACTCTTTCAGATACGGACATTTCAGCTTGTCCTTCCTTGTAGACGGAAAGTTTGGCGGGAAGCTGTTTTCCAATACAAATTTTGTGGCCTACGGGCAAGGCTTGTCAAAAGCAACTTTACCCGGCAGAGATGTTTTATATGGAACAAATCAGCAATATGCTTCGGGCTACTATGCTGATTGGGCCGGTGCAAATGAAGGGCAGTTTGTATATGATGCCAGTTTTATAAAGCTAAGGCAGATAATTTTTGGATTTGATTTTCCGGTGAAAAAACTGTTCAACAATAAGATACATGGATTAAGGCTGAGTTTTGTTTGCCACAACGTGTACACATTGGTGAAACATACTCCAAACATCGATCCGGAATCAACCTATTCGGCATCTGTTTATACCCAGGGTTTGGAAGCACCTGCAGTGCCTTATTCCAGAACTATCGGGTTAAATCTTAATATAAAACTTTAAGGCTGTGTTATTTTAAAATTTAGGATATGAAATTTACATATAAATATTGGGTTATAGCTGCGTTTATATCGATCACGCTATACGCTTGTAAAAAAGAATTAACGGCTGTCAATACCAATCCGGATGCGATCACAGCCGCAAAATATGACCCAAATCTGCTGCTGACAACAGTTCAGCTGATGTATACCGGAAGCACAAATTTTGGTGGCAGCGCCTGGGCAACCAAATGGGGCGCAGCAGGGTGTTTTATCCAACATACCGCATCAACCAATCCATCCTTTTATTATGGCGATAAGTATTTAAATAACATTGGCGGTATGGGTGAGCTGTTCCAGGATTCCTATACTTCAGAAGTACAGCCTGCGGTTGAGCTGAATTTGTTGACCGCAAACAAGCCCCAATACCGTAACCTGCACCAAATGGCACGAATTATGAAAGCTATGGTGTTTGAACAATTGACCGATCTGTACGGAGACATTCCCTATTTTCAGGCAGGTTTAGGCTATTATGATCGTATTTACACGCCTGTTTATGATCAGCAGCAGGTTATCTATACCGATTTGCTGAAAGAAGTATCACAAGCTGTTGACAGTTTGAGTGAAAGCGCCGATAAACCAAGCGGCGATGTGCTCTATTCTTCGTCTGGCGACCAGATTGCGCAATGGAAAAAATTCGGTAATTCTTTATTGGTGCGGATGGCTATGCGTTTAACAAAAATTGATCCGGCTACGGCGCAAAAATACGTAAGCAAAGCAGTGGGCAACACCTTTCAAAGTAATGCTGATAATGCAATTGTACAGCATCAGGACGGAAATCAGCTTACACAAAACAGGGATGCACTCGAAATTTTTGGCAATGATAGTACAGACCTGAGACTCTCGAGTGTGTTTATTAGCGGTATGAAAGCCAACAGTGACCCAAGGTTACCGATTGTTTCCTGGATATACACCACTGACGACAATGGTAATAATATCAGTAACAGCAATGCTTCAGATCAGGTTGGTATGCCGGCAGGCTTTATTGTTGGCGGAAGCAATCCTGCTTTTGATATCACCCAGCTTGACTCTATACCGGCTACTGGTATTTTAGGCTATTCGAGACTTAACAACAATATACTGAACACAGCTGCACCAAGTCTTATTCTTACTTATGCCGAAACGGAGTTGCTATTGGCCGATGCTGCTAAAAGATGGGGGATAGGCGGCGACCCGGAAACGCATTATAAAAACGGGGTTTTGGCGGCAGTAACGCAATTGGCGGCTTATGGTGCTAATGCCGTTATCAGTGATAGCGATGCGGAAACCTATTACAATAACGTAGCCTATTCAGATAGCAATGCGCTGGCCCAAATTAACACACAGTACTGGCTATGTACTTTAATGGATGAATATGAATCGTGGTCTAACTGGAGACGGACGGGATATCCTTTATTAACCCCAACAAATTACCCGGGAAATGTAACCAATGGTACCATACCGCGTCGTCTTACTTATCCGCCGAGTCAGAAAACAACTAATCTTGCCAATTATAACATTGCGGTAGCCCGATTGGCTGGTGGCGATAAGATGACTAGCCGGGTATGGTGGGATAAATAGCAATGTGATTTTATATTAGATTTGCTTCAAACCTACGCAGCGCCCCTGATGATCTTCTTTAAATGGATAAGGTTGGCAGGGGATACCGCGATGAAATTGGAAAAGGCATAAAATTCACCTTTGCTTTTGATATCGTAATTATATAATCCGTTTGGTTGGATCAGGAAAATGGTATAATTGCCATTTTCCAATAATCGGTAGGCTTCTGCCAGAGTTGCACCAGACAGGGCCCATACCGAGTTGTACTCAAACTGAATGAAGCCAATGCTTTGCTTCTGAATGGCACCAGTGGCACCTTTTAATACTTTTAGATCAAAGCCTTCGGTGTCAATTTTGAGGTAATCTAAATAGTTGATCTTCAGTTTAGCAAATTCAGAATCGACCGTAGTTGTTTCAACTTCAAATGCGGTGGCACCTTCACCAGCCCAGTTTTCAATGGCTGAAGATAGCTCACCGGCATTATCCTGTTCGTAAAAAACAATTTTGCCTTCGGTATCGCTTAAGCCCAGTTTATTGAGGTGGATTGCACTATTCCCTTTAAAACGTTCGGTCAGAATTGCATAGGCCACATTACCGGGCTCGTAAAGGAAATAGTTATTATCGGAGGTGTTTACTTTCTCAATCAGGTAACTGGTCCATTCTCCTTTATTTGCACCTATGTCGAAATAATTTTTACATAAAGGTATCACCTGGTCCAGCAATAAGTGTTCGCCATTCAATGCAGGCGACATGTCTTTAATGCTATACCTTCTATTGATCACCTGGTTACACTGGTTCCGCAGTTTTATAGCGAAATTGGTAATGGTTCGGGATCTGCTTAATAAAGTGTGGATCTTTATAAACAGGCGTTCTTTTGTGGTCATTTTTAAAGGTGCAGTTAATACAAGAATTTGCAAATTAAAATTCTTGTATTGATTATTTAAATCGTTATTAAGAGTTCTTTTTTAAAGCAGTTGTACAGAAGTTATTGCTGTACATTTTTTTGTAATCAACTAAATTCTGACGCGCCTCAATTAAACATGTTTTGAACAACAATTACTACGGATTGTCACCGGTTGTTCTTGAAAAATTAAAAAAGTAGGAAATAGCAAACTGAAGTGATTACGATAGGCTAAAGATTGTACTTAAAGTGTTAAAAAGCAAAAAAAATATAGTAGCGCTAATAAATCGTATAGGTAATTTTAGATACTGAAACGAATGCAGGTGATGATAAATAGCATTGATCAGCAATTAAAGGGCTTTCGATAATACCTGATCCTATAAATGCAAAAACTGCTTTTAAATATCGTGGAAGCGAGGGCGCGCTCGCACTGTCGCAAAACAGTCCCGTGCAAGAAAGAGTTCCAAGCTTTGGCAGAATTTTCAGAGCGTCAGTTTGGTTGATACCTTTAAAAATGATTTGTTGTGGTGAGTGGCAACAATTATCTTTAACCAAATTTGTGATAATGAATAAATTATTAGGCCTCTGTCTTACTTCGGCAATTTTGAGTATTGGAACTTTTGCTCATGCGCAGAAAAAAAGCTTTGTTGATGTCGCCGGGTTGGACCCGCAGGTAAAACCAGGAGATAATTTCTTTCGATATGTGAATGGACGCTGGTATGACACCGTCAAGATCGCGAGCGATCAATCAGGCGTGGGCTCTTACTCATTCCTGAATATACCGCAGAAGAAGCTATTGCAAGGTATTTTGGATAGCGTTTCAAAAGCAAAAAATACTCCTGAAAGTATTGAGCAGCAGGTGGGTGATTTTTACGAATCCGGCATGGACCTGGCTACTATTAACAGACGTGGCTATCAACCCGTGCAACCCATACTGGCCCGTATCAATGCGATTGACAACAGGTCATCGCTGCTTAGGTTTGTGGCCAGGGAATTCAAATCCGGAAACCGTTCTATCATCAGCTTTGGTATTGGTCCCGATAATAAAAATAGCGCTATCAACATAGCCCATATCTACCAGGGTGGCATTGGCTTGCCAGACCGTGACTATTATTTCAAAACAGATTCAGCTACCCTTCACGTTCAACAAGCCTACAAAAACTATGTCCGCACGCTATTTCAGCTGACTGGCAGCAGTAAAGCC